>CAVOEB010000004.1:0-75807 GCA_963694715.1 Alphaproteobacteria bacterium | reverse complement strand
CGAACGTCCGCAGGGCGATGGCCGGGGCTCTGGCCCCGACCAGGGTCTGGCGCAACAGGGCTAGGCCACACCGCACGCTCAGGCGAAGCGGTCCGGCGAAACGGCACGCGGCTTAAACGGCAAGGCCTGCCCGTAACCCTTCCAAAATTGCCTCTTCGGCCGTGCGCGGTGCGAGACAATCTCCAATCACATGGATCTCCGCCGCGATCCCGTCGAGCATCGCTTCCAGCTCGCTGTTCGGCTCCGCCGGCGCAGCCATCACCAGAGTATCGACATCGTCGTAAATAAGGGCCTCGCCGCTCATGGTGTGCTGCAGATAGACGCTGCCGCTGTCAGCGCCGAACAGCCGGCTCATGGGTACGATCTCCACGTCCAGAGAATTGAGCTTGCCCAACCACATATCGCGGACATATTGCTGGATCATCTGCCCCGCCATGTAGCCATTGACGCATAGCCGCACCCGGCAACCGTCGCGGGCCAGTTTTTCGGCCAAGCCGAGACCGACCCAGTCGGCGCGAGAATCCGCGATGACCACCGATTGCCCGACATTGGCCCGACCCGCGACCACGTCCCAGCCATCGACCACATGGGCACCCTCACAATTCTTGAGCGACGTGGCCCGGGCGCGCCCGCCCGTCGCCAGGATCACGGCGTCGGGCGCTTCGTCGTCGATCAGCGCCCGGCTGACCTCGCGCTCGAGCACTACCTCGACCCCGGCTCGCTCCAGCTCGCGGGTAAAATTCGTCACGAGACCGCCAAATTCGGCTCGGCCCGGAAGTCCCTGGGCCAGCAGCACCTGTCCGCCCAGCCGGCTTGCGCTCTCGAACAGCGTGACCCGGTGACCGCGCTCGGCGGCAACGCAGGCCGCCTTCATGCCACCCGGCCCGCCGCCTACAACGATCACGCGACGCGGCGTATCAGCCGGCTCGCGTCGACCATAGGCCAGCTCGCGGCCCGATTCTGGGTGCTGGATACATGAGAGCGGAAAGCCCCGCAGCGCGTGGCCAATGCAGGCCTGGTTACACGCGATGCAGGCCCGGATATCGTCGAGCGCGCCGGCCTTCGCCTTGTTTGGCATCTCCGGGTCGCTGATCATCGCGCGCGTTACGCAGCACATATCCGCCTGCCCCGAGGCGAGGATGTCTTCGGCGATCTGGGGCTGGTTGATGCGCCCGGCGATAAACACCGGGCGCTCGACGCGGGCGCGCACTGCTTCCGCCAACGGCGCCGTGTAGCCGGTATCGTGAAACATCGGCGGCACGATATGGGTCGAACCCGTGAGGCTCGACGCGGTGCCTGCGGTGACGTGAAAATAGTCCAGCGCGCCTTCGCCGTCGAGCGCCACACAGATCTCCGTCACCGCTTCGAGATCGAGCCCGTCGGGGCTCAGATCGTCGGCTGAAATCCGCATGCCCACAGTAAACGCCAGACTGGTCTTGGCGCGAATATCCGCAATGACCTCGCGCAGGAAACGTAGGCGATTATCAAAATTTCCGCCGTAGTCGTCGCTCCGCAGATTGAGCTGGGGATTGAGGAACTGGACTGGCAGATAGCCATGCGAGGCAACGATCTCGACGCCGTCGATGCCGCTCGCCTCGACCCGCCGGGCAGCGTCGCCAAAGCCTGCGACAATGCTCTGGATCATTGGCTGGCTGAGCGGCCGGGGCACGATGTGGAAACGTTCGTCGGGCACCGCCGAGGGCGCATAAGCCACCGGCGCGCTGCCATCGACACTGTCATAGAGCTGCCGACCCGGATGAAACAACTGTGCCACGGCACGGCAATCGTGCGGCGCCAACGCTTCCGCGATCAGCCGATAGCCCGCGATACAGGCGTCCTTGCTGGCATCGATCGTACCGCCCGCGAAATGGACAATGCTGTCATGCACCGTAGCGACTTCGATGATGATGAGCCCGACACCGCCGGCCGCACGCGCCTCGTAATAAGCAACGTGATCCGGGCCCGACACCGCGTTCTTGACCAGCAGGGTCTGGTGACCGGAGAGAAACATCCGGTTCTTGGCGGTCATGGCGCCGATCTCAAGCGGCGCAAAGAGATTCGGGAACGACGCGCTCATTGAGGATCAGCCTTTACGTACGCAATCTCTCGGCAACCATCCATCCGACTATGGGCTATTCGCTGCGTCAGGCAAGACCCGTCTGAACCCCACTCCGGCCAGGGCCCCGTCGCCCACCCTGCGGGCAACGGCGCAATGCCTCCACTTCCGAACTCGCCATCGAACCGTTGATAGCGCTCTTCCGGCCGTCTAGTCTCGACTAGCCGGGGCGCGTCCATGGCCCCGTGCTAAATCAGGAGACGGCATGCGGCTGATCGACTATCTCGACGCAGGCGCGCAACGTGCGCCGGACCGCCCGGCCCTGGTTGACGCGGATGGTGGTGGCGGCGTCAGTTACGCTGAAGCTGCCACTCTCTCTCGGCAGATCGCGTCAGCCATGGCCGCTACGGGTCTCTCCGACAACGCACCGGTCGCCGTCTACAGTCCGAACGACCTACGTGCCTTCATGGCTGTCTTCGGCATCTTCCGCGCCGGTGCCGCCTGGGTGCCGCTCAACGCCCGCAACGTGGTCGAGGAAAACGGCCACCTCCTCGACCGTACCGGCTGCGAGTGGCTGTTTTATCACAGCAGTTTCGCCAACAAAATTGCGGGCCTGCTCAAGCACGCACCCGGCATCCATCATGCCGTCTGCCTCGATCGTGTCGAGGGCGAGCACGCGTCGCTCGACGAGCTTGCGACCCGTGGCGCAAGCGAATTTAGCGACCGGCCCGACGATCCCGACCGCCTCGCCATCGTCTTCTCGTCGAGTGGCACCACCGGAAAACCCAAGGGCTGCGCCTGGACCAACCGGACCTGCGAGACCTATGGCCGAACCCAATGGCAATACATGCCTACCAAGACGCCGCCGGTTCACCTTGTCGCCGCGCCCATGACCCACGCCGCCGGCGCCGTCGCCTGGCCGCTGATGCAGGCGGCGGGCACCCAGGTCATCCTCGCCCGCCCTGACCCGCTCGCCATCCTCCAGGCGATCGAGCGCCACCGGGTTACCCACCTGTTCCTGCCGCCGACCGTGATCTACATGCTGCTCGCCCACCCCCGGGTGCGCGAGTTCGATTACGCCTCACTCGAGTATTTCATTTACGCGGCGGCACCCATGTCCGTCGACAAGCTTAAGGAGGCGCTCGAGATTTTCGGCCCCGTCATGATGCAGGTTTATGGCCAGGCCGAGGTGCCCATGTACATGGCCATCCTGCCGCCCGCCGACCATCTTGCAATCGGCGACCCAACGCGCGAGAAACGGCTGTGGAGCTGCGGTCGCCCGACCACCGCCGTCGAACTCCGCCTGGTCGACGAAGACGCCAAGCCGGTTACCGCTGGTGAGACGGGCGAGGTCGCGGTGCGCGGCGACCTCGTGATGGTGGGCTACGTCAACGATCCCGACGCCACCGAAACCGCAAGCCGCGACGGCTGGCACCTTACCGGTGACATCGGCTACCAGGACGAGGATGGCTACCTCTATCTTGTCGACCGTAAGAAGGACATGATCATCAGCGGCGGCTTTAATATCTATTCCACCGAGGTCGAGAAGGCCGTGCTCGGCCATCCCGCGGTGCAGGATTGCGCAGTGGTTGGGGTGCCCGACGAGAAGTGGGGTGAGGCGGTTAAGGCGGTGGTCGAGCTCAAGCCCCACCAGCACGCCAACCCTGAGGACATCATCGCGCTGTGCAAGGAGCGGATCGGCAGCGTAAAAGCACCCAAATCCGTCGAGTTTTGGGATGAGCTGCCACGCAGTAACACCGGCAAGGTTCTCAAACGCAAGATCCGCGATCGCTTCTGGCAGGGCCGGGCACGCACCATCTGAGAGAGAGGAACAATCGCCATGACGGGAACGGTGCTGACCGACGACGCAAACGGCGTGCGCACGCTTACGCTGAACCGGCCCGAGCGGCTGAATGCGCTCAACGGCGAGCTGCTGGCCGATTTTGCCGCCGCCCTTGACGCCGCGGCGACCGACGATAGCGTCCGGGTGATCTTGCTGCGCGGCGCGGGCCGGGCGTTTTGCGCCGGCGACGACCTCAAGGACTTTGCCGATCAGACCGGCGGCGAGACGATCGCGCGAGCCTATGTCGATTCGATCCAGGTCATCACCCGCCAACTCGTGCTCGGCGAAAAAATGGTTGTCGGCGCGATCCACGGCTGGGCGGTCGGCGGCGGCTTCGAATGGGTGATCGACTGCGATCTCGCGGTGCTCGCCCAATCGACCCGCTGCTTCTTTCCCGAGATCACCTGGGGCCTGTTTCCCACCGGGGCGGCGACCACATTGTTGCCCCGCTCGGTCGGCCTGCCCAAGGCCCGCGAGATGTTCCTGTTCGCCGAGAGATACACCGCCGCCCAGCTTGTCGAGATGGGTCTCGCCTGGAAGGCGGTCCCGGACGATGCCGTCTTCGACGAGGCGGCGGCTGCGGCAAATCGCATCGCCGAGCTGCCCCACGGCGCAGTGCGCGATCTCAAGCGCGTCCTCAACCGCGCGGGCGGCATCGACATCGAAGGCGCGATCGCACTTGAGGCCGACGCTACCGTGCGCGCCTTTCTCGACCCCGAAGCAGCCAAGCGCGTGAAGCAATTTACCCACTAAAAAAAAGACCCCGAATTCGCGCCCGGCTTGCTCCCGATCAATTGGCCCGACCCGGTCCGTGTGCTATCACTCGGCCCGGTTCAGGGCTGCTAGTTTTTTTGACGCGCCCGAAGGGAGAGAAACCATGCGAGGCCACGCGGAAATCGTCGTCATCGGGGGCGGTGTCATCGGTTGCTCCGTCGCCTATCACCTGGCTAAAAACGGCAAGAAAGACGTCCTGCTGTTGGAAAAGGCGGGGCTCACCCAGGGCGCGACCTGGCACGCGGCGGGCATCATCGGCCAGCTCCGTCCCTCGCGAAACACCACCCGCATGCTCCAGCGCTCCACCGCGCTCTACGAGGAGATCGAGGCCGAGACCGGCCAGTCGACCGACTGGAAACGCCACGGGTCCTTGCGCATCGCCTCGTCGCCCGAGCGGATGTTCGAGTTCAAGCGCCAGATGAGCCTGGCCAAGAGTTACGGCCTCGAAATGCATCTTCTGACGGCGGAGGAAACCCGCGATCTCTTCCCGATCATGAGCCTTGAGGGCGTCGAGGGTTCGATCTACGTGCCCTCCGACGGCACCGCCGACCCCGCGAGCCTGACCCAGGCGCTCGCCGCCGGTGCGCGCATGCACGGGGCCACCATCAAGCAGGGTGTCCGAGTCACGGGCATGACCGTAAAGGATCGCCGCATCACCGAGGTCATTACCGAGCAGGGCACTGTTACCTGCGAGAGCGTGGTCAATTGCGCCGGCATGTGGGGCCGTCATATCGGCGAGATGGTCGGCGTCGCGGTGCCGGCCTGCGCGCTCGAACACCAGTATCTGATTACCGACCCGCTGCCCGGCGAGCTGCCCGACAACATGCCCTCGGTGCGCGACCCGGACATCTCGATTTACTGGAAGCCCGAGGTCCGCGGCATGGTGGTCGGCGCCTGGGAGGACAACACCATCCCGTTCGGCGAGAACGGCGTGCCCGAGGACTTCGCACAGCAGCTACTGCCCGAGAACTGGGAGCGCTTCTCGCCCTGGGCGGAGCGCGCGGCCTCGCGCACCCCGATAATCAACGAGGTCGGCGTGCGCCAGCTGCTGAACGGCCCTATCCCCTATTCCGCGGACGGCGATTTCGTCATGGGCAAGGCCAACGAACTCGACAACTTCTTTGTCTCGACGGGCTTTCTCTATGGCATCGCCGGTGGTGGTGGTGCGGGCGAGATGATGGCCGAGTGGATCATCGACGGCCGACCCAGCCTCGACCTCTGGTCCCTCGACATCCGCCGCTTCTACCCCCACCACAACGCCAAGGCCTTCATGTACCCCCGCGCCGTCGAGCTCTACGGCAAGCACTACACGCTGAAATACCCGCTCGAGGAGCACGACACCACGCGCGGCGTCCGCAAGAGCCCTCTTTATGCCCAACTCAAGGAGAAGCGCGCCGTGTTCGGCTCCAAGGCGGGTTGGGAACGAGCCAACTGGTTCGCGCCCGAAGGCACGGAAGCAAAGGACGTCCACTCCTTCCAGCGGGGCAACTGGTTCGATGCAGTCGCCGGCGAATGCCGTGCCGTGCGCGAGGCCGTCGGCATTATCGACCAGACCTCGTTCGCCAAGCTCGAGGTGCGCGGGCCGGGCGCCTTCGCCGCACTGCAAAACCTCGCGGCCGCAAACCTCGACAAGCCCGACGGTACCGCGGTCTATACCCAATTCTGCAACGAGCGGGGCGGCATCGAAGCTGATCTCACCATCTGCCGGCTGGCTGAGGACCGCTTCTACGTCGTCACGGGTACCGCGTTCGGCGCCCACGACTTCGACTGGATCCACCGTCACCTGCCAAATGACGGCTCGGTCACTACCTTCGACGCGACTTCCGCCTTCGCCGTGCTCCACGTCTGCGGCCCGAGCTCCCGCGCGTTGCTAGAGAAAGTCGTCGACGGCGGCCTCTCGAACGACGCGCTGGCGTACGCCCGCTGCAAGGAAGTCACCGTCGGTTCGGCCCGCGCGCTGGCCGTCCGCCTTTCCTATTCCGGCGAGCTGGGCTACGAGCTGCACGTGCCCAGCGAGTTCGCCGCCCACGTCTACGACACCCTGTGGCAAGCAGGCCAGGATCTGGGCCTCGCCAATGTCGGCTATCGCGCGCTCAATTCGCTCCGCATGGAAAAGGGCTATGTCGCCTGGGCGGCGGAGATCTCACCCGATTACACGCCGTTCCACGCCGGGTTGGGCGGGCTAGTCTCTCGCAAGAAGGGCGATTTCATCGGCCGCGAGGCGCTGGAAAAAGTCCGCGAAGAAGGCCCCGACCAGCGGCTTTGCACCTTCACCATCGAGGGCGATGCCCATGTCTTCGGCGGCGAATGCATTTCGCGTCAGGGAAAGGTGCTGGGCGTGACCTCGAGCGCGGATTTCGGCCACACCGTCGGCAAGCCCATTGTAATGGGCTACGTTCCCAGCGAGGAAGCCGGACATTCCGACTACGAGATCGAAGCCTACGCCGAGACCTTCCCCGCGACCCGGGCGCCCGAACCGCTCTACGATCCCGCGCGAAGCCGCATTCTCAGCTAACCCCCCGAACCCGAAGAGAGAGCCCCCTATGCTGGACCAGGCCCGCAGCCGCATCGTCGAAACCGGTACCCTGACCGCCGAACAGGCGGCCCGGGCCGAGATCGAGCAGATGGCCGGCATGACCAACCGTAACTTCAAAATCACCGTCGACGGGATGAGCTACGTGCTGCGCATCGCTGGTGAAGGGACGGAGGAATATATCGACCGCGACGCCGACGAGCAGGCCGCCCACGTCACCTCGGACGCAGATGTCGGCGCGACCCTGCTCTATTATGATCGCCCCACGGGCACCCAAGTTACCAAGTTCATCGCGGGCTCGGTGCCCATGGACCCGGAAATCCTTTCCGACCCGAAAGCGCTCCGTCTCGCGGCGGAGGCGTTTTACCGCCTACATAATTGCGGCACGCCGTTTCTCGGGCGCTTCTACATGTTCGACAAGCAAAAGGCATATCTCGACGTGCTGGAAAAGCGTGGTGCGAAGCTTCCCGACGGGTATCACGAAGTGGCGAAGAAAGCGCTGATCGTCAAAGAGCTGCTCGACGCCGCCGACTTCCCGCTTAGCCCGTGCAACAACGATCCCGCACCCGAAAATCTCGTCTATACGGGGAAACGCGCCTACGTCCTCGACTGGGAATTTGCGGGCAACAACGATCCCTATTGGGACCTCGCCGACTTTTCCATCGAGGCGGATTTCTCGGACGAGCAGGATGAAATGTTCCTCGGCGCCTACTGCAAGGGCGAGGTGACGGAGTCCATGCGCGCGCGCATGGTGGTCTACAAGGCCATGGCGTTCCTGCTCTGGACGCTCTGGGGCGTGCTCCAGCAAATCAACAAAAACCCGACGCCCGCCTACCATTTCGCGAGTTACTGGGACTACGCCATGGACCGCTTCACCCGCTGCCAGGCGATCATGAACCGCGAGGATTTTGCGAAGCATCTGGATGTGATCCGCAAGGCGTGAGCGGCGCGCGCCCGCGCAACCCTTCCTTAACCACGTTCCCCTAGGCTTTCCGTAGCTTCCGGCGGGGTATTCCCGCCCCGACTTCGCGGAAAATCGCTCATGCAGTAGGCCAGCCTCGACAGCTTTCTCGTCCAGGACGGATTTTAGCAGGATAAGATGGGCAAGCCCATCGCCAACCGGGGTTTCCTGCTCGCCCACGGAACCTACGAGAGCTATCGCTTCTACTATCTCGACGATGACGACCTCGCCCAGGGCTACTATCAGCTTTCAAACCTGCTTTCTCACGACGATTTCTTGCGCATCGCCTTTACCACCCAGGCCGATTTCGCGGACGACGCGAGCGAGGGCGCGATCGACGTGCTCCACCAGGGGGATTTCACCTATTCTTTCCCCCACCTGATGGATTACCGCGCACGGCGCGGTGATGGTTGCGCTTTTGCCGTCTCGGGCATTACCCATTCGCTCGACCGGGTTCACCTGCATACCCGCCTGCTGCAGATCCTGATGGCGAATCCGCGCTAGCTCGACGCCATCGTCTGTTCGAGCCAGTGCGCACTGACCCTGCTGACCGAGAGCTTCGGCGCCAGATCGCCCAAGGCTTCGAAAACCGCTTCGCGGCCACGCCGCACGAAGCTGGTCCACATTCTGCTGGGCCTATCGGACGAATACGACGCCACACCGGCCCGCGAAGCGAGCCGCGCCGAGCTCGGCCTGTCCGAGGATCACCTCGTGCTGCTCTCGCTGGGGCGCTTTTCGGTCCGTCGCAAGATAGACCTCTCGCCCCTGCTCGAGTACCTCAAATACCTAATCGCGAACGATCACCTCCCAAAGCTGACCCTGGCCGGCGGGGGTGACGAGGCGGATATTGCACTGGCCCACGATATCGTCACCTCGTTGAACCTCGAGCCCCATGTACGGATCGAGGCGAATTTCGATTTCGAGCGCAAGCGCAAGCTCTACGCGGCCACCGACCTGTTCGTCTCGCTCGCCGACAACCACCAGTAAACCTTCGGGTTGACCATAATCAAGGCCATGGCTCACGGCCTGCCCACGGTAGTTTTCGACTTCAACGGCTATCGTGAGCTGGTGAAAGAGGGCGAGACGGGCTTCAAGATCACGACCTTCGCGAGCGCTTCGGAAGAGCCCTGGCAGGGCATCGCCGGCCTGCTCGATCCCTCGATCCTGGGCTTCGTGCGCAGCCAGAGGGTGGGGCTTAACCTGGGCCGCCTGGCCGAGGCCCTTGTCGCGCTCGAAAAAAGCGCCGATTTGCGTCACGCCATGGGCAAGGCGGGCGCGGATGCCAGCCGCGAGTTCCGCTCGGCGTCGATCATCCCGAAATATGAGGCGATGTGGGCCGAACAGCGCGACAAGGCGCTCGCCACCCGCAACGCCGCCAACGGCACGCCCGCGCCGGCCGCGCTTCTAACCCCGAATTTTTCTCGCATGTTCGGCCATTTCCCGACCCGTACGCTTGGCGATACTACGCCGGTCTCGATCAGCGTCTACGGTTTTGCGCGTGCTGAAGCAGGCTTTACCCCGACCATCTATGCCGTGCTCAAGGGCCGGCTGAAATTCCCGGTGATGGAGGCAATCATGTGCGGCATGGCCCAGGGCCCCTCGACGCTGGGTGCGGTGGTGGATGCCGCCGGCGCAGCGCCACGGGGGTAAACGGCGAACAGATCATGCGCAACTTCGACTTTCTGCTCAAGCACGGCTATATCGAGATTGGCGAGGCTTAGCGCGTTTTCTGTGTAGCTTTACGCAGTAAAGCTACACGGCGTTTAGTCGGCCTGATCTTTTCTTGGGGCCGACCGCCCCAGGCCAACCCCGGCTCTGCGGCGGTCTGCACTTACGGGCTCGCGAAATCCAAGCAGGTTTTGCACTAGCACCCGCCTCCCCACGCTGCGCTAGCACTCGGGAACGTTCACGGCCAGCCCGCCCAGGCTGGTTTCCTTGTACTTGCTCTGCATGTCGACGCCGGTCTGGCGCATGGTCTCGATGACGTTATCGAGCGAAACGTAATGGAAGCCGTCGCCCTTGAGCGCCAGCGACGCCGCGTTGATCGCCTTGATCGCGCCCATGGCGTTGCGCTCGATACAAGGGATCTGGACCAGTCCGCCGATCGGGTCGCAGGTCATGCCGAGGTGATGTTCCATGCCGATCTCGGCGGCGTTCTCGACCTGCTCGTTGGTGCCGCCCAGTGCGGTGGCCAGGCCTGCAGCCGCCATGGCGCAGGCCGTGCCGACCTCGCCCTGGCAGCCCATCTCGGCGCCCGAAATCGAGGCGTTGCGCTTGACCAGTGCGCCCACGGCCGCCGCGGCGAGCAGAAAATTTACCGTACCGTTCTCGTCCGCGTCGGGGCAAAACTCGTTGTAATAACGCAGCACCGCCGGCACCACGCCCGCCGCTCCGTTGGTCGGCGCGGTCACGATGCGCCCGCCCGCCGCATTTTGCTCGTTGACCGCGATGGCAAAAATGGAGGTCCAGTCCATCACCTCGTTAGGCGGCGCCGCGTTGCGCTGGCGAAGCTGCATCAGACCGCGCTTGAGGTCGCGCGCGCGCCGGCGCACTTTGAGCTTGCCCGGCAGGTTACCGGTGATGTTACAGCCGCGCTCGATGCAATCGTCCATGACGTGCCAGATTTCGAGGATATGGCGACGCACCTCGGCCTCACAGCTACGCGATTTTTCGTTCTCCATCATGATCTCGGCAATCGAGAGCTTGTGTACCCGGCCCATGGTCAAAAGCTCGTCGGCGGACGCAAAGTTGTAGGGCACCGGATCGGCGGCGGAGATTGCGGCCGCCGCATCGGCCTCGATCTCGTCGGCGCTGACGATGAAGCCGCCGCCCACGGAATAATATTTGTGACACCAAATTTCGGCTCCGCCCCCGTCGAACGCGGCGAAGCGCATGCCGTTGGTGTGGTGAGTCAAAATTTTTCCCATCTCGAAGATCAGGTCGGTCTTTTCCACGAACCCGACCGTGTGTTTGCCCAACAGCGCTACACTTTCGTTCTTGCGGATAGCGCTCAGGATGCCGGGCACGGCGTCGGGATCGATCCCGTCGGGCCGCTCGCCTGCCAGCCCGAGGAGGATCGCGGCGTCGGAACCGTGGCCGTGACCGGTCAGCGCCAGCGAGCCGTAAAGCCGCACTTCTATACGTGCCGCCTTCTCCAGCGTGCCGCCCGCCTCGAGCGCCTCGAGGAACTTCCGCGCGGCGCGCATCGGCCCCACGGTGTGGGAACTCGATGGCCCGATGCCGATCTTGAACAACTCGAACAGGCTGACGGTCATGTCGCACGCACTCCGGAATTGGACACTGACAGCTCGGGCAGACCGTATTCGGCCATGGCGTCGAGCAACCAATGGGTAATGTAATGCGAAAAAGATGGTCGGACATAGAGGTCGAAGCTTGGCATCTCATCGAGCGCGCAAATCAGCACTAGTGCCCGGGCTATCGCCGTCTGGGCGCATTGCCCCGGTTTGAACACGCCTTGGTGCAGGTCGAGCCGACAGCCCTTGGCCAGAACGTCCCGCGCCCGCGGGCCGGAAAGCCGCAAGACACCCCGCGCCGCGCTCTGATCGAGCGCCGCGGCGTGACGACCGGCCAGCGCGCCGCCCAAATCGGCCAGCAGCCGCTCTCCCTCGGCCTCGGGCGCCACCGCCAGCCATTCGTCGGGGCCGAGCCAGAATGCTGCAATACCGCCCTCCACGTCGCCCGCGACACGATTGGGCTCATTCGGCAGCACCAGGCCCAGGGAGCGACCCACGGCGCCCATGGCGTCCGTGTCCGAGGGATCGAGGCGCAGGCCGATCTGGCTCATCACAGGCCGCGCCGCAAGGCGGACAGCGTCGTTAGACCCTTGCGCCATCGCGTCGTCGAGCCCGTCGAACGGATTGCGTCGTATCGCGTCAGCCATGGCCGCCCGCCTTGCCGGTTTCCAGGAACATCGGCCGGGTAATCACCGCCTTGACCTGTTTTGTTTTGAGCGGCGCGTAAATCGTCTCACCCAGTCGCTCGCGCCCGCCCATGACCAGCGCGAACGCGATGGAGCGGCCCAGGTTCTCGCTGTAATAGCTCGACGTAACATGGCCGATCATGGGCATGGGTTTGGGATGGTGGGGCTGGTCGACGAGCTGGGCGCCCTCGGGCAAAACCTCGAGCGGCTTTTCCGTGAGCAGCCCGACCAGCTGTTTGCGGTCGGTGCGCGCCGTATCGGGGCGCGAGTAAGCCCGCTTGCCGATGAAATCGGGCTCTTTCTTGCTCACGATCCAGTCCATGCCGAGATCGAACGGCGTGACCGTACCGTCGGTCTCCTGACCAACGATGATAAAACCGCTCTCGGCGCGCAGCACATGCATCGCCTCGGTGCCGTAGGGCGTGATGCCGTAAGGTTCGCCCGCAGCCATGACCGCCCGCCACAAGGCGAGACCGCGGTCCCATGGGACGTTGAGCTCGAAGCCCAGACCGCCGGCGAAGCTGATCCGCGCGATCCGCGCAGACATGCCCGCAACCACCCACTCGCGCGTGGTCATGAAGGGAAACGCCGCGTCGTCGAGATCAACATCGGGCGCGAGTGCCGCCAACACATCGCGCGAACGCGGCCCAGCCAGCGCGAGAGTCGCCCATTGCTCGGTGACCGAGCTGCAATAAACCTTCAGCTCCGGCCATTCGGTCTGCAGCCATTCCTCCAGCCAGTCGAGCACGCTGGCGGCGTTGCCCGACGTGGTGGTCATCAGGAAATGATCCTCGCCCAGGCGTGCCGTGGTGCCGTCGTCGAAGATCATCCCGTCGTCGTGGCACATCAGGCCATAGCGCACCTTGCCCATGGGCAGGGTCGAAAAGCTGTTGGTGTAGATGCGATCAAGAAATTCTCCCGCGTCCGGTCCCCGAATGTCGATCTTGCCCAGCGTCGAAGCGTCGAGCAGGCCGACACACTCACGCACCGCCCGGCATTCGCGGTTCACCGCCGCCTGCTTGTCCTCGCCTGCCCTCGGATACCAGTAGGGCCGCTTCCACTGACCGACATTCTCGAACACCGCGCCGTGCGTCTCATGCCAGACATGGATCGCGGTCAGGCGCGCAGGATCCATAAGCTCGCCTCCGTCACGCCCGGCCAGCGCGCCGAAGGTAACCGGCGTGTAGGGCGCGCGGAAGGTCGTGGTGCCGACCTCGGGGATCGGGCGGCCCAGCGCGTCTGCCAGGATCGCTAGCGCGTTGAGGTTCGAGACCTTGCCCTGGTCGGTGCCCATGCCCACGGTGGTGTAGCGCTTGACGTGCTCGACGGACTGGAAGCCCTCGCGCACGGCGAGACGAATATCGGCGGCGGTCACGTCGTCCTGCATGTCGATGAAATGCTTGGCCGGGCCATGGCCTAGCGGCCGCTTGCCGGGCACCAGCCAGTACGCTTCGATCCCGCCGGCGGGCGGCGCGTCGGTCGGGGCCGGCGCCATGTCCACCGCGTTGAGGCCGGCGGCGCGGGCCGCTGCGACCCCGGCCTGCGCTCCGTCCGCCAGGGCGTCTGCGAGGCTGAAGCGGCCCTGGGCCGCGCCCACCGAGCGTTCCGCCTGGATCGAAACGCCGGGAACAAAGCACGCGTTGGTGCCGTCGTAACGCAGGCGCCCCCGGGACTGGCTGAACAGATGCACCGCCGGGCTCCAGCCGCCGGACACGGCAACCAGATCGCAAGCGATGGATTGCGCCCCGCCGCCGGCTATTTCGCCCGCACCGTCCAGGGCCCGGACCTCTACGCCGGCAACGCGCTGCCCCCCGACCGTGGCCACGATGGCCGAGCGGTGATGCACTGGGATGCCCCGTTCCGCCACCCGCTCCGCGAAGGGGCCGTCGGCCTGGGTGCGAAGATCAATCACGGCGGCAACCTCGGCGCCCGCATCCGCGAGCGCCAGCGCCGTCTCGTAGGCGGTGTCATTGTTGGTGAAGACCACCGCGCGGCGCCCCGGCACGGCGGCGTAACGCTCGATATAAGTGCGCGCCGCGCCCGCCAGCATGATTCCCGGCCGGTCGTTATCGGCAAACACGAGCGGACGTTCGTGGGCGCCGGTCGCCAATACCACCTGGGCAGCGTCGATATGCCAAATTCGGTGACGCGCCTGGCCCGGAGCCGCGCCGGGGCCAAGATGATCGGTGCGCCGCTCGAGCGCCGCCAGCTGGTTGTGATCGTAATAACCGAACACCGTGGCGCGCGGCAGCAACCGCACCTCTTCCGCCGCAGCCAGTTCGTCGATCACCTCCGCCACCCAGGCAGCGCCCGGCTCGCCGGCGATCGTACGCGACGCACCGAGCAGGCCGCCGCCGAATTCTGCCTGCTCGTCGGCCAGGATTACCCGTGCGCCGCTGCGCGCCGCCGCCTGCGCCGCCGCCAGGCCCGCCGGACCGCCACCGACCACGAGCAGGTCGCAACGGGCGTTCATCCGGTCGTAGAGATCCGGATCGGGCAGTTTTGGGGCGTGGCCCAGCCCGGCCATGCGCCGGATGATCGGCTCGTACAGCGTTCGCCAGAACGAGGGCGGCCACATGAAGGTCTTGTAGTAGAAGCCGGCGGCAAACAGTTTGGACAGCCGGTTGTTGACCGCACCGAGGTCGAACGCGACCGACGGCCAGGCGTTGACCCCGCGTGCGCTCAGCCCGGCATAGAGCTCAATCTGGGTGGCGCGCAGGTTGGGCTCGGTGCGCGCGCCTTCCTCGAGCTGGACGAGAGCGCAGGGTTCTTCCGCTCCGGCCGAGAGAATGCCGCGCGGGCGGTGGTATTTGAAGCTCCGGCTGACGAGGTGAACGCCGTTAGCGAGCAACGCCGAGGCCAGCGTATCGCCGGCAAAGCCCATCAGGCGGCGGCCGTTGAACGTGAAGGGCAAGGGCTGTGTCCGGTTGACCCGTCCGCCGCCGTCTCTGCGAAAACCCGCACCCATGCTCAACCCTCCCCGTCGTGCTCGGGCAGAGGCGGCTGGGCTGCGTCCATGGGATAGGTCGCGGCGATCTCGTGGCTCACCGTGTGGCGCACAGCGTTAAACCAGCGCCGGCAGCCTTGCGCGTGGTTCCAGCGCTCGCGGTGCCAGCCCTTGGGGTTCGTGCGCATGAACAGATAGTCCGCCCACTCCGCGTCGGTCACCGCGAAGGGATTGGCGGGCCGTGCGATATGGGCTTCTCCGCCGTTGCGAAATTCCGTTTCGGGGCGCAGGCCGCACCAGGGACAGGGTATCTTGAGCATGGTCTCGCCTCAGTGCGCCACGGCCGCCGCGCCGTGCTCGTCGATCAGCGCACCGCTCGAGAACCGTTCGAGGGTGAACGCGGCGTTAAGCGGATGGGGCGCGTCGTTGGCGATGGTATGGGCGAACACCCAGCCGGAGCCGGGCGTCGCCTTGAAGCCGCCGGTGCCCCAGCCGCCATTGATGTAGAGCCCGCCGACAGGCGTTTTCGCGACGATCGGCGAGGCATCGGGGCAAACGTCCACGATGCCGCCCCAGCTCCGCATCATGCGCAACCGGCTGAAGATCGGGAACAACTCAATGATGGCTCCCATCTGGTCTTCAATCACATGCAAACCGCCCCGTTGGCCGTACGAATTGAAGCTATCGACACCGGCGCCGATTACCAATTCGCCCTTGTCCGACTGACTGACATAGACGTGCACCGCGTTCGACATCACCACCGTCGGCATTACGGGCTTCAGCGGTTCGGAGACCAGCGCCTGCAGGGGATGGCTCTCGATGGGCAGGCGCAGCCCCGCCATCTGGGCGACCACCGAGTTATGCCCAGCGGCCACGATCGCGACTTGCTTCGCCCGGATCGCGCCGCGCGTAGTGCGAACACCGATCACCCGGCCCGCTTCGACATCGATGCCCGTGACCTCGCAGTTCTGGATGATATCGACGCCCCGGGCATCGGCACCGCGCGCGAAACCCCAGGCGACCGCGTCGTGGCGCGCCACACCCCCGCGCCTCTGCAGGGTCGCGCCCTCGACCGGATAGCGCGCACCCGGAGAAATGTTAAGAATCGGACAGAACGCCTTGACTTGCGCCGGGACCAGCCACTCAGCGTCGATCCCGTTCAACCGGTTGGCGTTGACCCGACGAACCCCCTCTTGGATGTCGTGGGTATTGTGACAAAGGTTCAGCACGCCACGCTGGCTCAGCATGACGTTATAGTTGAGTTCTTGGGACAGCCCCTCCCAGAGCTTAAGCGAATGTTCGTAGATTGCGGCGCTCTCCTCCCACAGGTAGTTCGACCGAATGATCGTCGTGTTGCGCCCGGTGTTGCCGCCGCCCAGCCAACCCTTCTCGAGCACTGCGACGTTGGTCACACCGTGGTGCTTCGCGAGATAGTACGCCGTGGCGAGGCCGTGGCCGCCAGCGCCCACAATGACCACGTCATAAGCCGGCTTCGGCTCGGGGCTGCGCCATTGCGCCGACCAACCCTCGTGATGGCTGAGCGCGTTGCGCACGAGGCTGACAATGGAGAATTTAGTCATGGCCGGCTCCCTTATCCGGTCGCGACTCTGGCGAAGCAGCGCGTCCGTGGCAAGCCGAAATCGGCGATTCGCCCATTGATTTCGGGAATGGTTTCATAAGCGCTGCAGTGGGAATGACGGCCTCAAACCCGCTCGAAGTAGCGCTTGCGCTCCCAGTCGGTGACGATTTCGTTGTCGAACGACGCCTGCTCGGCCCGGGCAAAATTGAGCAGGTGGTTGTAGGCCATATCGCCCAGGATCTCGCGGGCGATCGTGCTCTTATCGAACTCGGCAATAGCCTCGTAAAGCGTCATCGCCACCTTGGGCAGAGTTTCGTCCTCATAGGCGTTGCCCCGATAGATCTCGGGTACGGGCAGCTTTTTTTCGACGCCGTAGGTGCCGGCTGCGAGGGTTGCAGCAATTCCCAGGTAGGGATTGACGTCGGCGCCGGGAATTCGATTTTCGACCCGGAACGCATCGTGCTCGCCGCACAGCCGAAATCCGCAGCTCCGGTTGTCATCGCCAAGCACGATCTGGATCGGCGCAAAGGAAAGCGGCTCGAACCGCTTGTAGGAATTCACGTTCGGCGCGTAGAGCCAGGTCAGTTCGCGCGCCGTGCCAAGAAGCCCGCCCATGAAATGGCCGAACAGCTCGGAGATATGCCCGGGCCGGCTCTCGTCCCAGCACAGTGACGTCTTGCCCGCCGCGTCCCACAGGCTGGCATGCAGGTGGCAAGACGAACCGATCTCGTCCTTCCAGAGCTTCGCCATGAACGAGGCCGATAGGCCGTTCAGCGCCGCGATTTCCTTGACCCCGTGTTTGTAAAGCATGTGCCGGTCGGCCATTTCGAGGGTATCGGCATATTTGAGGTTGATTTCCTGCTGGCCCAATCCCCACTCGACCTTGGAGAACTCGATCTCGATCCCGGCCGCGTTCATGCCGTCACGAATCTGCTGGATGATGGGCTCGACCTTAGTCGATTGGAGAATGTGATAGTCGGCGTTGTAGCGGGAGGTCGGGTTAAGCTCGCGGTAGCTCTTGTCCCACGCCTCCTCGTAGGAATCCTTGAACAGGAAAAATTCCAGCTCGGAGGCGAACTTGGCCGTAATCCCGAGTTTGGCCGCCTTCGCAATTTCCCGCTTGAGAATGTTGCGAGGCGCCATCTCGAGGGGCTTATCGGTGCCCTCGTAACAGGGATCGCAGATCACCATAGCGGTGCGCTCGAGCCACGGCGTCACCCACATGGCATCGAGATCGGGCATAAACAGGCAATCGTTCAGCCCGGTGTCGAAGCTGGTCACCTCGTAGCCCGGCTGGGGCCACATTTCCATGTTGACCGTGAACAGATAGAGCGAGCCGTGCAGCCCCTCGGCGCCAATCGCGGTTTCGAGAAACGTATTTCCAGTCAGACGCTTACCCACCAGGCGGCCCCACAGATCGGGCATCGCGCAAACCACCGTGGTGATCTCTTCGGTTTCGATGGCACGACGCAATTCTTCGATGGTGATCTTGGACATGGTGGTGTTCCTCTCCGCAGCATAGGGATGCCCCGCACAAGCCGGGGCGAGACCCGGAAGTCGAAGCCCCCGGGTCGGGCGTCAAGCGAGCAAGCTCGCGGCTAGAGTTTTAATAGTTACAGAGACCGCCGTCGACCAGCAGGTTCGTTCCCGTGATGTAGGAGGCTCGGTCGGAAACGAGAAATTCGATGGCGTCGGCAATCTCATCGGCGGTGCCCATGCGGCCCATCGGGATGCGGTTGACCGGGCCATGCTCGGCCTCGGCGAGGCGGCGCATATCATCGGACATGTCGACGTCGATGATGCCGGGCGCAATCGAGTTTACCCGGATATTCTTGGGCGCGAGGTCGGTTGCACAGTTCCGGGTGTAGCTTTCCATAGCCGCCTTCGTGGCGCCGTAGAGTGCCATGAACTCGACATAGGGGATCCGGCAGCTGACGCTGCTGATGTTCACGATCGCCCCGCCGTCGGACATGTGCCGGCTCGCCGCGCTAGTCACACGGGCCATGCCGAAGACATTGATATCGAACATGCGCTTGACGCGACCTTCGTCCCAATCGTCCACGGAGCTTGCGACCAGGATACCTGCGCAGTTGATCACGACCTTAAGCGTACCCAACTCGGCCGCGGCCGCGCATGCCGCTTCGCAACTCGCCGGGTCGGTCACGTCGAGATAATGACGCACGACCTCGCTTGGCATGTCGTCGCGCCGCGTACCGTTTTCGGCCGGATCGACCGTAACGTCGGCCGACAGGACCGTATAGCCGGCCTCGTTGAGGCTTCGGTTGACAGCACGCCCGATGCCGCCCTCTCCACCCGTGACCAATGCAATATTCTTCACTGCCTGTGCTTTCCGATTAATCTGGTTGCTGTCTGGCTAAAATCCGACCGGCGCGTAGGCGCCGAACTGGCTGTACCCGTAGAGCAGGGGCGGACGTTCCGCGCCCTGATGCATCGCCTCGACGACGCCGAATATTACCGTGTGGCTGCCCGCCTCGATGGTGTGGTGAACCCGGCAATCGAAGCAGGCCAGGGCGTCGGCCAGCGCGGGCGCACCGGTTGCAAGCGTGATCCACTCGCCGGTCACAAACCGTTCGTCCGCCCGCTTGCTCGATGAAAAAATCTTGGCCAGCTCGGAATGGGGCTGGGCCAGTACGTTAGCGCAAAACGCCCCGCTATCGAGAATTGAATCGTGCGCGCTGGCGCTCTTGTTCACGCAGACCAGCAGCATGGGCGGCTCATCGGACACCGAGCAGACTGCTGAGGCCGCCAGCCCCTTGCGCGCCTCGCCCGCGCCCGTCGCGATGATCGTTACGCCGGTGCACAGATGGCGCATGCCGCCGCGGAACTGGTCGCCACCTACCATATCTGAATTCTTTCCTGAATCGACCATTTGTCCCAAGTTCAGGCAGCCTGCGGAGCCGCCTAAAGGCACCTAAGGTATAACTTAGGCACCTATAAACGGGAGGGTCAACGCGGTGACCGGTCGCTCCGTATCGCCGGGCCTCAGACATCGATGGCTTTGTAGGCGCGGTGGCCGACGATACGCAGGCCGAAGCCCTCCAGCGCAATAACCGGCTTGGGCGAAGAGCTGAGCAATTCCATCTCGTGGACACCCAGATCGCGAAGGATTTGCGCCCCGACGCCGACCTCGCGCAGCTCACCGGGGCCCCGGTCGCGTTCGCCGTTCCGCCCCAAAATCCGCTCCGAGGGGTAAGGTTCGTACTCGAAGACCAGAACGACCACTCCGCGCCCCTCCTCGCCGATCGCCGCCAAAGCCGCCTGGAAGTCGCCGTCGCGATGCTCGAACATGTCCCAAATTACGTCGCTCAGTATATTGACGGCGTGGACTCGCACGAGCACGGGCTCCGATGTCGTGATATCGCCTTTGATCAGCGCGATATGTTCCGTCGCGTCGACATCATTGCGATAGACGATGGTGTGGAACTCGCCGCCGAAGCGCGACCGGATCGTGGTTTCCGCGACGCGCCGGACGGTCGGATCGTGGCGCGCCCGGTAGGCGATGAGATCGGCGATCGACCCCAGCTTGAGAGCGTGGGTCTGGGCGAAGGCGGCGAGCTCGGGCAGACGGGCCATGGTGCCGTCTTCTTTCATGATCTCGCAGATCACGCCGGCGGGCACCAGTCCGGCAAGCCGTGCAATATCGACTGCGGCCTCGGTATGCCCGGCGCGGAACAGCACGCCGCCCGAGCGCGCTTCGAGCGGAAACACGTGACCCGGCGTGGTGATGTCGTCGGCGGTCGTGTTGGGATCAATCGCGGTACGGATGGTCTGGGCGCGATCAGGCGCCGATATCCCCGTGGTCACACCATCGCGTGCTTCGATCGACACGGTAAACGCCGTCTCGAACTCCGACGCGTTGTGCACCTTCTGTAGCGACAGGCCCAGCTCACCAACCCGCTCACTGGTCAGCGTCAGGCAGATCAGACCGCGGCCAAATTTCGCCATGAAGTTGATCGCATCCGGAGTGACGAGTTGTGCCGGGATGACGAGGTCGCCCTCGTTTTCACGGTTTTCGTCGTCGACGAGCACGATCATCCGGCCGTTACGGGCCTCTTCGATGATTTCGTCCACGGTGGCGAGTGGATAGCCCTCCAACATAAATAACCTTTGTTCGTTGGCGCTGAATGAGAGGCTGACGGTCGCGTCAGCCCTGTCCCTTGGCTTCGCGGCGTCGCTGGGTCGCGGCCATCCCGAATTTGTCAGGCTTTTCCTCGCCGACTTCACGGTAATAGCGCTCGGGCACTTTGGTGGGGTCTTTATAGACGATCCAGGCGCATTTGGGGTTGGGATCGTCCGACGGCCAGACCGGTGGCTCGATCACACGGGCGGGATACCCCAGTAGCTGGATCGGCTTGCGCTGGCCAAGTTGGCAACAATGGGTGCAATAGAGGCAGACGCCCTTGCGGTTCCAGCTCCAATCGTGCTCTTCCTCGGCGATCGCGTGATTGAACGGCGGCTCGATGCGCGCCCCCAGGTTCTGGTCCGGGTCGGGCCGCATGGTGCGCCCGCCCGAGCCGCAGGGGTCGAACTCGATACGCCAGCGATCCTCTTCCTCGACGATGTTGACATCACCCATCCGCCCGGGCCCGCTCAGATGCCCGCGCAGCGCGAACACCGCCATATGCAACATCTCGTCCAGCGAATCCGCCCACGGCCGCTTGTCGATGTCGAAGCGTGCGTAGGCCGGATACATAGAGCCTATCAACTCGTCCCAGATGGCGATGGTGTGCTCCTCGCCCAGATGGCGCGCAGCGGCCGCGAACAGGCCGCACAGCCAGTCACATTTTCGATCGTGAAACTGAAGCCAGGTGACGCGTGCGGACTCCAGCAGGTCGAGCCCCTCGGCCCCGCCGCCCGAGCGGCACAGTGCAACGAAACGGTCGATCAGGTCACGATAGGCCTGCCAGCCTGCCTCCTGGTCTAACGGCGTGCCGTCGGGCATGTCGAGCAGCACCTTGATCTGGCGAATTTCGTCCTCGATCACCGCGTCGCCGACGCCGTGAGCACGCATATATTCCGGGACCGACTCGATCCCCGCGTCATAGATTTCGTGGCCCTCGACCGCCTCTTCCACCGTGTAGCGGGCGAGATCCGCCGCATCCTCGAAGCGGCCATCCCCGAACGCCTGTGCGGCGAGGCGGAAGGTCGAGATACCCTGCTCGTCCCAGCCGCCACGGCGGATTAACCCGCCGAAGCCCTCGTGGTGGACCAGCGGGCCATCGTCGCGTGCCTTCAAGGTCGGATCGACCTGGCTCATCGTGCAAAAGTCCGTTTGGGTGCTCGGGTCAGCATAGCTTCGCCATTAGGCCGCCATCGACCATCAATTCCGTACCCGTGATAAATGACGCCTCGTCCGAGAGCAAGAACAGACAGGCGTTGGAAATATCCTTGGGCGTGCCGACCCGGTGGATCGGCGTGCGGTTCGCCATCTTCTCGATGCGCCCTTCCTGCTGGTAGATGGCGTCGGTCATGGGCGTCCAGATGGCGCCGGGACAGATGGAGTTGGAGCGGATGTTCTCGCGCCCATGCGAGAGCGCGATGGCGCGCGAGAGCGAAATCACCGCGGCCTTCGAAACCTGGTAGGCATCGAGCGCACCCGATTCCATCATGTTGTCGTGGGAGCGCGCACCCGAGACGCTGGCGATGTGGACCAGCGCGCCGCCGCCCCGCTTGCGCATATGGGGCACCGCGTGACGCGAGATCAACGCCGCCGCATCGAGGTTGATCTCCATGGTCTTCTCCCAGACCCGCCAGTCGAGATCGACCACGGACCCGTCATCGCCGATAGCACCGCCGCCCCAGAAGGCGATGCCCGCGACGTTGGCCACGTAATCCAGCCCGCCCAGAGACTCGACCGCCCGGTCGCACAAACCGTTCACGAACCCGCTGTCGGACAAATCGCCTTGGATATAGAGCCGCCGATCGCCAAATTTTGCGAAACCCTCGGGCTCGGGTTTGATATCGACCAGCGCGACCCTGGCTCCGGCGCCGAGCAAATCGAGCCCGACCTGCTCCCCGATGCCGCCGCCTACACCGGTAACGATGGCGCATTTGCCATCAAAATTCATTTTACCCTCTCCCTTCGGACGGTGGCGCGAACGCCCCCGCCTCGTTATGGCCCGTTACGCCGACTGGAAGTAGCGATCAAGCTCCCACTCGGTGACCTTGTCGCCGAGCTTACGCTTGCCCCAGGACTCGAGCTCTGCTTCGGTCTTATAGAGAACGCGGTTGACTAGGTCGTCGCCGAGATAGCCGCGCGCGATCTTCGATTTGCGCAGCGCCGTGGCCGAACCCTTCAGGGTCGTTGCAAGAGGTTTCCAGCGCGGATCCTTGAGATCGGGCGTGCCCTCCTGGGGCGGTTTCGGCTTGAGCTTGTTCTCGATGCCATAGAGCCCGCCCGCGAGCATCGCCGAAACCGAGAGGTAGGGATTGACGTCGGCGCCCGGCGTGCGGTTCTCGAAACGATAGGTCGAGGGCGAGGTTCCCTTGATGAAGCGCATGGCGCAGCACTTGTTGTCGTAACCCCAGGCATTGCATTCGGGGGTCCAGTGGCTGACATCGATCCTGCGGTAGGCGTTCATGGTCGTGCGCATGAGCAGATGCAAGTCGGGCAGGGTCTCGCAGATTCCCGCCACGAATTGCCCGCCGATCTTCGAGAGATCGCCGGTCTTGGGATCGTAAAGGAGCGGCTTGCCGTTCTTCCACAAGGAGACATGGTGGTGGCCGCCGCAGCCCAACTCGTCCGCACGCGGCATCGTCATAAAGGTGATGATGTAGCCCTCATCGCCCATCATTTGCTTGAGATAGAGCTTAGAGCGCATCGCGGCATCCGCGGCCTTGAGCGCCGATTGCGGGCGCATGGCGTATTCCAGCGAGCCGTTGCCGAGCTCGGTGTGGACCACCTCGACCGGCAGCCCAACCCCCTCCATCCGCCGCATAAACTCCTCGGCGTAAGGGAAGTAGCTCGGATTCTTGTGAAACGACCAGAAATCGGGAATCTCACCCAGCGGCTCAAGCTCGTCGTAGCGCTTTTCGCGGAGCTTTTGCTCGTCGATCTTGTAGGCGTAAACCTCGTACTCGATGCCCATACGAACCTCTATGCCGAGCCTGTCGTAGCGCTCGACCAGGCTCTTGAGCACGTTGCGCGGACAGTACATGTTGGGCGTACCGTCCTCGTAGTAGGCGTCGCACAGCACCGACGTTCTCTGGGGCGCCCACGGCCACTGGCACAGGGTGTCGAGATCGGGAATCGCATAAACGTTGGGAAAGCCGTCGTCGAAATTCGCGTAATCGGGCGCAACGAACACTTCGGGGCCGTAGGTCACGGCGAAATAGACGTTGGAGAAACCGACACCGGCGGGTGAAAGCCGGTCGATATGGGTCATCTTGCCCTGGGGCAGGCCCTGGTAGTTGATGATTTCGTAATAGATAAACTCGGCGCCCTTGGCTTTCATCTTCCGGATCGCGCCGTCAAATTTTTTCCGCTTTGCCGCCAATTTGGCCGGGGCAAAAATTCCCGCCGGCTTGCCAGTCTGAACCCGCTTCTGTGCCATCAACAAGTCTCCCGTTTACACAATTGCCTACGATTTTCGCCGCTAACGGAACCGGACGATCCCGGCGAAGTGCTCATAGATTGGACCTTTGCAGCGTATTGTTGGCCTGAACGGCCCCAAGTCAAGGCCGGGTGCCCGCCAAATGGGCGCAAAACCATTCGCGTGCCGCATTTGCGCCGCGTCGAGATGGCTCGAACAGACATCAAAATGACCGCACTCGATCTCGACCAGGCGCTTGGGCTCGCCCGCTTGCGCGAAGGCCTCGCGCTGGCCCTTGACCAGGGTCACCACGTCCTAGGAAGCCACGATCATCAGCAGCGACGCCGGCGCGATCCGCGCAACGAAGCCTTCCGGCTCGTATTCAACAATCAACTCCCGGCTGGCAAGGTCAGGCCGTTGGTGAAGGCGCCCGTGGGGTCGGTGGCCGCGACCCACGCCGCCTCGACCGATCCCAGTTGGGCCACCGGCGTCATGACCGGGGCCGCGCCCGCTGCGCGGGCGCGGCGGGCGGCCAGGCAATCCGCGATCGGGGCGTCGAGTTCTTCGGGCCTCATCCAGCTTTGCAGCGTGGCGTAGCCCGAGATTAAAGGAGCCTGGGCAACGACGCATTTGACTCGCCGGTCGAGCGCGCCCACGACTAGGGCATGACCGCCCGAATAGCTTGTACCCCACAGCCCAATCCGCTCGGGATCGATGCCGGCCAAGTGCCGTGCAAAGCTGATGGCGTCGCGCATGTCGTGAACCTGTGCGCAGGAGTCGGCCTCCTGGCGGGGCTCGCCGTAGCTGCGTCCGAAGTTACGCTGGTCGTAGAGCAGCGCGGCCAGGCCCGCCTCGGCGAAACGCACGGCGAAGCTATAGAGGTTCATGTCGATGACCTGGTAAGATCGGGTGACGTGACGATCAGCGGCACCGACCAGTCGGTTCCCGCCGGGCGGAACAGACGGCCCCGCAGGGTGGCGCCCGGAACCTCGAACTCGACGGCCTCTACCGTGGTGACTACCCCTTACGACGATATATGGACTATTATGGCATGCGCCCGGCGGGGGCCAGCCGGTGGCCGCGGACGAGGGACGAGAGCCACAACGTATCTGAATTCGAGCCGATCAACGCCAGCGCCACCTACGAGGTCGTCGCCAAAGCGATTCGCCGCGCGATCATGCTGGGGCGTTTCGTGCCCGGCGGAAAACTGCCCCGCGAGCGCGAGCTTGCGCGCCAGCTCAACGTCTCGCGCGCAACCTTGCGCGAAGCCATCCGCATTCTCGTCGCCGAGGACTTCGTCGAAATCCGCCGGGGTGCGACCGGCGGCACCCTGATCCGCACCCAGCACGTCAGCGCCGGCGAATATCATCGCCTGCTGACCGAGCATGAAGATACCATCGAGAACGTCAGCGCCTACCGCCTCGCCATCGAGGCGGCCAGCGTGCGCCAAGCGGTGAGCCGCCGCACCGAAAGCGATTTACGCGCCCCCCAGACACTGATCAAACGGATGAACGGTCTGACCGCCACAGCCGAGAATCGCAACGATCCGGCGAGAACCTGCCGCTCTTCCTTTCAGCCGATGCCGCGTTCCATATCGGTATCGCCCAGGCGTCGCGGAACCCGTTTCTCGTAAGCGCGGTGGAAGAGGTCCGCATGGCCATGTGGATGCCGGTAGCCGCGCTGTTCCGTGTCATCCATAAAGACGCCAACGATCACCACGAGGCCATCTACCGGGCGATCGAGCAACAAGATCCCGAGGCCGCCGCAGCCCAGATAATCAACCATGTCGAGATGCAGCGCGACCAGACGCGCCAACACATGCTCGATGCGAGTGGCGCAGACGCCCCGGCCGTCAAGCTTGGCTAACCTGTAGGGTTACGCTCCCACGGCCGGCAGCGCCGTCAGCCCGCCATCGGCGATGATTTCCGTACCGGTGACATAAGCCGCCAGGTCCGACAGCAGAAACAGGCAAACATTGGCGATTTCCTCAGGCGACCCGACCCGTTTGAGCGGCACCATCTGTGCCGAACGATCTTTTTGGCCCGCCTCGTTCACCCAGCGAAAATCGTTCATCGGCGTGTCGACGTAACCGGGCAGCACGGCGTTCGAACGAATGCTATCTCCCGCCAGCTGGATCGCTAGCGATTTCGAGAGCGCCAGGATAGCCGCCTTCGAGACTGCATAGCCGTCCTGGGGCTGATAGTCACCGCGCAGGCCCTGGATCGACGAGAAATGGACCATCGCGCCCGCTCCGGTCTTGCGAATCCACGGCACGGCGGCACGCGCGGTATTGGCCGTGCCTGTCAGATTGGTCTGGAGAACCTCCTGCCAGCCCTCCATATCACCCTCGAGGATCGAGCCGTCCCGGTCCCAGATATTGATCCCATGAACGTTGGCCAACCCGTCGAGCCGCCCGACCCGCTCATAGGCATCGCGCATTACCGCCGTGGCCTCTGCCTCGTCAGTCACGTCGAGTTGCACGATGGCGGCGCAGCCCGGTCCCGCGTCGAGCCCGTCCGGCCGGGTCGTCTTGTAAAGTGCGGTAACGTCAGCGCCGGCGGCTAGCAAGCCTTGCGCCACGGCAAGGCCGATGCCCCGGCCCGCGCCGCTCACTACGTAATGCCGCCCGCTAAATCCCGCACGCTCGCCAAACGCCGCCGTGCCGGCCACGTCAGGCATCCAGGCCGCACTTGACCGCTTCGCCGCAGGCGGCCACCGCCTCGTCGGCTTCCTCGAGAATCGTACGCAACAGCGTAAAACCGTGGATCATGTCGTCGTAGCAGCGATACTCCACCGCGACGCCCGCCGCGCTCAGTCGGTCGGCATAGGCCTTGCCTTCGTCGCGCAGCGGGTCGAAGCCCGCGGTCATTACATAAGCAGGAGGCAGGCCCGAGAAGTCGGGCGCGCGCAAGGGCGAGGCCAGCGGGTTTTCGATGTCGGCCTCCGAGCGCAGATAGCTCGTAACATAAAAGGGCATGGAATCGAGCCAATAGCCCTTCGAGAAGGCGCGCACGGACTCGTTATCGGCCCTCATATCGGTGTTGGGGAAAATCAGCAGCTGAAACTTGATGACGGGTCCGCCGGCGTCGCGCGCCATCAATGTAACCGCACAGGCCATATTACCGCCCGCGCTGTCGCCGCCCACCGCGAGGCGCGACGGGTCCGCACCGATCGTGGCGGCATTTTCCGAGAGCCACCGGGTCGCGGCGAAGCACTCCTCGATCGCGTCGGGAAATTTGCTCTCGGGCGAGAGGGAATACTCAACCGAGGCGACCAGGCAGCCCGAGCTGTTGGCCAGGATCCGGCAACTCGAATCATGCGTGCCGACGTTGCCCCGGATATAACCGCCACCGTGGTAATAGACCAGCAGCGGCCGCAGCCCCTCGGCCGGCGCCGGTTCGTAAAGCCGCACCGCGATCGCGCCGTCAGGGCCGGGCACCTCGATGTCGCGCACCGCGTAAATATCCGGCTTCTCGCCGTCGACTGAACCAAGCGCCGAATCGAATTCGGCGCGGGCCACGTCGGGCGCCATATCCTCGACCGGCGTGGCGTCCAGATCGGCAGGCATATCGAGCAATTCCTGGAGCTTGGGGTGGGGTTGCATGGCGTTCTCCCTAGTTCGGCGTTTCACGCCGTTCACCGCTCTTTAGAAAATTGGTGGCGTCCGGTCAAGCAGGACACCTCGAATACGACGGCGGCCAGACCCCCCCCCGGGGGGCCCGCCGCCTGTCCGATGAATACGCCCGGCGCCTAGCGGGCGACCCCTTCGCGCCTTACGAGGCGAGCTTGAGCCCGACCTCGACCTGACCGGAAAAGGCCGGCATGACCTCTTCAGCAAACCGCTTGCACCAGCGCCGGCGCGGTTCGTTGGGAACGCCCGGCGTCGCGGTATGGACGAGGAAGGTGTCGAAACCCGCATCGATATAAGCCTGGACCCGGCCAATCACGGTTTCGGGCGAACCGACGAATTGCTGCTCGCTCCACTTGGGCATCGCTTCGGGATTGCAGCGATCCTTCATGCCCGCGAAGATCTTGCTCCACGCCTTGTAGGTCTCGAGATACTGCCAATTGTCCTTGTCACCCTCGTAATGGTCGACCTGGGCCTGCATGAACGGCGGCAGCCACTGCTTGGTTTCCTTGATCGCCTCTTCATCCGTATCGGCGACGATGGCATTGACCATGATCGGGATGCGAAGGCCCTCGACGTTCATCCCGTTCTTGAACGCCTGGTTGCGCCAGTTGGTGATGGTCTGGGCCTGGGACTCGAAATTACCGATGGTGGTGCACATCGGCGGCAGGCCCATGTCAGCCATGCGTACTGCGGTATCTGGGCTGCCGATGGCGCCATAAAAATTGATCGTGTCGGCGCGGCCCTGCTCGAGAACCGGGCGCAGCAGCACCTCCTTGGGCACCTTGATGTATTCGCCGTCATAGCTGAATTTTTTGCCGTTCATGCCGTGCTGGACGACCTCCCAGATCTCGCGGAAGCGGGTCTGCGCCTCGTCCATCTCAATCGAGAAAGCGTCGTACTCGGCCTTGGCGACGCCTCGGCCCATACCGAGATGGAGCGGCCTGTCGGTCAGCATGGCGAGCTGGTTGACGTCCTCGGCGAAACGCAGTGCGTTGTGCCAGGGGGTCACTACTACGCAGGTGCCGAGCGCGGCTTCAGGGAAACGGGCGGCCAGGTTCATCAGCATGCCCATGGGATTGGGCGTCGGGAAATAATCGCTGAAATGATGCTCGATCATCCATATCGTGCTGTAACCGAGGCCGAGATTATATTCGCAATCGCCCATCAGGCCGCGATAGCCCTCGGCGTCGGTAATCCCCGGCGCGCCGACCGCAGTGGCGACGAACCCGAAATCGATGTTCTTGGTGTTGGTCATGTGGTCCTCTTCTTCATTGTCGCGGGGCTCCTGCCCTCGACGGAACGTCCCGGCCGCAACGGGCCCTGGTCGGGATCGAGCCCCCCTTTCGCCTCCACTCGCTCGACTGCAAGCCCCCAAAACGCGAAATGTCTGCCCACTGACCCTTTAGAAGATTATAGGATTCATACCCCCGCCGACAAGTCGAAAGCCCGGTTGTCTCGACGTCGATCACCAAAGCACGCTTAATCGTGCCGCCTTGCGGATCATTAAACCTGTCGGGCAAGCGAAGGCGACGAAGCAGCTTCCACTCAGAAGGATCGACTGACACCTGCGAGCGAATTATGTCCGCCTCTTCGGTCGCAAAATGGCGGTACTGGTTCATGACCCGTCCTCGGATAATCGATCTCGCCAAGCGGACATTGCAATTAGTCGATGACCACCGCAGCTTGATAAGCTGGGCTCAAGGCCTTATCTAATGGATAGTGGCCCCACTCTCAGGCGGCACCTCGCGTCATCTCTGGCCCCTCCCACTCCTGATCGTCAAGGAATGCTCCGTCCCCACTCGGCCAACCGAGAGCGATCGATCAAAATTGCACCTGAACGTGCTGAAAGATTCCTGGCCGCGCCAGAAAATTCCGCCGCGGTGGTGAGCGCAACCAGTTGGGCGCTTGGTAAAGCATAGGCCCCTCGCGCCCGCAGAAGGTCATCGACGGCCTCGGCGCCCCAGGCGTTATTTGGCGCGTAATGCTTGCACTGAATAATAATGGTGTGACCGGTGCTCCTGTTCTGCAGAATACCGTCCGCACCAGCATCGTGCGAAAGCCGCCACAGGCTGCGTCGGGTCGAGCACGATGCGCTCAAATTCCAAGAGCAAGGCCTGTGAGCTTTACCAGAATCTGCGCGACGAAATCCCTCGAAAAAAACTTGGTGGGCGCACCAGGGCTCGAACCTGGGACCCGCTGATTAAGAGTCAGCTGCTCTACCAACTGAGCTATGCGCCCACCAAGGAAGGCAGGGATATAGCAAAGCCCAACCCCTTTGTCGACAACTGTGCACCGCGCTTGGCGGGCATCTTTCTCCTATGATTTTTTGCCTTGGGGCTATAGGCGAAATATTATCAAACCGTCTCGAAACTAAATTTCTTGTTGGCTCCATGGTCCGCTTCACGCTCAAGCAAATCGCCTACTTTGCCGCCGCCGCCGAACAGGGCAGCGTGGCCGAAGCCGCCCGCGCCCTCAACATATTGCAACCCTCCGTCTCGCTCGCCATCGCCAAGCCTGAGGCCCAATTAGGTGTTCAGCTCCTGTTACGCCACCACGCCCAGGGCATCTCGCTCACTTCGGCGGGCCGTCGGCTGCTGGTCGAAGCGCGCAACCTACTGGCCTACGCCGAAGAGCTCGACGACCAAGCCCGCGGACTCGGTCAGGCGGTTCGCGGTCATCTCGATCTGGGCTGTTTTCTTACGCTCTCGCCGACCTACCTGCCCAATCTCGTCACCCGCGTGCCGCCGCCTGGCCCGACGCCGATTTGCAGCTCTACGAGGGCCATCAGGAGACCCTGCTCGGCGGCCTCGAAAGCGGGCGCTTCAACGCCGCCACCCTCTACGACGTCGACCTGCCCGACGACCTCGAACGCCGCTCTCTCGCCGCGCTGCTGCCCGGCGCACGGTGGCGCTGGCCGAGCTTGCGCCCGAGCCCATGGTGCTGCTCGACGTCGCGCCCAGCCGGCAATATTTCACCGGCCTGTTCCACCAGCTCAAGCTCGAGCCCGTCCTGCACGCGCTCTCGCCATCGTTCGAAACCGTGCGCGGCATGGTTGCCAACGGGGTCGGCTATTCGGTACTGGTCACCCGCCCCTCCAACGACCTCACCTACGATGGGTGCGCCGTTGCCTGCGTGCCCATCGCCGACGCCCTCGAGCCCGCCCGCATCGTTCTGGCTCACCTCGCGCGCGCCCGTCCGACCCGCTTGCTCGAGGCGTTCGCCGAGCACTGCGTCGAACATTTCCTTAAGATTTTGCCGCCCAAGCCCACCGCACCGGCGCGCAAAGCCCGGAGCAAATCATCTGCACCCGAGGACCAGAGCCGCCCAGCATTGCCAGGAATTGCTTATGGCCGCGACCGCGGCCCGCCGCGGGGCCGGGGTTAGCCCAGGGTGGCCGGTCCCATGAAAAAATCCGACGCGGCCGCGCAAGCGCGGACCGTCAGGTTCGCTGCCGTGAGCGATAGAATCGTCATCCCGTTAGCCGCCCACCATCCGGCCTCGGCGATCGATCCGCAGGTCGCGGTGTACGGCCACGTTTAACACCAGGCCGAAGCCGATCAGCAGCGTCATCATGGCGCTGCCGCCATAGGAGATCAGCGGCAACGGGACGCCGACCACCGGCACCAACCCCATCACCATCGCGATGTTGATGAAGACATAGAAGAAGAACGTCGCCGTGACCCCCATGCCCAACAACTGCCCGAAGACGCTGGCGCAGCGCATGGAAATGGCAAAGCACGTCGCGATGACCAGGGCATAGAGCGCGAGCAGGCCCAGCGCGCCCACCATGCCGAATTCCTCGGCCAGCATGGTGAAGACAAAGTCGGTCTGTCTTTCGGGCAGAAAGTTCAGATGGCTCTGGCTACCTTGCAGGTAGCCCTTGCCGAACAGACCGCCCGAACCCAACGCGATTTTGGACTGAATGATGTGGTAGCCCGCGCCCAACGGATCGCGCTCGGGATCTAGGAAAGTCATAATCCGCGTCTTCTGGTATTCGCGCAGAAACTGCCAGGCGACGGGTATAGCGCCCAACGCGATCACCGCGATCACGCCGTACTGCCACAGCTTGACCCCCGCCAGATAGATCATCGCCGCCGCAATCATCAGCAGCACTGCGGCGGTGCCCAGATCGGGCTGGCGCAGCACCAGGGCGGCGGGCAGCAGCGCTATGATCAACGGTGGCAGCAGAAACACCGGCCGCGCAATAGTCTCGAGTGACGCGCCGTGGAAGTAGCGCGCGAGCGCCATAACCAGCGCGATCTTCATCAGCTCCGAGGGTTGCAGCTGAACCGGCCCCAACACGATCCAGCGTTGCGCGCCCATGCCGGTTTCCCCGATCACCTCGACGACGACGAGCAGGATAAAGGCGAGCCCATAGATCACATAGGCCGCGCGCAGCCAGAACCTGGTATCGACTACCGCGATGGTAAGCATGATGAACAGCCCTATCCCGAACCGGATCATCTGGGGCTGCGCCCAGAGCTGCAGGTTGCCGCTCGCCGCCGAGACCTGCATGCCGAACCCGACGCCCGCGGTCAGGCAGATGAGCAGGACGAGCAGCCAGTTGACGTAAAGCAGCTTGTCGAAAAGCGACAGGCGCGCCCGGTTGAGACCCACGGCATAGCGCATGGCGTTCTAGATCTCCTCGCCCGCCACGGTGCCGGGCACGCGGCGCGACGGATCGCGCTTCTGGGTCTCCCACAGGATGTCGCGCCCGATCGGGGCCGCCATGCCCGCGCCCGAGCCGCCATGCTCGATGAGCACCGAGACGGCGTAGCGCGGCGCGTTGACCGGCGCAAAGGCGACGAACATCGCGTGATCACGCTGCTCCCACGGTAGATCCTTGTTCCTGATCACGCCGCTGTCGCGCTCGGCCTTGCTGATCCCGCGAACCTGTGCGCTGCCGGTCTTGCCCGCCATGGCCATCTCCGGATCGGTAATTCGCGCCCGGTAGGCAGTGCCCGTGGGATCGTTGGTCACCGCCCGCATCCCCGCGATCACTGCGGCGAGTGCTGCGGGTGAAAGGTTCATCGAGGGTGCGGCCCCGCGCGCTGTGGGCTGCGCCGTGCCGTCGCGCACCACACCGCGCACCAGGTTCGGGCGCACGGCAATCCCGCCATTGGCCAGTCGCGCCGTCATCACCGCAAGCTGCAACGGGGTTGCCAGCAAATAACCCTGGCCGATGCCGATCACCAGGGTTTCGCCCTTCTGCCAGGGCTCGCCGTAAATCGCCATCTTCCAGTCTCTACTGGGCACCAGGCCTCCCTTCTCGCTCGGCAGGCCGATGCCTGAGCGCTCGCCCAAGCCGAAGCGGCGGGCCATGGCACCGATCGCGTCGACCCCGACACGCTTGGCGATGTCGTAAAAATAGACGTCGCATGAGTGAGAGATCGCGTCGACCAGACGCATCGTGCCATGGCCCTGCTTGCGCCAGCAGTGGAAGAAACGGTTGCCGAGTTCGACATAGCCAGGGCAATAGATCCGGTGCTCGGGGGTGATCAGCCCCGCCTCGAGGGCGGCCAGCGCGACTATCATTTTGTAGATCGAGCCCGGCGGATACTGCCCTGCGGTCGCCTTGTTGGTAAGCGGTGCGCGGGGATGGTTGACCAGCCGCTGCCACTCCGCCTGGTCGAGCCCGACGTTGAATGCGTTGGGATCGAAGCCCGGCGTCGACACCATCACCAGCACGTCGCCGGAATGGACGTCGAGCACCACCGCCGCGCCGCTCTTCTGACCGAACCGGGAGGCGGCAAATTGCTGGATACCGATATCGACGGTTAGCATGTAATCGTTGCCCGGCGTGCCGTCCTTGCGCGCGAGTTCGCGAATGATCCGCCCATAGGCGTTGACCTCGACCTGGCGCGAGCCCGCCTCGCCGCGCAAGTCGACGTCGTGGAATTTTTCGACCCCGTTCTTGCCGATGCGGAATTGTGGCAAGGCGAGGAGCGGGTCGCCCGTAAGCTCGCGCTCCGAGACCCTGCCGACATAGCCGACCAGATGCGCCGTCACGGGGCCGTAGGGGTAATAGCGGCTTTCTCCGACATCGATCATGGCGCCAGGCAGGTTGGGGATGTTGACCTCGATCCGAGAAACCTCGGCCCAGGTCAAGTTGTCACGCACGGTAATCGGCACAAAGCTGCGCTGGCGCTCGGACTCCTTTAAGATCCGTGCCTTCTCGTCCACCGATAGGCTAATCAGATTTTCCAGAGCCCCGAGGGTCAGCTCGACGCTGGGAGTTTGCTCGGGCACCAGCAAAAGACGATAGGTCTGGCGGTTGACCGCGAGGACTTCCCCGAAGCGGTCGACGATCCGTCCACGCGGCGGCTGCAACAGTTGGTAATTGATGCGGTTATCGTCCGCCTGCATCCGGTAGAGGTCGGATTCGATCACCTGCAACTGGTAAAGACGCCCCGCGAGGGTCCCAAATAGGCCGAGTTGCAGGCCGCCAAAAATCAGCGCCCGTCGGGTAAACAGCTTGTTCCGGCCGGGATCGGAGTTACGCATCTTATCCGTATCGCAACATCGCCAGGTGGGCCCGGCCGAACAGCCATGTCAGCGCCGGATAGAGCAGGACGGTCATGACCACCTGAACGACGATCGGCACCGGCGCCAGCGGTGCGCCGAAGAATACCGTGCCGACGACCCAGCTGAGGATGGCGGCACCGAGGGCGACGATCATAAAGCTACACCAGACGACGAAAAACGATTTTCCGAGCAGGAACCGGCGCTGTGAGATTAGGATGCCCTGGACGATCAACAGCACCAGCGGGGTCATGCCGAGCGGCATGCCGCTCAACAGGTCCTGGACGGTGCCCAGGCAGAACACCGCCACATAGGACAGCTGGTCGGGCCGGTAAATGCTCCAATAGAACACCGCCATCAGGATAAAGGCAGGCGTGATCGCCCCGAACCCCGGAAGCCGCCAAGGCACCACCGTGACGAACACCAGCAGCAGGATCGTGGCGACGGGAATCAAATTCCAGAAATAGAGGTTGAACCGCTGAACCAGGGCGGGGCTCACGGCAGTTTCTCCACCCGGCCGGCGCGGCGCGGCGAGGGCAGCACGCCAGGCACCACGTAGTTCATCACGCTGACGAATTCGAGTCGGTCCCAGTCCGCAAAGGGCTCCACCACGCCGCCGCCGACAGTCACCCTTGATACCGTGCCGATCGGGATGCCCGGCGGGAACATGCCGCCGTGGCCCGACGTAACCACCCGGTCGCCTTCGGCGAGCACCGCCTTGTCGTCGAGGAAGGCGAGGTGGGCGCGCTGGCTGTTGTCGCCCAAAAGGATCGCCCGCTCGCGGCTCGATTCGATGACCACCGGGATGCGGGAATTCAAGTCAGTAAGCAGCAACACGCGCGCACTGCGCGAGCCAGCTTCAACGATCCGGCCCACCAGCCCGTCGCCGTTGACCACCGCCTGGCCGCCCGCGACGCCGTCCCCCGCGCCCGCATTGATCAGTACGGTGCGCACGAAGGCACCGCCCGAATCCGCGATCACCCGACCGGAAATGAACGAGGCCCGCGGATCCGAGACCACGTTGAGCATGTCACGCAACTCCACGTTCTCGTGCTCGGCTTGGCGTGCCACCGCCTGCCATTTCAGCAGCCGCTCGTTTTCGAGCCGCAACTGCTCGTTTTCCTCATAGACGGAGAAGAAGATTTCGACCCGCTCGGCTAGCGAGGCGATGCCCGCCGCAGGTTTGGAAAAAAATTCGAGGACCGGCGCCGTGATGTCGGTAGCCACCACACGCAGCCGTTCGGTGGCCTTGGGCTCGACCCGGTCGACAATCATCATCGTAACCGTCGCGCCTACCAGAAGAATGAACGCGAAGCGCTGGACCAACACCTTGAGCGGCATGGCCAGACGTAAAACGCGATGTCCCGACGATCTCACAGGGTTCTCTTACTCCTGAACCGACGCCCGTCCGGAACGGCTCCGGCACAGGGCGCCCGTCGTCAATAGGCCTCTTGCAACACGTTCTTGAGCACCTTCATCTCCTCGAGGCAGCGACCCGTGCCAATGGCCACGCAGGACAGCGCCTCGTCGGCGACCGAGACCGGTAGCCCGGTCGCGTGCCGGAGCACATGATCGAGATTGCCCAGAAGCGCGCCGCCGCCGGTCATGACGATACCCTTGTCGACGATATCAGCGGCCAGTTCCGGCGCGGTGTGCTCGAGCGCCACCTTGACCGCATCAATGATCGAGCCGACCGGCTCGGCCAAGCTTTCCGCTACCTGGCGCTCGCTGATTGCAAGCTCGCGGGGCAAGCCGGTCATCAGGTCGCGGCCCTTGATCTCAAGGACGCGGCCGTTGTCGTCCGCCGGCGGACAGGCCGAACCGATACTCGTTTTGATCCGCTCCGCGCTGGATTCGCCGATCAGCAAATTGTGGTTGCGCCGGATATAGCCGATGATCGCCTCGTCCATCTTATCGCCGCCCACGCGCACGCTGCGCGAATAGACGATGCCGCCCAGCGAGAGTACCCCCACTTCGGTCGTGCCGCCGCCAATATCGACGACCATCGACCCGGTCGGCTCGGTCACCGGCAGGCCGGCGCCGATCGCCGCGGCCATCGGCTCCTCGATCAGAAAAACCCGGCGCCCGCCGGCGCTTTCCGCCGATTCCTGAATCGCGCGGCGCTCCACCGCGGTCGAGCCCGAGGGCACGCAGACGATAATCTGCGGGCTCGCGAAGCTGCGCCGGTTATGCACTTTGCGAATGAAATGCTTGATCATTTCCTCGGCGATCTCGAAGTCGGCGATCACGCCGTCGCGCAAGGGCCTGATCGCCTCGATGTTGCCCGGCGTGCGGCCCAGCATCAGCTTGGCCTCCTCGCCGACCGCCAAGACCCGCTTCTTGCCCTTGAAATTTGCAATCGCAACGACCGAGGGCTCGTCGAGAACGATGCCCTGGCCCTTCACGTAGACCAGGGTATTCGCAGTGCCTAGATCGATCGCCATGTCGGCGGACATCATGCCAAGCAGTCGTGAGAACATTTATCCTCGCCTCATCTTCCGTAACGCGGGTCGGTGCACCCGAGGAACCGGGCACCCGTCATCGAACCGCTCAGGCCATCATTGCGGCCGGTGCCGTTTTTTCTTTCTTTATCAATAGCTTATTAAGTGCATTCACATAGGCTTTCGCGGCCGCGACGAGGGTGTCCGTGTCCGCGCCCTGGCCGTTGACGCTGCGCCCGTCCTCTTCCAGCCGCACGGTCACTTCGCCCTGGGCGTCGGTACCCCGGGTAACCGCGTGAACCTGGAATAGCTGCAGGTGCGCCTCGTGTGGATAGATCGCCTTGATGGCGTTGAACGTGGCATCGATCGGGCCGTCGCCACTGGCCTCGGCGTTATGCGCTACGCCGTCCACCGCAAGCGCGAGCGCGGCCTCGGGCGGCCCTTCCGAGCCGCACCGTACCGCGAGTGAGACGAAATTGATCCGTTCGCCCGAGCGGGCCAGTTCGTCATCAACCAGCGCGACGAGATCCTCGTCGAACAGCTCCTTCTTCTTGTCGGCGAGATCCTTGAACCGCGCGAAAGCGTCCTGGAGCGCGTTGTCGCCAATCTCGTAGCCCAGTTCCTGGAGCTTCGTCTTGAACGCGTGGCGCCCGGAATGCTTGCCCATCACGAGGGTCGAGCTGATCAGCCCGACAGATTCCGGCGTCATGATTTCGTAGGTCCCCACATGCTTGAGCATGCCGTCCTGGTGGATACCCGATTCATGGGCAAACGCGTTGGCCCCGACGATCGCCTTGTTGTTCTGCACGGCGAAGCCGGTGACCGTCGAGACCAGGCGCGAGGCCTTGGTGATCAGTTCGGACTTGATCCCCGTATCAAAGGGCATCAGGTCGTGGCGAGTGCGCAGCGCCATCACGATTTCTTCCATCGCGGCGTTGCCGGCTCGCTCGCCCAGCCCATTGATCGTGCATTCGACCTGGCGTGCGCCAACCTGAACCGCGGCCAGCGAGTTCGCCACCGCAAGGCCCAGATCGTTGTGGCAATGCACCGAGATGATCGCCTTGTCAATGTTGGGCACCCGCTCGATCAACAGGCGGATCTTTTCCGCGAACTCACCGGGCAGGCTGTAGCCCACCGTGTCCGGGATGTTGACCGTGCCCGCGCCGGCCTCGATCGCCGCCTCGACCGTGCGGCACAGGAAGTCGGGCTCGGTCCGCGAACCGTCCTCGCACGACCATTCGACATCGTCCGTAAAACGCCGCGCAAAGGTCACGCTGTCCTTGACCGCGTCGAGCACCTGCTCGGGCTCCATGCGGAGCTTGAACTTCATATGCAGCGGGCTGGTAGAAATGAAGGTGTGAATGCGTGGCCGCGCCGCCGGCTCGAGCGCCTCCGCCGCGCGCTCGATGTCCTTGCGCGCCGAGCGGGCGAGCCCACACACCGTGCTCTGCTTGATCCGCCGCGCAACTTCGCGCACCGCCTCGAAATCCCCGTTCGACGCGATCGGAAAGCCCGCCTCGATGATGTCGACGCCCATGCGTTCGAGCATTTGGGCAATCCGCAGCTTTTCTTCCAGGTTCATCGACGCGCCGGGCGACTGCTCGCCGTCGCGCAGCGTCGTGTCGAAAATGACGACGCGGCTTGGTTCAGATGGCTTGGTCATGGCTTAGATCCTCATGTCTTGGTATTAGCAACGAAGGGCAAAAAACCAATCCCCGAACGACCGCCGCAAAAAGCAGCGTCAATTCGCCCGGGGGCGCCTAAGTCGCCGCGCCAAGGCACGGAATTCCCGAATCCCGCGCAGACGGGGGCTTACGTCGCGGTCGCCGCGAATCACACCAGATCCTTGATATGAAACGAATTTATTAATTTTTCGCTCGCGATCCACCCCGCGCGCTAATCCAGACACTTCGTAGATTGGCACAAACAGGGTTAACCCAAACTTAATCCACCGCCGTTAACCGATTTCCGTTCTACGCTTTTTTCCCCTTGAAACGCAACAGAAATTCTAGATTCTGGCACTCTGGGCCAATCCCGCGCGGAGATGAAAACCCAGTCCGAAGAGGAACTTGGCCGTCTCTCTTGACGGCGCCCGTGAGATTCGCTCCTTAGCAGCCTCTCAAAGCAACCAAGCGCCCGCCTACGAGGGGGGCGCTAATTTCCGAACGGGGTCCGGGCAAAGCCCGGAGCGCGCAACTCAACAGAGCAGGGTCCGTCCGGTTCCGCGAGCCCGCAAGTGCAGGCCGCAGGGCCGGAGTTGGCTGAGGACGGCCGGCCTGCTCGGCGATCGAACGCGATCAAGATATTCTGCGTGGCGACTGAACGCGGGTTCGCTTTGGAACTCCCAAAGCGAACCGGATAGGTCTCTAGTTCTTCGACTTGTCGACCAGCTTGTTGGCCGCGATCCAGGGCATCATGGCGCGCAGTTTCTCGCCGACCTCTTCGATCGGGTGCTCCGCCGCGCTCCGGCGCATCGCCTTAAAGGCGGGTTGGCCGGCCCTGTTTTCCGTAACCCACTCGCTCGCGAACTTTCCGGTCTGGATTTCCTTGAGGATCTGGCGCATCTCATCGCGCACGGCATCGTTGATTATCCGCGGACCGCGAGAATAATCGCCGAACTCGGCGGTATTCGAAATCGAGTAGCGCATGTTGGCGATGCCGCCCTCATAGATCAGATCGACGATCAGCTTGACCTCGTGGAGGCATTCGAAATAGGCCATCTCGGGGGCGTAACCCGCCTCGACCAAGGTCTCGAAGGCTGCCGTGATCAGCGACGTCAGACCGCCGCACAGCACGACCTGCTCACCGAACAGATCGGTCTCGCACTCCTCGCGGAAGCTGGTCTCGATAACCCCTGCGCGACCGCCGCCGATGCCGGCCGCGTAGGACAGCCCGATATCGACTGCATTGCCCGACGCGTCCTGGTGCACAGCCAGCAGGCAGGGCACGCCGCCGCCGCGCTGATATTCCGAGCGCACTGTGTGGCCCGGTCCCTTGGGCGCGACCATGAAGACGTCGAGGTCTTCACGCGGCTCGATGACCCGGAAGTGAATCGCAAAGCCGTGGGCAAAGGCGAGCGCCGCCCCGGGTTTCAACGAATCACGCAGCGTCTCGGCATACAATTCCGCCTGTAGCTCGTCGGGAGCCAGCACCATGACGACGTCGGCCCAGCCGGCGGCCTCGGCAACCCCCATCACCTTGAGCCCCGCGCCCTCGGCCTTGGCGACGCTGGTCGAGTCCGGCCTCAAGCCGACGGCCACCTCGGCGCAACCGCTGTCGTTGAGGTTGTTCGCGTGGGCGTGGCCCTGGCTGCCATAGCCGATGATGGCGACCTTCTTCGACTTGATCAGATTAACGTCGGCGTCTTGATCGTAATAGACACGCATGGCGGTGATTCCCCTGGATTGGTCTCGTGGCGTTATTCGGTTGGCGGCGCGTCGGCACCGCGTGAAATGGCGACCACCCCGGTGCGCGAAATCTCGACCAGCCCGAGTGGCGTCATCAGCTTGATGAAGGCGTCGAGTTTATTGGTGCCGCCGGTCATCTCGAACACAAAGGAGTCGTTGGTGGCGTCGACCACGCGGGCGCGGAAGATGTCCGCGATGCGCAGCGCCTCGACACGTTTTTCGCCGGTCTCGGCGACCTTGACCAGTGCGAGCTCACGCTCGACCGAGGGCCCTCCAACGGTCAGGTCGTCGACCTGGTGAACCGGCACCAAGCGCTCGAGCTGCGCCTTAATTTGCTCGATGGTCATTGGCGTGCCCGAGGTCACCAGCGTGATGCGCGAGACCGTGTGCGCGGCGTCGACCTCGGCGACGGTCAGGCTCTCGATGTTGTAGCCGCGCCCCGAAAACAACCCTATCACGCGCGCGAGCACGCCCGCCTCGTTATCGACGAGGACTGAAATCGTGTGGCGTTCGATGGCTTCGGCGTCCATGGGCGTTTCCTAAAGGCCTGCAGCGGCGCGGCTGGAGCTTAGACGAGCACCATGCCGTCCTGGCCGCGATCCGGGCCCGCGTCGCTGCCGTCGGGGCCGAGCTTCATCTCGTAATGGGCGGCCCCTCCCGGGATCATCGGAAAGACGTTCTCGTCGGGATCGACCCGCACGTCGGCCAGCACCGGCCGGTCGACCGCGATCATCTCGCCGATCAGATCGTCGACCTCATCGGGCTTCTCGGCGCGCAGTCCCACGGCGCCAAAGGATTCCGCCAACTTCACGAAATCGGGCAGCGATTCCATGTAGCTCTCCGAGTAGCGGCCGCCGTGGAAAAACTCCTGCCACTGGCGGACCATACCCATGTATTGGTTGTTGACGATGAACACCTTCACCGGCAGCCCGTACTGAGCCAGCGTCGAGAGCTCCTGGATGCTCATCAGCAGCGAAGCCTCGCCCGCCACGTCGATCACCAGCGCGTCCGGGTGCGCGACCTGCACGCCCATCGCCGCTGGGAAGCCATAGCCCATGGTGCCGAGCCCGCCCGACGTCATCCAGTGCTTCGGCGTCTCGAACTTGAGGAACTGCGCCGCCCACATCTGATGCTGGCCGACCTCGGTGGTAATGTAGACGTCGTCGCGGTCCTTGGTCAGCTGGTGGAGCCGGTCGATCGCGTATTGCGGCTTGATCACGTCGCCGGTCTGCTCGTAATGCAGGCAGTCGCGCGAGCGCCAGTCGTCGATCCGCGCCCACCAGGTCTTGAGCGCGTCCTTGTCTGGCGCATGACCGCCTCCGCCCCAGCGTTCGAGCAGCGCGCCCAGCACGCTGGCGCAATCGCCGACGATGGGTAGGTCGACCTTGACGTTCTTGTTGATCGACGAGCGGTCGATGTCGATGTGGATCTTGGTCGAGCCCTGCGAGAAGGCGTCAAGCCGGCCGGTCACCCGGTCGTCGAAGCGCGCGCCGATGGCAACCATCACGTCGCACTCGGCCATCGCCATGTTGGCTTCGTAGGTGCCGTGCATGCCGAGCATGCCGACGAACTGCGGATCGCTCGCGGGATAACCGCCCAGCCCCATCAGGGTGTTGGTGATCGGATAGCCCGTACGCCGGACGAGCTCGATCAGCCGGGCGCTGGCTTCGGGACCCGAATTGATGACCCCGCCGCCGGCGTAGAAAATCGGCCGCTTCGCGCGCGCGATCAACTCGACCGCCTGCTCGATCGCCGCCGGATCGCCCTCGGTCTGGGGCGTGTAGGTACGATGGCGGACGTTGTCGGGACCGCTATAGGCACCGCCCTCGGCCATCAAAATATCTTTGGGCAGGTCAACCACCACCGGCCCCGGCCGGCCCGAACGCGCGATGTCGAACGCTTCGTGCAGCGTACGCGCCAGCTCGTTCACGTCCTTGACCAGATAATTATGCTTGGTGCAGGGCCGCGTGATACCGACCGTGTCGGCCTCCTGGAAGGCGTCGTTGCCTATCATGTGGGTCGGCACCTGGCCAGTCAGGCAGACCAGCGGCACGCTGTCCATCAGCGCGTCTGCCAGCCCGGTCACGCTGTTGGTTGCCCCCGGCCCCGAGGTCACGAGCACGACGCCGACCTTGCCGGTCGATCGCGCATAGCCCTCCGCTGCGTGCAAGGCGGCGGGCTCGTGGCGTACCAGGATGTGGCGGATCTCGTTCTGCTTAAAAATGGCGTCGTAGATCGGCAGGACCGCGCCACCCGGATAGCCGAACAGCACGTCTACACCCTGATCCACGAGGGCCTTGAGCACGATCTCCGAGCCGTTCTGTCGCACGTTTTGCCTTTCCTGAGGCCGCAGGCCGCCTCACGCCATGACGGCGCGCCACCGCGCCCCTGGGTTCAGCAGCATTCCCTTGCAAGTAATCTGGTGCGGCGCGCCCGTAAAGGCCAGTAAAAATAGTCGCTTAGGCCGAATCGGTCAACACAATCCGGCTCGCCACAGCGACTGCGTTCTCGAGCGTCTCAGGGGTCACTCGCGCCTCGATCCGCACCGCGTCCGCCATCTGGTGGCGAAACCAGGTAAGCTGACGCTTGGCATAGCGCCGGGTCGCCCGCATCCCCGCCTCGAGCGCCTCCTCGCGGGTTATCCGGCCTGCAGCCAGCCCGATCAGTTCGCGCAGGCCCACGGCCTTCATAGCCGGAAGCGCTGGTTCGAGGTCCAGCGCTGCAATCGCGCCCGCCTCTTCGACGCCACCCTGCGCCACAATCTCGGCGAAGCGGGCGTCGCAGGCAGCATAGAGCACATCGCGCGCGGGCTCGATCACGAGCTCGACCAGGTGGCCCGCGGGCGCGCCGTCCGCCGCCGGCTCGCGCTGCCATGCGGCCAGGCTGCGCCCGGTCGCCTCAAGCACCTCCCAGGCGCGCAAAATCCGCTGGCTGTCCCCGGGCGACAGCCGGGCCGCGCTCTCCGGATCGCGCACCGCAAGCTTCGCGTGGAGCACGTCCGTGCCCTCCGCTTCCAACTGGGCCCGCGCCGCAACGCGCACCGCCGCGGGAATCGGCGGCACCGGCGCAAGCCCGTGGCGAAGGGCGCGAAAATACATCCCCGTCCCGCCGGTCAGGATTGCAACCCGGCCGGCAGCCCGCGCGGCGGCGATCTCGGACACCGCCAGCGCCCGCCACGCAGCCGCGCTGCAGGGCTCCGCCATGGCGCGCACGCCGTAGAGCCGATGGGGGGCGGCAGCCAGCGCGGTCTCGTCCGGCCGCGCCGTGATCCGGTTCAGCTCGCGGTAGATCTGCATGCTGTCTGCGTTGACGATCACACCGTTGAGCGCTTGTGCGGCCGCCACCGCCAGCGCCGATTTTCCGCTCGCAGTGGGCCCGGCCAGCAGCAGGACCGCCGGCTCAGACGCCGGCTCAGACGAAAGGATAGCTGACGAGGCCATCGGCCAGTTTGGGGTCGAACCAGGTGGATTTTGGCGGCATCACCAGCCCGGCATCGGCCACCGCCATGAGGTCCTCGATGGCGGTGGGATAAAGCGCGAAGCCCGCCGCCCACTCGCCCGAGGCAACCGCCGCCTCGAGCGCTGCCAACCCCCGCACGCCGCCGATAAAGTCGATCCGGGGGTCGGTTCGGGGCTCGCTGATCCCGAGGATGGGCTCGAGCAGATGGCTTGCCAGCAGCGCAACGTCGAGCCGCTCCAGCGCCGGCGCCTCCGCCGCGGGCGGATTGCATAAGCTCAGCCGGTACCACTGCCCCGCCAGCACGAGACCAAATTCATGGCGCCCGCCCGGGCGCACGGGCGCCGCCTCCCGGGTCACCGCAAACTCCGCCTCCAGCCGATCGAGAAAAGCTTCCGCACTTAATCCCCCAAGGTCGCGCACCACCCGGTTGTAGTCGAGGATGCGCACGCTCTCGGCGGAATAGGCCACGGCGAGGAACCACGCCGCTGCGCCCTCGGGCTGGGCTTCGGCGATCCGCGCCGCCGCCGCTGAGCGGTGATGACCGTCGGCGATATAGAGCGCACCCAGCCCGTTCAGCCGGGCGTTGAGCCGCTTGACTGCCGCTTCGTCCGCAATCGGCCAGAGCGCGTGGCCGACCCCCTCGTCGTCGCTAAATTTGACCTCGGGTTTGGCCGCCGCCAGCGCCTTGATCTCGGCGCTTAAAACCGGGTCGGGCCGGTGCAACAGCAACACGGGCTCGGTCTGTGCACCGACGCCCTCGATGTTGAGCACCCGGTCGTCCTCCTTGTCAGGCCGGGTCAGCTCGTGGCGGCGGATGCGGCCGTCGCGGTACGCCTCGATCGAGGCGGTGAGCACCACGCCGGTCTGGCTGTGCCTGCCCCGGGTCAGGCGATAGAGCGTGTAGCTGGGCGCCGAGTCGGCGGCCAATCGCCCGTCGGCGCACAGGGCGCGAAAGCGGGCCCCGGCGTGCTCGTGCAACGCCGCTCCCGCAGGCGCCGCGCCGGGCGGAAAATCTATTTCCGGCTTGGTGATATGCAGGAAGCTGACGGGCCGGCCCGTCGCCTGGACGCGCGCTTCCTCGCTGCTCAGCACGTCGTAGGGAGGCGCCGCGAAGTCGGCCGCCCGCGCCGGCGACGGGCGCAGCCCCGCAAAGGGGCGGACCAGCGGTCCTGCATTTTCGGCTGTGGCTTGCGCGTCCTGGCTGCTCACGGTCTTGCTCCACGCGCCGGCGCGGGTTTCTAGCCCGTGCCGAACTCCAGTGGCACGAAGCGCCGGCTGCCCGCCCGATCACGCAACAAGAAAGCGGCGTCGATGCCATTCTCGCGCAAAGTTTCAACCGCTTGGGCCAGAGCTTCGGGATTGTCCACCTCGCGCGACCCCACCGCGACGATAAGATCGCCGACCTCGAAGCCGCTATGAGCCGCGCCTTCGTCGACCTCAAGCACGATGAGGCCCGCCGCATCGTCGGCCAGACTAAAGCGCGTACGAAGCTCAGGCGTCAGCGCCGCGACCACTAGGCCCGCAACCGTAACCTGCCCCGGCGTCTCGGCGGGCGTCACGTCTGTGGTCTCGGGCGGGGGCTCAGCGGCGGCAAGGGCGGTCGGCTCATCGGCCAACTCCCCGATCGTCACGGCGATCGTGACCTGCTCGCCGTCGCGCCAGACTTCCACGGCGACTTCTTTGCCCGCCGGCGTGTCGGCGACGATACGCGGCAGGTCGCGGCGCGTGGGCACGTCGATGCCATCGAACCGCAAGATCACGTCGCCCGGCAGGATTTCCGCCGTCGCGGCCGGGCCCCCCTCGGTTACCGAGGCCACCAGCGCGCCCGCCGCCTCGGCCAGGCCCAGGTTTTCCGCGATTTCCGCAGAGACCGTCTGGATGCGTACGCCGAGCCAGCCCCGCCTGGCGTGGCCGTGGCTGGCGAGCTGCTCGATGATCGGAGAAGCAAGCGAGGCGGGGGTCGCGAACCCGATCCCCACACTGCCGCCCGAAGGCGAAAAGATCAGCGTGTTTATACCGATCACCTTGCCGTCCATGTTGAACATCGGACCGCCGGAATTGCCTCGGTTGATCGGCGCGTCGGTCTGGATAAAATCGTCGTAGGGGCCGGCGTTGATGTCGCGTCCGCGCGCCGAGACGATGCCTGCCGTCACGGTGTTGCCCAATCCAAATGGATTGCCGATGGCGATCACCCAGTCGCCCACCCGTGCGCCATCGGAATCGCCGAATTGGACGAAGGGCAAGGGCCCGTCCGCTTCGACCTTGAGCAAGGCAAGGTCGGTTCGCGTGTCGCGCCCCAGGAGTTCGGCGACAAGCTGCGTTTCGTCTTCCAGGATCACCATGATCGCGCTGGCGCCCTTGATGACGTGGTTGTTGGTCACCACGAGGCCGCTGGCGTCCACGATGAAGCCCGAGCCCAGCGAGGTGACAGGCTGGCCGTTCGGCGCGCCCTCGTCGTGGGGGTTGGGCAGCCCGAAATAGTCGAAAAACTCGTCCGCGCCCTCGCCCCCGCCGTGGGGGTTCGCCGGCGCCTCTTGAGTGGTCGAGATATTGACCACCGCGGGCGTCAGCTGCTCGACCAGGTCGGCAAAGCTCTCCGTGGGCGTGCGCGCCTGGGCGCCGGCCACGACTAGCAGCAGAACGGCGAGGCCGGCCGGGACGACGCGGCCCAAGGCCTCGATTGGTGAGGTCATGATGGTCATCGAGCACACTCCGGCAACGGGCCGGCGGGCGACGCGCAAGCGGTCAGTCTCCCAACCCGGGCGCAGTGTCGAAATACTCGAAGAACTCGCTATCCGGGCTCAGCACCATGGTGGTGTCTTCGGACGAAAACGCGCGGCCGTAGGCCTCCATGCTGCGATGGAAGGAATAGAATTCAGGGTCTATGCTGACCGCCTCGCCGAAAATACGGATGCGCTGGGCATCGCCCTCGCCGCGCAGGATTTGGGCGTCGCGCTCGGCCTCGGCGATAAGCACCGTGCGCTCGCGTTCGGCCGACGAGCGAATACGCTGGGCCATCTCCGCACCCTGGGCACGGAACTCCTTGGCCTCACGTTCGCGTTCCGTCTGCATGCGTAGGTAAATCGCCTGGCTGTTCTGCACCGGCAAATCGGCCCGCTTGATGCGCACGTCGAGCACGTCGACCCCGAAACCGTCGGCGTCGAGGTTCACCAAGGCGGCGATCCGCCCCATCAAGTCGCGCCGCTCGCCCGAAAGCACGGTGATCAGCGGCACCTGGCCCAGGACCTCGCGGGTCCGGGCGTTGAGGATGGCACCGAGCCGCGCGCGCACCGCGGCTTCCGATCCCACTGTCTGGTAGAACTTGAGCGGGTCGACGATCCGGTAGCGTGTGAAGGTATCGACGACGAGGCGCTTCTGGTCCGAGCCGATGACCTCTTCGACAGGCACATCATAGTCCAAGATGCGTCTCTCGAAATATTCGACGTTCTGGACGAACGGGATCTTCACGTAGAGGCCGGGCTCGGTGATGACCGCACGCGGGTCGCCGAACTGGAGGAGCAGCGCCTGCTCACCCTGGCGCACCTTGAAGGTCGAAGCGATTGCCAGGATCAGGATGACGAGCAACCCGATACCGATGGCGATGAGGCGTCCGCGGCTCATGACCTAGTTCTCCCCCTGCTGCTTCGATTTCTGCAGCTCGTTTAGCGGCAGGTAGGGCAGCACGCCGGAGCCGTCGATATCGACGATGATCTTGTCCATCCCGTCCAGGATTCCCTCCATGGTCTCGAGGAAGATGCGCTTGCGCGTGATTTCCTTGGCCTGGCGGTATTCCTCATAGACCGAGAGGAAGCGCTGGGCGTCGCCCTCGGCCGCGGCGACCCGCTCCTCGCGGTAGGCCTGCGCTTCCTGCAGGATACGCTCGGCCTCGCCGCGGGCGCGGGGCAGGATGTCGCGGCGGTAGCCCTCGGCCTGGTTGATCTCGCGCTGCTGGTCGGCGCGTGCCCGCTGTACGTCGCGGAACGACTCGATCACCGCCTCGGGCGGATCGACCTTCTGAAGCTCGACGTTACGCACGAGGACCCCCGCACCGTACTCGTCGAGCACGGATTGGATCAACTCATGGGTTTCTGCCTCGATCGCGGCGCGGCCTTCGGCCAGCGCGCTTGCGATCTCGGTCTTGCCGATGATCTCGCGCATCGCGCTTTCCGACACGTCCTGTATCGTTTGTTCCGGGCTGCGAATGTTGAACAGGAATTGTCCGGCGTCCTTGATCTGCCAAAACACGGTGAAGTTGATGTCGACGATGTTCTCGTCACCGGTCAGCATCAGGCTCTCGCCAAGCACCGGGCGGGAGCCCGTGCCGCGCAGATCGGGGTTCGATCGGAAGCCGATCTCGACCCTGTTGATCTTGAGAATCTTCGGTGTCTTGACCGATTCGATGGGTGTGGGCAGGTGATAATTCAGACCCGGCTGGGTGGTCTTGACCCATTCGCCGAAGCGCATCACCACGCCCTGCTCATCCGGCTGGACGCGGTAAAAGCCGCTCGCGAGCCAGATCGCGATGGCGATCAGTACCAAGATCACAACCCCGCGCGTGCCCTTGGCGCCGCCCGGGAACCAGCGCTTTACGCGCTCCTGGCTACGGCGCAGGAATTCCTCGAGGTCGGGCTGGCCCGGTCCTGCGGGCCCACGGCCCCACGGTCCCTGACCGCCGCCTCCGCCACCCTGGTTCGTCGGCATATGCGTCTTACCCTTCGCTCGCCTATCAGGAACCCCGAACCCGCTCGAGGATCGGATTTGAATTGTCTCGTCCCTGCTATATATGTCACGCCGAGTGTTAACGCAATATGGCCCGCCCAGCTTTCCTAAGCTGGAGCGCGCAAATCGGGGAGATAGACGACGCCATGGCCGAGGTGACCAAGCAGCAGGTGCTCGATGCGCTCAAGACCGTCGACGATGCGGCACGCGGCGCCAGCGTCATTACGCTGGGGATGATTTCCGGCATCGTGATCCGCGACAACAACGTCGGATTCGCCATCGAGATCAATCCCGACGAGGCCGAGGCGAAAGAAGCCCTGCGCGTGGCCTGCGAAAAAGCGGTCGAGGCGATCGAGGGCGTGCTCTCGGTTACCGCCGTGCTCACCGCCGACCGCGCCGCACCCGGAAACGGCGGCGCCGCGCCCGCGCCCGCGCAACCCCAGGCGGCCCCGGAAAAACCCACCATTCCCGGTGTGCGCGCCATGGTCGCCGTGGCCAGCGGCAAGGGCGGCGTCGGCAAATCGACCACGGCCGTGAACCTCGCAGTGGCCATGGCCGAGATGGGTAACAAGGTCGGACTGCTTGACGCCGATATCTACGGCCCCTCGATCCCGCGCATGATGCGCCTCCAGGGCCAGCCCTACTCGCCCGACGGCAAGACCCTCCAGCCCATGGAAAACCATGGCGTCAAATGCATGTCGATCGGCTTCCTGGTCGGCGAGGACACGCCGATGATCTGGCGCGGGCCGATGGTGATGAGCGCAATCGAGCAGATGCTGCGCGACGTTGCCTGGGGCGAGCTCGACGTCCTGGTCATCGATCTTCCTCCCGGCACGGGCGACGCCCAGCTCACGATCTCCCAGCGCGTGCCCCTGGCCGGCGCGGTGATCGTTTCTACCCCCCAGGACATAGCGCTCCTCGACGCGCGCAAGGGGCTGAACATGTTCAAGCAGGTTTCAGTGCCCGTGTTCGGCATTATCGAGAACATGAGCTATTACATCTGCCCCGAATGCGGCCATCAGGCTGATATCTTCAGCCACGGCGGCGCGAGAAAGGTGGCGGCCCAGATCGAGACCGATTTTCTGGGCGAGATTCCCCTCGATATCGAGATCCGCGAAACTTCCGATGCGGGCCTGCCCATCGTAGCCTCGAACCCCGAGAGCCCCCACGCCAAGGTCTACCTCGAAATCGCTGCCAAGGTCATGGCTAAGATCGATGAATCCCTTAGTGATCCGGCCCGCCAGGCTCCCAAAATCGTTATTCAGTAAGGCCCGCAGGGCCGAAACCGAGGCTGCGACTGCAGCCCGCCGCAACTGCGGCGCGTCCGCGCAGGCGCAGACCGTCAGGTCTGCTGCCGTGAGCGAAGAAATCCTCTTAACCGTCGAGCGGCAGGGCGTTCCATTCGTCCAGTGGAATCACGAGCCCCGGGAAAGTGGGATTCTTGAATGGCTATGCCGAGGCAATCCAGTCTCTGACCGCACCGTAAAGATCGTCGTCGAGACCCAAGGCGAGCTCATCGGCGCGCACTCAGAGCGTGACGGAGGCATCGAAACCTGTGCGCAGGGTCGGGTTGATATAAACGCACCCCAGGCAGCGGATTTCGCCGGGGCTCATCACCGTGTAGGCAAAGGAAAAGCCCATGGTGAATTCCCGCTGGTGCCAGCCCAAATCGATTAGGTCGTCTTCGAATGCTAGCCCCCTGGGCCAGCCGCCGCCGGACTCCCTGCTATAGGTCGACTCTAGATGGTCGACGCTCGACATCACCGCGCCGCGTCGTAGTCCTTAGCCACGTCATGCACGCTCAGCATGCGCAGACGAAAGCGCGGGGTCTCCAGGCTTTCCGGAACCTTGAATTCGTCAGGCACCAAGCGTTTGCGGCCGTGCGTGGCTGCTTTTTATTCCTCCCGCCCGAGCGTCTCCATCAGCTCGCGCCATTCGCGCGCGGACAGGCCGCTGTCCGCCTGATCGACAGCCTCGCCTACGATCAGATTCTTGACCACTTCAAGGCCCTTGGCCGAAAGCTGCACGCCGCCCATGCCGTACTGCTCGAAGGCGTCATACGCGAGCGGCACCCAGCGCTTCACGGTCTCGGCCATGGCGTCCGCATAGACTCGGATTTCGTATTGCGCGTGGGGATCGGCGCGCAAGCTAAGGAAGTGGAACAGGTTGTGCAGGTCGATCTTCCAGTACCACTGGGTATAGAAGTTGAGCGAGAGGTTCATCCGCGCGAGCTCACGCGCCAACCCTGAGCGCTCGGGATCGAGCGGCTCGCCGTCGTCGCCGTCGTTGAGCATTTCCAGGTAATGCGCATAGGCGCGCTCGGAATCTTCGCGCAGCAGCGTAAACACCCGCGCCGCCTCCTCGCCCGCCAGCGGCTCGGCTCGGCCCTGGCGGTTCGACGCCGACTGGGCGGCCAGGTGCTCCGGCTCGGGGATGTAGAACTCCTTGTCGAGGATCGAGTAGCGCGCGGAATATTCGTTCACGTTGGCGGTGCGGTGGCGGATCCACTGGCGCGCGACGAAGATCGGCAGTTTGACGTGATACTTGATCTCGCACATCTCGAAGGGCGTGGTGTGGCGGTGGCGCATCAAGTAGTTGATCAGCCCCGAATCCTCCGAGACCTTGCGCGTGCCCCGGCCGTAGGAGACCCTAGCGGCCTGCACGATGGCGCCATCGTCGCCCATGTAGTCGATCGCCCGGACGAAGCCGTGATTCAAGAGCGCGATGGGCTCATAGAGAATTTCCTCGAGCCCCGGCGAGACCGCGCGGCGCGTTACCTGGGCCCCGGCCCGCTGGGCGTCGACTTCAGCTTTCTGGTCTGGATTTAGGGGCATGGGCAGCGCGTGGTATGAGGGCGGGAATCGCCGTGCAGTTTACGGGGTTCAGCGTCGCGGCGCCAACTCCGCGACAGCAACGCGCGGTTTGCCTTGGGCCGGGGCCCCGGTTTTCGTTACTTGAGCAGCGAAATCGGTAGAGCGCGATTCGCGTGGGCCCTTTCCGACGGCGCGGCGCAGGCCCGGCCCGTTCGAAGTCTGTGCGGCTAAGCCGCCCGTATCTGGTCCAGGAAGGTCTTGACCTGATCGTTCAGCAGCACCGATTGCTTGGAAAGTTCCTGCGATCCATCGAAGACCTGTGTTGCGGCGGTGCCGGTTTCTGTTACGGCGCCCGCAGCTTTCTCGATGTTGGAGCCGACGTCCTGAGTGCCCTTGGCGGCCTCTTGCATATTTTGCGAAATCTGTGCCGTTGGGCGCCCTGCTCCTCCACCGCCGCCGAGATGCCGGCGGTGATTTCGTTGATTTGGGTCACCGTCTTGCTGATGCCCTCAATCAAATGCACCGCGGAGCCCGTTGCCGTCTGGGTCTCGCCGACCTGGCTCGCGATATCCTCGGCCGCCCGGGCGGTCTGGACCGCCAGGTTCTTGACCTCCGACGCGACCACGGCGAAGCCCTTGCCGGCGTCTCCGGCGCGCGCCGCTTCGATCGTGGCGTTGAGCGCGAGCAGATTGGTCTGGCTCGCGATGTCGGTGATCAGATCGACGATCTCGCCGATCCGCTGCGAGGCCTCCTCGAGGCCCTGCACCTTGTTCGTCGCCTCCTCGGATTCCGAGACCGCGCCTTGGGCGATTTCGCTCTATTTCTGGGCCTGGCGGAAAATTCCCCGAACCAACGCGGAGAGCTCCTCCGCGGCCGATGCCACAGTCTGGACATTGACGCTGGCCTCCTCCGAGGCAGCGGCCACGGCCGTGGATTGCGCCGACGCGATTTCCGTGATTGAGGTCATGTTACGCGCCGAGCTTTCCATTTCGGTCGCAGCACTCGAGACCACGCCCAGGGCATCGCCGACCTGGAGGTGCTGGCAGCGCGGCCCGAGAATTTTCTCGACCGTGGCGGGGATCAGCGGATTAATCACCAGCTAGCCGTAGCTCGGCACCTTGGCGAGCATCCGCGAGACCCGCTTGGTGTGATAGCCCGTGATCTCGCCCACGCCCGTCCCTTTGGCTTCGAGGTGGGGGGCGAGCTCGACTATGAGCCTGTCGACCATCGCCTCGTCGAGCAGCCGCTCGATGACGACGACGCCATGCTCGTTAAGCGCCGCGACCACCTCGTCCACCGTGGCGGTAGCGGCAAGCGAAGGCACCTGGGTATGCGCCACGATTCCGTCTCTCGTCTCACAACCAACAACAGAATACGTAGGGTTATTTTAGGCCCGGCGTGCCAGCGCCGCCAGCCCCGCGCCCGCGAGTGCCAGCCAGCCGATGATGAACAGCACCCCGCCGATGGGCGCGGGCCAGCCGACGCCGGCAAGCGCAGAAGCCAGCAACCCGCCGACGAAGAAGATCTGCCCGGCGGCGAAGCAACCTCCAGCCACGCCGCACAACCGCGTAGCCCAGCCCTCCGCCATCCGACTCCCGAGCAGCACAGCGGCGATCAGCGCCAGCGCGTGCCACATCTGGTAGCGCGCCGCCGCACCCACGGTCGCCGCCGCGCCCCCCTCGCCCCCGGCCGCCTCATGGCCCAGCCCGTGGGCCGCCCAGGCGCCGAGTGCTACGGCACATCCCGCGTTGAGTGCGGCGTAAGTGAGCGCGAGGGCGCAGGCTCTGGTCAGGGTCGGCATGGCGGAGCATTCCTTAAGCTATTTAAAATTAACCCGATTATCCCTATATTACTCCTGCCGGTGGCAACACCGGCTATGGCGATAAACGCCGTTCGGAATAAGCGTCACGGACCCGGGGGCAGTGCCCGGCGCCTCCACCAATTCTTTCCGCCCTGAAACGGGCGGTCCGCCATGGGGGCGAAACAGGATCGACGTGCGTGGTAAAGGTGCGGTTTTTGCTCGGTATGATACCGCCGTTATCGGGTCACTTTGATAAGTGCCAACGACAATGAAATGGCGCTCGCTGCTTAACAACGTTAGGTAAGCGCGGTTCGGGGGGCACCGGGCAACAGAAGCCCCCCACTTGCACCAATTCCAATCTGGCGCAAAATCCAATAAGGTGGAATCATCCGGGTTTCGAGAGCCTGCGGCTGTAGGCCGTAGGGCCGGGGTTAGCTCAGGCTCGGCCGGGCCTGATAAAGGCAGGCTGCATGAGCCTGCGTGGCGCTTGAGCGCGCCAAGAATCAGATTCCGCCGGCGGCGGCATACAGGAAAAAATGGCTGACGATTTCGTGAGTTACGACAAGCTGATCGACGCGGCACTGCGCACCGTGGTGCGCGGAACGCTGCGCCACGCCGCCGAACACGGGCTGCCCGGCCAGCACCATCTCTACCTCTCGTTCCAGACCGATTTTCCCGGCGTCCAGATTGCCGACTACCTGCACCAGGAATACCCGGATGAAATGACCATCGTGCTCCAGCACCAGTTTTGGGGCCTCGAAGTCACCGAGGAGGGCTTCACGATCGGACTGACCTTCAACAAGATCGGCGAAAGCCTGGAGATTCCGTTCGACGCCATCACCCGCTTCGCCGACCCCTCGGTCCAGTTCGGCCTACAGTTCCAGACCCCGGGCAGCGCCGCGGCCAACACGCGCCCCGACGGCACGGACATCGGAGCAATCGACAAGGCGGCTACGAACGCGGAGCCGGCGGGCGATGCCGTTGAGGCTGCGCCCAACGCCGATGGTCTTGAAGGAGCCGACGTGATCACGCTGGACAGCTTCCGCAAGAAGTAGGCGTCCACAAATCTTGGCCGGAAGGAACAACGCGCCATGACCGAATTCCGCTACGCCGAGATGTTTCCGCTCGCCCCCGACGAAACGCCGTGGAAGAAGCTCACGGGCGATCACGTCGGCCAGGCGGAGTTTCAGGGCCGCCCCGTCGTCACCGTCGCGCCCGAGGCGCTTACCCTGCTCGCCGCCCAGGCGTTCGTCGACGTCTCCCACCTGCTCCGCCCGGGCCACCTCGCGCAACTGCGCGCCATCCTCGGCGACCCCGAGGCCTCCGACAACGACCGCTTCGTGGCGCTCGATCTGCTCAAGAACGCGAACATCTCGGCGGGCGGCATCCTCCCCATGTGCCAGGACACCGGCACCGCCATCGTCATGGCCTATAAGGGCGAGCAGGTCTGGACCGGCGCCGACGACGCGCAAGCCCTCTCGCGCGGCATTTTCGACACCTTCCAGGCACGCAACCTGCGCTACTCCCAGCTCGCCCCCCTCTCCATGTATGAGGAGGTCAACACCGGCACGAACCTGCCCGCCCAGATCGACCTCTACGCGGCGCCAGGCGATGCCTACAAATTTCTGTTCCTGGCCAAGGGCGGCGGCTCGGCCAACAAGACGTTCTTCTTCCAGCAGACCAAGGCGCTGCTTAACCCTGAGTCCATGCGCGCCTTTCTTGACGAGAAGATCCGCACGCTGGGAACCGCCGCCTGCCCGCCTTACCACCTCGCCATCGTGATCGGCGGCACCTCGGCCGAGATGACGCTCAAGACCGTCAAGCTCGCTTCGGCGCGCTATCTTGACGGCCTGCCCGAGGCGGGCGGCGATCTGGGCCACGCCTATCGCGACCGCGCGATGGAAGAGCAGGTTCTCGCCATGACCCGCGAAATGGGCATCGGCGCCCAGTTCGGCGGCAAGTATTTCTGCCACGACGTTCGCGTCATCCGCCTGCCGCGCCACGGCGCGTCCTGCCCCGTGGGGCTAGGCGTCTCCTGCTCCGCCGACCGCCAGATCCTGGGCAAGATTAGCGCCGAGGGCGTCTTCCTCGAACAGCTCGAGAAGAACCCGGCCAAGTACCTGCCCCAGCCCACCGAAGCCGATCTGGAAGGCGAGGTCATCCATATCGATCTCAACAAGCCCATGAACGAAATCCGCGCCCTGCTCTCGAGCTATCCCATCAAGACCCGTCTCTCGCTTTCCGGGCCGCTGGTTGTCGCGCGCGACATCGCGCACGCCAAGATCAAGGAGCGCCTCGATGCGGGCGAGGCCATGCCAGACTATTTCCGCGAGCGCGCGATCTATTACGCCGGCCCCGCGAAGCGGCCCGAGGGGTTGGTTTCGGGCTCGTTCGGCCCCACCACCGCGGCGCGCATGGATCCCTATATCGACGAGTTTCAGGCCAAGGGCGGCAGCTTCGTTACCCTCGCCAAGGGCAACCGCTCGGCGCCCGTAACAGAGGCCTGCAAGAAGCATGGCGGCTTCTATCTCGGCTCCATCGGCGGGCCCGGCGCGCGGGTCGCCCAGGACTGCATCAAGAAGGTCGATATCCTCGAATACGAAGAGCTCGGCATGGAAGCGATCTGGCAGATCGAGGTCGAAAATTTCCCCGCCTTCATCGTCGTCGACGACAAGGGCAACGACTTCTTCGCCAACCTCTAAAGCGATGGTTGCGGCGCGCTCGGAATTCCTCGAGATGGCGCTCGACCAGCTCGGATCTCTGGGCCGGGTCTCAGCGCGGCGCATGTTCGGCGGCTACGGGCTTTATTGCGAGGGCGACTTCTTCGCGCTGCTTGCCGACGACGTGCTCTACCTCAAAGCAGACGAGCTGACCCGGCCCGAGTTCAAAGCCTGGAGCCCTGGGCGCTTTACTTATCAGAAGCTGGGCAAGGAACAGAGCCTGTCCTACTACGAAGTGCCCCTCGATGCGCTCGAAGACGCCGACGAGCTCTGCCTGTGGGCGCGCAAGGCGGTCGACGCCATGCGCCGCTCCAAGGCGCCCAAGCCGCGCAAGAAGCCCAGGGGGAAGAAGCGCTCATGAGGGCATTGCTACCCACAATAGAGAAGGCGGCGCCGTGACCGACGGCGCGAGGTTGGGCAAACGCTCGGTGACCATCGAGGGCCACCGCACCAGCGTTTCGCTCGAAGACGCCTTCTGGGACAAACTCCACGAAATGGCGCGGGAACAGCAAACCACCCTGGTCGCGTTGGTCACCGCGGTGGACGCGGGCCGTACGGGCAATCTGTCGGGCGCGTTGCGCGTTGCGGTGCTCGACTGGCTCGATAAAAGCACCTCCGATCGCTCCTAGCGGGTTGACCGGTTCGCCTCCCGGTGCGAGAGTTGAAGACGCTGGGAGGCAGCGAGACGCGATGGGCGAAGTCATCAATCTCAATCAGTTCCGCAAAAATCGGGAAAAGGCCGAAAAGGCCACGCGGGCTGAGCGCAACCGGGCAGAACATGGACGCTCGAAGGATGAACGCCGGGCCGCCCAGAACGAGACAGAACACCACGAAGCCGAGATCGAGGGAAAATTACTCGAAGGCGGACCCTCCGACGAGCCGCCCAAGGTTGGCTGACCCGCCGCCCGCGACGAGACCGCTCCCGCCCGCCGAGCACATTACCGCCACCCCCACAAGCCTCCAGGCCCCCACCGCGCCATGACAATAGCTTTGCCCTTCGATCAGCACCGCGAAACGATCCAGCCTGAATGGATCGACGTGAACGGCCACATGAACGTTGGCTATTACGGCCTGGTGTTCGACCATGCGGTGGACATCCTGTTCGACTTCCTGGGCGTCGGGTTCGATTACATCGCCGCGACCCAGCGCTCGGTCTTCCAGCTCGAAACGCGTACCCAGTTCCACCAGGAGCTGACCCTCGGCCAGCCTATCCGGACTAAGACCCACCTCATCGACTTCGATCAAAAACGGATGCATTACTGGCACCAGATGGAACACGCCGAAGAAGGCTGGGTCGCCGCCCGGATGGAGGCGGTCTCGATCCACGTCGATCTCAAGACCCGAAAATCCGCGCCCTTTCCCGGCGACGCGCTGGTCGTCCTGGGGCGCATGCAGATCGCCCACGAAGACCTGCCCCGGCCCGAGGACTTCGAGCGGACGCTGGGCATCCGGCGCGAGGCGTGAGCGGGCCATGCGCGAGGTCGACGAACTGGTCACGGGCTATCGCGAATTTCTGAGCGAAACCTGGCCCCGCCAGGCGGCGCTCTATCGCGCACTCGCGAAAGAGGGCCAGTCGCCGCGCGTCATGATCATCGCCTGCTGCGATAGCCGCGCCGACCCGGCGGCGATCTTCAACGCTAAGCCCGGCGCGCTGTTCGTGGTGCGCAACGTCGCTAACCTGGTGCCGCCCTTCGAGCCCCACGGCAGCTTTCACGGCACCAGCGCAGCGCTGGAATTCGCCGTGAAGGGCCTGAACGTGGAGCACATCGTCGTGCTCGGTCACGCGCGCTGTGGCGGCATTGCCGCGTTTCTCGACGAGCGGCACACGCACAGCGGCGACCAAGTCTTCATCGCCCCCTGGCTCTCGATCCTCAACAGCGTGCGCGCGGAAGCGCTGCAAGCGGCGGGCGACGGCAGCGATGCAGAGGGCCGCCAGCGGGCGCTGGAGCATGCCGGCATTCGCCTCTCGATCAAGAACCTCACGAGCTTTTCCTTCATCAAGGAGCGCGTCGCCAACCGCACGCTCACCCTGCACGGGGCCTATTTCGATATCGCGACCGGCGCGCTGCTGAGCGCCGAACCCGAGAGCGGCGCGTTCGAGCCGGTGAGTTGAGTGGCGCGGTTGAGAACTATGTCCGTTACGTCGGGCGGAACCGCAAATACATCAACCTGGTCTATCGCGAGACCCGCTCGCTTTTGCCCGACAACCGAGAAAAAATCTTCGCCATCGAGCGTGATTTCACGGCACTGTGGGAAGAGATCATCCGTTCGGGCCGGGACAGCGGAGAATTCGAGGTCGCAAACGCCGACCTGGCCGCGAACCTCGCCTACTTCATGTGCATCGCCTGGGCGCTGCACCACTGGAACATCGGGTGCCATGGCGAGGACGAGGTGCGCGATCTTCTGACGCGCTTCATCCTGCGCGGCCTCGCGGCAGACTGACGAGGCACCCAAGGAGGACATCATGCGATTTGGCATTCTGGCGATCCCCTATATGCGCGGGCGGGGCGAAGAGGTCGGCCTCGCGGGCTCGGACCCGGCGCGCTTCCAGATCCTGATGGCGCGGCTCAAGGAGCAGGTGCAGTTCGCGGAAAGCGTCGGCTTCGACGCCTTCGCCATGACCGAGCAGCACATGCAGATCGAGGGTATCGAGACCACTACCAACCCGTTGATGTGGGATTATTTCGTCGCCCAGCACACCAAGACGATGCGGGTCGGCCAGATCGGCATGAACATCCCTTGCGTCAATCCGATCAAGCTCGCCGAAGATATCGCCATGCTCGATCATTTCACGGGCGGGCGGGCGTTTGCGGGCTTTACCCGAGGCAACACCCCGCGCTGGACCGCGACCTTCGGCCAGCAGCTGGGGTTGATGTCGACGGAATCCGACAAATCGGAGCACGACAGACGCAACCGCGCGGCCTTCGCCGAGGGCTGGGAGATTATCAAGGCGCTGTGGACGAACGATACGGTGCATTACGACGGCGAGTTCTGGAAGGTGCCCCAGCCCGTCGAGTGGGATTTCAACCCAACCAAGGCGTGGGGCCGCGGCGTCGGTGCGGACGGCAAGCTCACGGAAATCGGCATCGTGCCCCGCCCGCTCCAGCAACCCCATCCGCCAGTTTACGCGCCGTTCTCCTTTTCCGTTGAGACCGTGAAGTTCTGGGCCCGCGAGGGCGGCAAGATGCTGTGCATGGTTTCGCCCGAAAAGGAGGAATACATCCAGATCATGATGGACGCCTATATGGAGGAGGCCGCCAAAGCGGGGCGCAATCCCTCGACGGGCGATGCCGTCGCGATCGGCGCGCACCTGACCATGGGGCGCGATACGGCGGAGACCGCCGACATCTATGCCGGCTTCGAGGAGCTGTTCAACTTCGCCTACAACGCACCGCCCTACCACGTGCCCATGGGCCGGGTCTTCAAGGGCTCACGCCAGGAGGTGCTCGATCACGTGGCATCCGTCGCGGAGCGTTATGGCGTGGAAGAATTTTTCCTCTGGCACCATATCGGCTACTTTCACCAAGGGCAGGAACTAGCCATGCTGAACGAATTCGCCGAAGGCGTGATCAAGGAGATCAACGGCCCCTCCCCCGCCGTGCCAAAATCTGCTACCGAAACCTAGGGCCGAGAGGCCGCACACAAGACCGAGAGAAAAGGAGCAGCGAATCATGGCAAAAGCCACCGTCCCCACGATCCCCAACACCTCCACACCCGAGGAGGTTCACGCGCAGCTCAAGGAGACTGGCTGCTGCATCATCGAAAACCTGGTGCCCAAATCGCACATGGAGCGGATGCTCGAAGAGCTCGACCCCTGGTTCGAAAAAACCCCGGTCGGGACCGACGACTTCACCGGCTTCAAGACCCAGCGGGTTTCGTCGCTGGTGGCCAAGTCAAAGGCCTATGGCGAGCTGGTGATGAACCCGACCATGGTGGCCACCGCCAACCTGATCCTGGGCGAGCGCTGCGATACGATCCAGCTTGGCTGTTCCCATTGCGTGCGTATCGCGCCGGGCGAAACCGGCCAGTTGCTGCATCGCGACGACACGCTCTACAGCCACTATCCCAAGACCTACCCCAAGAACGGCGAAGAGCTGATCTTCAACATGTTCTGGGCGACCACCGAATACACCGCGACCAACGGCGCAACCCAGGCGGTGCCCTACAGCCACCTGTGGGAGGCCGACCGCGAGCCGGCCGAGGAGGAGACCGCCATCGCGGTCATGCCCCAGGGCTCGGTAATGTGCTTCCTGGGATCATGCTTTCATGGCGGTGGGAACAACACGACCAAGGATGAGTTCCGGGTCGGCTCGTTGGTCGAATATTCGCTCGGCTGGCTACGCCAGGAGGAGAACCAGTATCTCGTGGTGCCGCCGGAAATAGCCAAGACCCTGCCCGACGATCTCGCGAAGATGATCGGCTATTCGATCCAGGAGCCCTATCTGGGCTGGGTCGAGATGAACGATCCGCATATCACGCTCGAGACCGACGACTATCAAGCGTTGGCCGCCCAGAAGCTCTTCAGCTCGACGGACGCCGCAGGCATTCGCTAGCAGCGCCGGAGCGGTTCCGAGTTACGGTGGAACCGCTCCGTTGTTTCGCTCACGCCAGCGGACCTGGCGGTCCGCGATTTTCTATTTTCGATGCGCTCAATCGTCCGACCCGTTGTTGACAAGCCACTGATCGTGGACGGAGACTGCGGCCACATGGGTGGACCGAGAGCAACAGGAGCATCGAGCTATGGCAAGAGCCACCGTTCCCACAATCCCGAACACATCGACGCCCGAGGAGGTTCACGTGCAGCTCAAGGAGACGGGCTGCTGCATCGTCGAGAACCTAGTGCCCAAACCCCACATGGAGTGGATGCTCGAAGAGTTCGATCCCTGGTTCGACAGAATCCCGAGCGGGAGCGACGTCTATACCGGCTTCAAAACCCAGAGATTCTCGGCGCTGGTCGCCAAATCGAAGGCCTATGGCGAGCTGGTGATGAATCCAACCATGGTGGAGACCGCCAATCGGATCCTGGGCGATCGCTGCGACCATATCCAGTTGGGCTGCTCCCACGGCGTGCGCATCGGGCCGGGCGAGGCCGCCCAATGGCTACACCGGGACGATAATCCCTACGCCATCGGCACCAAGACCTACCCCAAGGACGGCGAGGAGTTGATCTTCAACATGTTCTGGGCAGTCACCGAATACACGGCGACCAACGGGGCGACCCAGGTGGTTCCCTACAGCCACCTGTGGAACGCGGAGCGCGAAGCCACCGAGGAGGAAATCGCGATCTCTGTCATGCCCCAGGGCTCGGTGATGTGCTATCTGGGCTCGACCCTGCATGGCGGGGGTGCGAACACGACCAAGGACGAATACCGGGTTGGCGTGCTGGTCGAATACGCGCTGGGCTGGCTGCGCCAGGAAGAGAACATGTACCTCGTGGTGCCGCCGGAAATCGCTAAGACCCTGCCCGAAGACCTCGCCCGCATGATCGGCTATTCGATCCAGGAGCCCTATCTCGGCTGGGTCGAAATGAACGACCCCTCCATCGTGCTCAAGACCGACGACATCCAGGCGCTGGGCGCCCAGGCGCTCTACAGCGAGCACGACACCTCGGGCATCAGCTAACGGAATCTTATACCCAAGGGGCTGCTTGTGGTTCGGCAAGGGAATCGACGGATGAAAATATGAACCCTGTATCGGACGGTTGGAGCACGTGGGAAGAATTTAGGTCTTCCCAGCAAGAAATCGTGCTGAGGGCGCCTGCGGCGACCCATATCGACGTCACGATTCGCTATATTGACGCCGGCGAGGCTCGACGCGGCACAATCCTGCTGATGCACGGAATCCCGACCTGGGGGTACCTATACCATTCGATCATCCCGCCACTCGTGCGTTCGGGTTACCGGGTGCTTGCCCCAGACTTTTTGGGCCATGGCTGGTCAGATCGCCGAGATCGTTTCGACCGTTCCTTTCAAGACCAGTCGCGCATGATCATCGCCCTACTCGAGGCCCTTGAACTTGAGCGCGTGGAGGTGGTGGGTCATGACACGGGAGGCGCCGTCGCCCTTATTCTGGCGATCGAGCATCGGGAACGGGTCCACCGGCTCGTCATTTCCAATTCGGTCTGCTACGACCGCTTTGACGATGACATGCTCGACTTTGGTCATCCTTTGCGTTGGAAGCCCCGCCCCATCGCGGACCTGGTACAGGCGCTCGAAGAGAGTTTGGCCGCAGGGCTTTCTAACCACAGCCGACTTACGCCCGAGTTCCGGCAAGGCATTATTGCTCCTTGGGCCAGCGAAGAAGGGAAGTTGAGCCTGCTTCGAAACGCTTCGGCGCTCAATGCGAACCAGACCATGGCGCTGGTCGATCGCCACGCAGACATCGCGGCCCCGACGATGATCCTGTGGGGCATGGATGACCCTTGGCAGAAATCGGAAGACGGCCGGCAACTTGCTCAAGAGATACCCGGCGCCGTTTTCAAAGCGATCGACGGCGCGTCCCACTGGGTGCAGCAGGACGCGCCCGAAGAATTCACGGCGACGCTGCTGGAGTTCTTCGCGGATTCGTCCCACTAAGGCGGCCCAGACCTCCTCAAGCGGTGGTGACCGCGCGGGTCGGCACGCTCACGGTCATGCTCGGGCGGGCAGCGATGGCTTCGAGCCAGGCGGCCAGGGTCGGGCAGTCGTTTCGCCAAGCTTCCGAAAAACGGAAATCGGTGTATTCCAGTGCGCAGGCGATGGTGATGTCGTCGGCGCGCAGCACGTCGACCGAGAGCAAGCCCGCAACCTCTTCGAGCCGGACAAGCGTGCGGGCGAGGCGCTCTTCCATCTTGGCGATGAACCCGGGGCTTTGCTCGCCGTCGACGCGTTTGATCTCCATGATCCGGTTTAGCACCGCCTCGATCAGGCCGTTGCCAAGCGAGGTCCGGGTGAGGACCGCCCAGCAATCCTCGTCGGGCACGAGCGGTGCGCCGTCATGGGTGGTGTCGAGATAGAGCAGAATCACGTCGCTGTCATAGAGCGCTTCGCCCTCGTCGGTGACCAGCGTGGGGGTCTGGCGCAGCGGGTTGTGGTCATCGAGCGGGCCCGGCGAATAGACGTCGATGATGACCTCGTCGAGGGCGATGGCGCGCTCGGCCGCGGCAACCAGGATCTTGCGTCCGAAGGGCGAGGTCGCGTCGTTGTAGAGCTGCATGTCAAATCTTTCCGGTTTTCGGTTTGGGCTCCCAGACATGGTCCTTGAAGCGCTCGCGCAAATGGCGCTTGGAAATCTTGCCCGTCGCGGTGTGCGGCAGGTCGGCGGCAAAGACCACCTCGTCGGGCAATTGCCATTTCGCGAAATGGGGGCGCAGGTGATCGAGGACGGAAGCCGCGTCAACCTGGGCGCCCGCCGCCTTGACCACGACGAGAAGCGGGCGCTCGTCCCACTTCGGGTGGGCAACGGCGATCGCCGCAGCCTCGGCGACGCCGGGATGCTGCAGCGCCGCGTTTTCGAGGTCGATGGAGCTGATCCATTCGCCCCCCGACTTGATGAGATCCTTGTCGCGGTCGGTCAGGCGGAGGTAGCCGTCTGCGTCGAGGGTGCCAATGTCGGCGGTATCGAACCAGCCGTCCGCGTCGTTGACGGTCGCGCCGTCGCCGGGAAAATAACGCTCGGTGACCCACGGCCCGCGAACCTGAATATGGCCGGGGACTTCACCGTCGCGTGCCAGCTCGACGCCGTCGTCGTCGATCACACGCATCTCGACACCGTAGATGGCGCGCCCCTGGGTCGACTTCCAGTCGAGCTGCTCCTCGAGGGGAAGCGTGGCGTGCTTGTGTTTGATCCGCGCGGAGTTTGCCACCGGGCCGATCTCGGTCATGCCCCAGCCATGCAGGATGGAGACGCCAAATTCGGCCTCGAAGCGGCGCATGGTGGCGCGCGCCATGGCCGAGCCGCCGACGAACAGGCGCTCGAGATATTTCGACCGTTGCCGGCTCTCGTCGAGATGGGCGAGGAAACTGAGCCAGACGGTGGGCACCCCGGCGGCGTAATTGACCGCTTCGCGTTCCATCAGGTCGAATAGAGAGGCGCCGTCGAGCGCGCGGCCGGGGAGGACGAGCTTGGCTCCGCTCATCGCCGCGGCGTGGGCGATGCCCCAGCCGTTGGCGTGGAACATGCCCACGGCGGGCAGCATGACCGAGCGGCTCGACAGGCCCATATTGTCGGCTTGGCACTGGGAGAAGGCGTGGAGCACGAGACCGCGGTGGCTGTAGAGCACGCCCTTGGGCCGGCCCGTCGTTCCGGAGGTGTAGCAAAGCGCGGCAGCGTCGAGCTCGTCGGGCTCCGCCCAGGGCGCCGGCGCGGGCGAGGCGTCGATCAGCGCCTCGTAAGCCAGGGTCTCGGCAAACCCGGTGGCGGGCGGCGGATCGTCGGTCAGTACGACGAGACGCCGGACGGTTTTGAGTTGTGGCGCGATGGCCTCGAGGCGGGGCAGAAATTCGGCGTCGACGAACACCGTGCGATCGCCCGCGTGGTTGAAGATGTAGGCCATCTCCTCGTCGCCAAGGCGCGGGTTGACCGTGTGGCAGATGGCGCCGGCGCCGGGCAGGGCGAAGAACAGTTCGAGATGGCGGTGGCTGTTCCAGGCGAGCGTCGCGACCCGCTCGCCGGGCTTGACGCCGAGCCGGCCGAGCGCGCCCGCAAGCCGCCGCGCACGGATTTCGATTTCGCCCCAGTTCGTGCGGTGAAGCGGCCCATCGTCGAGCCGGGAGACGATCTCGACGTCCGCATGCCAGCGGGCAGCGTTATCGAGCAGCGTCGAAAGACGCAGCGGCCAGTCCTGCATCAGCCCGCGCATGGTCAGCTCCGAATCGGTTCCGGTTGGTCGTCGCATCATGGCCGCCCGGAACCGTCCGTCAAGCGCCAAGAGGCCCGGTTTTCGGGTGTTTTCCGCACTCCGGTCCGCAAAAGCCTTTGCGCTTGCTCTCCCGCTTGCTACATCTAGATCATGATCTTGCGAACCTCGGTGGCCATTGCCCTCGCGCTTCCCCTCGCGGGCGTGGCGTTCCTCACCCTGCCCGGCGCAGCGCAAGCCGCCTGCTCCGACGCCGCCGGCCCCGGCATGGCGTGGGAACGCTGCGCGTTGAACGAACGAAACCTGAGCGGCGAGAACCTGGTTGGCGCAAAGCTGAAGGGCGCGAGCCTCGCCAACTCCAACCTGAGCGGCGCCGACCTGACCGGCGCGGATGGTCGGCGCGCGGGCTTTTACGGCGCGCAAGCCGACGGCGCCGTGTTCGACGAGGCAAATTTGCTGAACGCCGACTTCACCCGCGCGTCGCTGACCGGCGCCTCGTTCGTCAACGCCGATCTGCGCCAGGCGCGGTTTTACAAGGCGGCGCTGCAGGGTGCCGATTTCACCGGCGCTCGCATGAACGCCGCCGACTTCCTCAACGCCGACCTGACGGGCGCCACCTGGATCGACGGGGTCCGCGTCTGCCGCGAGGGCTCGATCGGCCAATGCAACTGAGCGCGGCGAGCGCCACGTCATGAGCGATCCCTTCGACCTCTCCCAGCTCGGCGAGCCCGCCGCGCCGGTCCGGCCCGCAACTTCGCCCGCCGATGCCGCCCCCGGCGCGCCAGTGATCCCCCGCCCCTCCGCCCCAAGCACCAGCTATCTCGATGGCCTCAACCCGGAGCAACGCGCCGCCGTCGAGGCACTCGACGGCCCGGTTCTCGTGCTCGCCGGCGCCGGCACGGGCAAGACCCGGGTGCTGACCACCCGTCTCGCCTACCTGCTCGCGAGCGGCGCCGCCTGGCCCAGCCAGGTGCTCTCCGTGACCTTTACCAACAAGGCGGCGCGCGAGATGGTCGAACGGGTCGAGCGCCTGACTGGCCACCCCGCCGAGGGGCTGTGGCTCGGCACCTTCCACGCCATGGCCGCGCGCATCCTGCGCCGCCACGCCGAGCTGGTCGGGCTGAAATCGAACTACACCATCATCGACATGGACGACCAGGTCCGCCTGCTCAAGCAGGTGCTTGCCGCGGCCAACATCGACGAAAAGCGCTGGCCGGCACGTGCGCTCTCGACCCTGATTCAGCGCTGGAAGGACCGCGGGCTGACGCCCGAAAAGGCAGAAGCGGAATACGACAGCGAATTCGCGCAAGGCCGCGCGGTCGAGCTCTACCGTGAATACCAGGCCCGTCAACTGACCCTGAACACCGCCGACTTCGGCGATTTGCTGCTCCACAACCTGACACTGTTTACCAAGAACCCGGATGTCGCCGCGGAGTACCAGGAGCGCTTCAAATACATCTTGGTCGACGAGTACCAGGACGCCAACGTCGCGCAATATCTGTGGTTGCGTCTGCTCGCCCAGGGCCACCGCAACCTATGCTGCGTGGGCGACGACGATCAGTCGATCTACGGCTGGCGCGGCGCGGAGGTCGCCAACATCCTGCGCTTCGAGAAGGATTTTCCCGGCGCGCAGGTCATCCGGTTGGAGCGTAACTACCGCTCGACGGGCCATATCCTGGGTGCGGCCTCGGGCCTGATCGCCAAGAACGAAGGACGCCTCGGCAAGACGCTGTGGACCGAGGGCGTCGAGGGCGAGAAGGTCACGGTCATGGGGCTGTGGGACGGCCGCGAAGAAGCCCGCCATGTGGGCGAGCAGATCGAGGCGGCCCGGCGCAAGGGCCATGTGCTCCGCGAAGTCGCGATCCTGGTCCGCGCAAGCCACCAGACCCGCCCTTTCGAGGAGCGCTTTCTCGAGATCGGCCTGCCCTACCGGGTGGTCGGGGGATTACGCTTCTATGAGCGCCAGGAAATCCGCGACGCCGTCGCCTATATCCGGATGCTGATGCAGCCCGACGACGGGCTCGCCTTCGAGCGCATCGTCAACCTGCCCAAGCGGGGCTTAGGCAACGCGGCGCTCCAGGTGATCCACCAGACCGCGCGGCGCCAGGGCATCTCGCTGGGCGCGGCCGCCGCCCTGGTGGCGGAGACCGACGAATTGCGCCCCTCGGCGCGGCGCGCACTGGCCGAGCTGATCGAGAGCTTCGCGCGCTGGCGTGCGCTGCTCGCCGAGGCGCCCCATCCCGGGGTGATCGAGACCGTGCTCGACGAATCCGGCTACACCGCGATGTGGCAGGCGGACAAGTCGGTCCAGGCGCCGGGCCGGCTGGAAAACCTCAAGGAGCTGATCCTGGCGCTCGAGGAATTCGACGACCTCATCAGCTTCCTCGAGCATGTCAGCCTGGTCATGGAGCTGGCGGATAACCGCGACGACGACATGGTTAACGTCATGACGCTGCACGCGGCCAAGGGGCTGGAATTCGACACCGTGTTCCTGCCCGGCTGGGAGGAAGGGGTGTTTCCCCACCCGCTTCATCTCGACGAGGCGGGCGCCGCCGGGCTGGAAGAGGAACGCCGGCTCGCCTATGTCGGGCTGACCCGCGCGGCCCAGAACGCCCATGTGCTGTGGGTCGCTAACCGGCTGGTGCATAACCAGTGGCTTTCGAACATGCCGTCGCGCTTCATCGAGGAATTGCCGCCCGAGCATGTAGAATATCACGCCGCCGACGGCTTTCCCGCCAACGCGGCCCCGGCGGAGCGGGGCCGGCGCGACGAGGGCCCTTCGGTGCTGGGCGGCTTTTCTGATCCGCGGCCACGCCGGACTGCCCGCCGACGCGCACTGCCGACGTTGGAAGGCGCCAGCTTCCAGACCCCGCCCCGGGCCGGGCCCGAGACGCCGTTTCCGGCCGGCGCGCGGGTGTTTCACCAGAAATTCGGCTACGGCAAGGTTCTCGCGGTCGACGGCAACAAGCTCGATATCGAGTTCGAGAAGGCGGGGCGCAAAAAGGTGATCGACAGTTTTGTCGAGCCTACCTGACGGCGCTTCTCCCCTATGGCGCGTTGCGGCAACCGTGCCGCACCATGCGGCCGCCGCGATCGAGGCGTTGCTCGAGCCCGGCGCCCTTGCGCTTTCGGTGTTCGAGGCGGAGCCGGGCGAGGAAATCGAGCCCCGCGCGGACGATTTGTGCGTCGTCGAGGCGCTCTATTCCACCGCCCCCGAGGCGCCCGCGCTGGCTATAAAGCTCGGCCTTGCGACAACTGAAATCGAGGTTTCCGTCCTGGCCGAACGGGATTGGGTAGCCGAAACCCAGCGCGATTTCGCCCCGGTACGCGCCGGGCGCTTTGCGATCCGCGCGAGCTACGCCGAGGCCGTGCCCGGCGCCGCGCTCAGCCTGACCATCGATGCTGGCCCCGCGTTCGGCACCGGGCATCACGAATCGACCACCGGCTGCCTGCTGGCGCTCCACCGGCTGGCGAAGCGCCCGGAGTTTCACCGCCCGCTCGACCTGGGCACGGGAACGGGCGTGCTCGCCATCGCCATGGCGAAGCTTTGGCGAACGCCGACCCTGGCCGGCGACATCGACCCGCTGGCGGTGCGGATCGCGCGCGAGAATGCCCGGACCAACGGCGTCGGCTCTCTGGTCCGCGCAGTGACGGCGGACGGGCTCGAGCACAGGGAGATTGCCGAGCGCGCCCCGTTCGACCTGATCTGTGCGAACATTCTCGCCCCACCCTTGCGCCGCCTCGCCGTGCCGATCTCACGGGCACTCATGCCACGGACGCTGGCGCCGGGCGGGCGGATCGTTCTGTCGGGCCTGCTGGTGCGCCAGGAGACGAGCGTGCTGGCCGCCTATCGCCAGGCGGGCCGGGTACTGGAGAGTCGCGTCCGGCTCGGCCCCTGGAGCACGCTGATCCTGCGCTAAACTTTGGCGCGCCCAAGCGCCGCGCAGACTCACACCGCATAAGCGGCGGCCCGCCGAATTTTATTTAAGGGCCGCGTCCACGGCCGGCGCGGGCTTGAAAAATTGAAGTTATCCCGGGTCCTAAAATTCTGCGACGGGCGCCAGCCCCTTGACCCAATGGAGCTGTGTCCCCACGCTGCCGTCGCTGTAAAGCAGGAGACGCCGCCAGGCGGGCGGCTCATCGTTCATGACCGGTGTTTCTGTTTTGGGGCGGAACTGGCGGCTCGTCGAGGGTGTGCCCAGCAGGCGGACACCGCTGCCGAATTCTTCGAAGGGCTGATGGATATGGCCCCAGATCACCATCCACACATTTTCATGGCGCTCGAGCACAGCGAAGAAATCCACCGCATCGAGCTGCCCCATAGCATCCATCCAGGGGCTGGCGATCTCGACGGGCGGATGATGGAGCGCTACCAGCGCGAAACGGCCGCGCGCGGAGGCCAGCGCCGCGTCGAAACGGGCGAGTTGCTCCGCCCCCAACCTGCCCGCGTGGGAGCCGGGGAAATGAGAATCGAGGAGCACGATCCGCCACGCATCCACATCGACAGCAAAATCCGTGGTGATCGCGCCGCCGGCGAGAGCCCGAGCCATCGTCGCGGGGTCGTCGTGGTTGCCGAGCAGGCAATGGACCGGGAGATCGAGGCCGCGCAGACCCTCGGCCAGGCGAGCGTAAGACGCGTCGCTCGCGGTTTGGTAGAGTTCGCCCGTGGCGAGCACGAATTCGGGCGTCGGGTGCGCCGTCCCGAGATCGGACAGCACGGCGGCGAACGTCGCGTCGGGAACGACGCCCATGAGCGCCGCCCCGAGCTCGTCGGCGAGGTGGCAGTCGGTGAGCTGGGCAACGACAAGGGGGACGCTGGTCATGGCTTTCCTGGCGGCCGTGTCTGGGTTATGGAGCCTCTGGCACGGATCGTCTGGCGCGACTCCGGCGGCTAGCGTATGGTCGCAGCCATGACTAAAGCAACAGAAGCGGACGCGACAGACGGGCTAAGCGCCCTGCTCAAGGCGGCCGGTTCGCCTTATGGCGCGGGCGAGATCGAGGCGCTGGTCGCCGGCGTTTGCGCGGCGCCCGAGGGCGTCGAGCCCGACGGCTGGATGCGCCTCGTTGCCCCCGAACCAACGCCCGGACTGGCCGCAGCGCTTGGGGCGATCAAGGCGCGCATCGTGGCGGGATCGGACGACGGACTGGGCGAGCGCACGGGCCATTCGGCACGGCTCGCAGCGCTTCGCGCCGAGCTGGTAAAGCGCGAGCTTGCCGGGTTCGTCGTGCAGGTAGGCGACGAGCATCACGGCGAGTATGTCGCCCGGCGCAACGAACGCCTCACCTGGATTTCCGCTTTCGCGGGCTCCGCGGGGTTTGCCGCCGTCTTGCACCAGGAGGCGGCGATCTTTGTCGACGGCCGCTATACCCTGCAGGCCGAGCAACAGGTCAACACCAAGGCCTGGTCGCGCCACCACCTGATCGAGGAACCGGCGGCGGATTGGCTGGCCGGGCACCTGGCCAAGGGCTCCCGGCTCGGCTTCGATCCCTGGCTGCACACGCCGCGCGAGGCGGCGCGGCTTGAGGCGGCCTGCACCAAGGCGGGCGCAGAACTGGTCGCGCTCGACGATAATCCAATCGACGCGATCTGGGACGGCCAGCCGCCTCGCCCGGTCGGCGCGGTCGCGGCGCACGATATCGCGTTTTCCGGCCAACCCTCGGCGGAGAAGCGCGCCGAACTGGGCGCGACACTGACCAAGGACGCGACCGATGCAATGGTGTTGAGCGCGCCCGATTCAATCGCCTGGCTGCTCAACATTAGGGGCGCGGACGTGCCCTGTTCGCCCCTGCCGCTCTGCTTCGCCCTGCTCCACGCCTCGGGTGAAGCCGACCTGTTCATCGATCCGCGCAAGCTGCTGCCCGGCACGGCGGAGGTGCTGGGAAATGAAGTGACGCTACACGCGCCCGACACGCTGGGTGCGGCCCTCGACGCGTTGGGCGAGACCGCCAAGCGGGTTGGGCACGACCCAGGCTCGGCGCCAAGCTGGATTGCAACGCGGCTGCGCGACGCGGGCGCGACCCTCGTCGAGTGCGACGATCCCTGCCAGGCGCCCAAGGCGCGCAAGAACCCGGCAGAGATTGCGGGAACGAAAGCCGCGCACGAACGGGACGGCGCGGCGCTGACACGGTTTCTCTGCTGGCTCGACGGTGCGGTGCGCAATGGCGGGGTGAGCGAGCTCGACGCCATCGACCGGCTTGCGTCCTATCGCGAGGGCGGCGAGCACTACCGCGGCCCGAGCTTCGAGACCATCTCGGGCGCCGGCGAGCATGGCGCCATCGTGCATTACCGCGCGACGCCCGAGAGCGACAAGCCGATCAGAGCGGACGAGGTCTATCTTGTCGATTCCGGCGGCCAGTATCTCGACGGCACGACTGACGTAACCCGTACGGTCGGTTTTACGACCATTACGCCCGAGCAGCGGGTGCACTTCACTCTCGTGCTCAAGGGCCACATCGCGATGGCCACGACACTCTTTCCCAAGGGCACCACGGGCAGCCAGCTCGATCCGATGGCGCGCCAGTTCCTGTGGCAGGCGGGGCTCGATTACGACCACGGCACGGGCCACGGCGTGGGCAGCTACCTGGGGGTTCACGAAGGGCCGCAACGGATCTCGAAGATGGCCAGCACGGTCGCGTTTGAGCCCGGCATGATCGTCTCGAACGAACCCGGTTACTATAAAACCGGGGCTTACGGCATCCGCATCGAAAACCTGGTCACGGTGATCGAGGCCGAGGCCCCCCAAGGCGCGGAAAAGCCGCTTTTGGCTTTCGAGACCCTGACGCTGGCGCCGATCGACCGCAAGCTGATCGAGCCTGCCCTGCTCGACCCCACTGAACGCGCATGGCTCAACGCCTATCACGCCCGGGTACACGAGACGCTCGGGTCCCGGCTCGACGACGCAACCGCCCGCTGGTTGGAGAGCGCTACCCAGCCGATCGCGTAACGTGCGCCCCCGTCTCGAGACTTGAACGCGGCCACGCTTCGTGACGGCCTGTTTACCTGGGCAACTGTCTCGCAGAGGACGGTGCCTAAAAGGGAAACAAGCCGTCGCCTTGGCAAACGAGACGCCACAAAGGTGAAGGGCAAGCGCTATTGTGGCATTCTCGCTCAAAGCCACACCGAAAATGATTAACGATGCATTCAGGAAACGCCATGACCATCGCTTATGACGACTTCGCCCGGGTTGATGTCCGGGCTGGCACTGTGCGCCGCGCCGAGCCGTTTCCCGAGGCGCGGACCCCGGCGGTGAAGCTGTGGATCGATTTCGGCCCCGAGATCGGTGAGCTTAAGAGCTCGGCCCAGATCACCCGGTATTTCGAGCCGGATGCTCTGGTCGGCCGCCAGGTCTGCGCGGTGGTAAATTTCCCGGAAAAGCAGATCGGCCCGTTCATGAGCCAGTGCCTGGTGCTGGGCTTTGCCAACGCCGAGGGCGCCGTGGTGCTGATCACGCCTGAGCGGGTGGTGCCCGACGGCGCGCGCCTGCATTGAGAAATAACGCAAACTGCCCAATAACCTTTTGAGACGGCGGGGGCTCATGTAACCTTGCGCCCGTCACGGTGGGCCCGTAGTTCAACTGGTTAGAACTGACCGCTCATAACGGTCGTGTTGCAGGTTCGAGTCCTGCCGGGCCCACCATTCTTACTGCTGCAAACCCAAAGCCAGACTGGAAACGAGCCCAAAGCCCCCGGTTCCGGGGGCTTTGGCAGGTTTGCCGATCAGCGGAGACTAAAGAACAGAGACAAAATCATGGGAACCGACCAATAGTCTCAACTGGCTAATTTCGACAGCCAGACCGTGGCAGTTTTCCACTTCATTCTAGGGCATACCTATCTGAGAATATTAAACAACTCAGTCTGCTCTAACCATTCGAATGGAACGGAGGAGAGACGCTGTCATGCCGTTCGCGGGCTTGCGCGGGCCCCTCGCGAAGCCGCGCGCACGCCGCTATGATCAAGAACCTGGCGGCCACGTACCGAGGCAAATTAAGGGAGACCATCATGGCAGGCAAGATCGACGCGCGGCTCGCCGAACTCGGCATCGAGCTGCCCACCCCAGCAAAGCCGGTGGCCAGCTACGTGCCCTTCGTACGCACGGGAAATCTCGTCTTCGTCTCGGGCCAGATACCGATGCGCGACGGCTCCATCTCACACACCGGCAAGGTCGGCGCGGAGCGCACCCTCGAAGAAGGTCAGGAGGCCGCCCAGCTATGCGGCGTCGGCCTGCTGGCGCAATTGCGCGTGGCCTGCGAGGGCGACCTCGACCGGGTGGTCCGGGTCGTCCGGCTCGGCGGCTTCGTCGCTAGCATGTCCAATTTCACCGACCAGCCGAAGGTGATCAACGGCGCCTCGGATTTGATGGTCAACGTGTTCGGCGACGCCGGGCGCCACGCGCGCACCGCCGTAGCGGTCAACGTGCTGCCACTCGACTGCACCGTCGAGGTCGATGGCATCTTCGAGATCGCGTGACGCCGGCCAGAGCCGGGTGCCGGCTAGCCGGATGCCGGCCGATCGCGCAAGGCGGCAGGCATGAGCGGCGGCGACGCATTGGTCTAAACGCTTGTGCGCCGGAAGGGGCGAACGGCGGCGGGGTCGCATGAGGCATGAGTTTCCATGAACGGGGGTGATGCACTGGTCGAGACCTTGGTCGCCCACGGGGTGAGCGTCTGCTTCGGCGTGCCGGGCGAGAGCTATTTGAGCGTGATCGAGGCCTTGCGCAAGCAACGCGAGCGCATCCGCTTCGTCGTCAATCGCCATGAATCGGGCAGCACCTACGCAGCGGAAGCCTGGGGCAAGCTGACGCGCACGCCGGGCATCGCCTTCGTCACTCGCGGCCCGGGGGCGACCAACGGTGCAATCGGAATCCATACGGCGGCCCAGGATTCGACCCCGCTGGTGCTGTTCATCGGCCAGGTGCCGAGCAAGCGGCTGGGCGCGGAGAGCTTCCAGGAGATCGATTACACGGCGATGTTCGGCACCGTCGCGAAGGGGGTGATCGAACCGGCAAGCCCAGGCGAAGTGGCGGCGGCGACGGCCCAAGCTCTGGCGCTTGCCGTCGCCGGGCGGCCCGGGCCGGTGGTCGTGGTGCTGCCCGAAGACGTGACGCAAGGCGATGCGGGCGACGGCCCCATCCCCGAGCCCAAACTCCGGGCGGTGCTGGCGCCCGAGGCGGATACGATCTCGCGCGCGGCCGCCATGATCGATGGCGCTGAGCGCCCGCTGATAATCTCGGGCGAGCTGGTCAGCCAGAACGCCGCACACGCCGAGCTGGCCGCTCTAGCGGAGAATTCCGGCGCAGCACTGGCCACCGCCTGGCGGCGCCAGGACACGGTCTCGGTCGAGAACCCGGCCTATGTCGGCCATCTGGGCCTAGGCCGCGCAGCCTTCCAGCGCGAGTTGGTCGAGCAGGCGGACCTGATAGTCGCAGCAGGCTGCCGGCTCGACGACATCACCAGCGAAGACGGCGCGCTGCTGGATTTGGACACACCGATGATCCAGATCCATACGGAAGAGGCGGTGCTCGCGCGGACCTGCGCCACGGTGGCGATCGCCGCGGACGCGAAGCCGGCGCTCGACGATCTAGGCCGCTCGGTCGCGGCGCCGACCAATGCGCGGCTCGACTGGCGGGCGGGTGCGCGCGCCGCCTTCGAGGACTTCCGCACCGTCGGTGCAGACCCCAAGGTCAAACCCCATGGCGCGCTCGACATGGCCCGCGTGGTCGAGACCGTTGCGAGCCGGATCGACGGCCCCCACGTGATAGTGACCGATGCGGGCAACTTCTCCGGTTGGTCGCAGCGCTATTTTCCCTACCGCGAAGCCTGGAGCCAGGCCGCACCCATCTCGGGCGCCATGGGCTATGGCGTGCCCGGCGCGCTGGGCGCGGCGCTGGCCGTGCCCGAGGCGGAGGTGATCGGCTTCGTCGGCGATGGTGGCTTCCTTATGACCGGGCAGGAATTGCTGACCATGGCCAATCTGGGCCTGCGCGTGCGCCTGCTGGTCTGCGACAACGGCGCGTACGGGACCATCCTCGCCCACCAGCGCAAGGCGTTCGGGGCGGGCCACGATTACGGCGTGGCGCTCGAAAACCCAGATTTTTTCAAACTGGCTGAGGCCTACGGGGCTGCCGGGTTCAACGTCGAGCGGACGGAAGATTTCGCCGCCGCGTACGATGCGGCCCGTGCAGTGGACGGCCCGGCGCTGATCCGCCTCGCCCTCGACCTGCGCGATATCTCGGCGCTTGGCCGAATGGAGGGGTAGCGGCGCGCGAGCGCGGCGCTCTGCCACTTTGCCCGAAAGACGGAGGGGCACTTGATGTGAAATGGGTGCTTGTTGCAGTATTGTTATGGGCATAACGACCGCCAGCAGCCGTAATCAAAATACCCGTCGAAACACGAGAACTATGCGGCCAAGCGGCGGAAACATTCAGAAAACTTTCAATGCCACCGCTTGGCAAGAAAACATGGGTCAATACGCTGTCTTCGACTGGTAGAGTTTACTCACAAGCTGTATCAAGGTCGAATAGTGAATCCTAATGTCACGTAATGTCTCGCGACAAATTTTCAGGCTAATAATTATAATTGGCAGTCGAAGCCATCCACGTGCGTAATTTCCATGGATTCGATAAATTCTAGATCGTGGGCGATGAAAAGGCCATCTCGCTTTTGGACCTTACAAAAGATTAGGAGAACTTCTGTTATTTCTCTTCGGGCGGGAAATTTGGATCGTAGTCGTTGATGATGTGCCGTAATACGCCTTCAGCATCTACTTTTATTTTTGGGCTGCCCATATCTCTACGAATAGAAACGAAAAAATTCCCAAAAATATAGCGGGTATACCGTAGTTATAGTCTCCGTTATTCTACGTGTTTCGGAACAGCAAAAAAATTTTATGTCATCGTAAGATAAATATATATTTATATAAAATTATTATTTATTAGAGTAATTTTCTTTTTTGTGTATTTGACCTAGTTTTGTCAGCTTATTTTTCTAAAAATAAGATTCTAAAAAATTCTTATATTAGGACACATATACACATCATACTTTTTCTGAGAAATATTTTCTTCTATCTGTCTCCTTCTCTCCTGTTCTTTACTATGAATCTAGCCACTTCCAGAATCTTACAGACGATCCAATCAAAGAAATAAACATAATATTAGTTAGTATAAAAATAAATTTCAGAACAATAAATCTCCCGCATCGTCTGACTAAAGATAAAAATAAGAATTTTATAAACGTATAAACGAGGACATTTTATTTAAGTATTATTTATGTTAAAT
>CAVOEB010000003.1:0-81744 GCA_963694715.1 Alphaproteobacteria bacterium | reverse complement strand
GTGACCGCGGCGCTTCCGGCCAACACCACCACCGGAGAGTTCCGCATCGCGGCGCGCAACGATGCCTACATCGAATCGACGGAGTTCAATTCAGGATGGTTCGTCCGCCTGGTTAGCCAAATTCAGCGGCGCCTCGCGGCAATCGGCCTCTATCAGGGCACCACCGACGGCCGGCTCGATCTCGAAACCGCCGAAGCCATCCGCGCCTACCAAAAATCCGTTGGCCTCGATGCCTCCGGCGAAGCAACCCAGGAACTCCTGATCCATCTGGAATCCTCGACCGGCAAGGCACAGGAACTCGTACACAGCCTTGAAGAGACCCGCCGCGAGCAGGTGAAGGAAGCCAGCGAGGCGCTCGACGAAAGCTTCGGCGAAGGCTGGGACGAAGGCCGCTACCTTGTCGCGTTGCCCAAGTCCGATAACGCCGCAACCAAGGACGAGGCGACCGATTTGTGTTTCGCCCAGCCGACGCCCGATTGCCTGCTGAGCGAGGCTCTGGCCACCGTGCCCCGGATCGAACGTGCGGATTTTCGCGACTGGGCGTTGAGCGAGATCGTCGTCTCCCAGGCCGCCATCGGTCCGCTTGATACCGCCGTCGCCGCAGCCCTGATGATCGAAGACCCTCGCTCGATCGTCACCGCGCTCGGCAGCATCGCGCTCTTCCTCGTCGAATCCGGGCGGCTCGACGAGGCGATGGCGACCGCAGCGAAAATCCCCGAGGGCGCTGTGCGCGCCGACAGCTACAGCGATATCGCCGCGGCCCAGGCGCGCACCGGCGACATCGAAGCCGCGCGCGAGACGATCACCCGCATTGACGAGGCTGAGGCCCGCGTTCCGGTCCTCACGGCCATGGCCCAGGCCGAACTGGAGCACGGCGACAGCGCCGCCGCGTACGCCGACCTGGACGAGGCGGTGAGCCAGGCCCGGACCATCCGGATCCCCAAATACCGCAACTGGGTTCTGGCCGGGTTGGCGCTGGCGCAATTCGAAGCCGGGGACGACACGGGCGCAGACGACACCCTCCTTCTGATCGAGGATGCCGCCGGGTTGGCGACCGCTTACGCCAACCTGGCCCGGGTTTACGCAAAAACCGGCGAGACGGGCCATACGGATGTTTTGCTCGCGGACGCCCAGGCCCTGATCGAGACCATCACCGATCGAGCGGACCGCTATCAGGTCCTCAGCCGGATCGCCATCGCCGAAGCTGAAAATGGCGATTTCCCGGCGGCCTACGAGACCATTGAAAAGATTGAGTTCGGCTATGCCCATACCTACACCATGGGCGTCGTCGCCATCGTCCAGGCCGAGGCGGGCAAGATCGAACCGGCGCTTGGCCTGGTTGCGGGCATTTCGGACGACCGACTTCGGGTCCAGACCCTGTGGACCGTTGCGACCGTGAGTGCCTCCATGGGCGAGGGTGAACGCGCCGCGTCCTTGCGCCGCCAGGCCCTCGCCGCGGCACGCGGCATCACCAATACGGTCGATCGGATGTTCATCCTGACCGACCTCGCCCGCGCCAAGGCCCGCGATGGCGACCTGACCGGTGCACACATGATCCTCCACGAGGTGCTCGACGCCCTGAAGCCGATCGAAAATGCGTGGGCCCGGGCGCGAGTTTTGAGCAAAGCCGCCGCCACGCTCGTTGCCTTCGACAGGCTGTGAGCATGGCGCCCCCGCAGCCTCGGCCCCTCGAAGGAGCGCTCTGGATGGTCTTGAGTTGCCTTTGCTTCGCGGGCATGTCGGGCATCATCCGCCACCTCTCGACGGTGGCCGATCCGGCTATTTCGCCCTTCGAGATCGTATTCTTTCGTAACTGGATCAGCCTCGTCCTGATCCTGCCTTGGGTGTTTCGCCACGGCTGGACACCGGTGCGCACGACACGTCCGAAACTTCACGCGCTGCGCGCCGTCATCGGGCTCTCGGCGATGGCCGGATGGTTTTATGCGATCAGCATCATGCCACTTGCGCCTGCGGTAGCGCTTAATTTCACCGTCCCATTGTTCGCCATGATCGTGGCGATCCTCCTGCTCGGCGAGCGCCCCGGCCTGCACCGCTGGGGTGCCACCATCGTGGGTTTCGCGGGCGTTATCGTGATCCTCCAACCCGGCGCCATCGAGATTGGCCTGGGGCCCATCCTGGCGCTGAGCTCGGCGTTGGGCTTCGCCCTCTCGATGAATTTCATCAAGATTCTCTCGCGTACGGATGCGCCCAGTACCATCGTCTTCTACCAGGTTCTGATCATGACGCCGCTCTCTCTCGGCCCGGCGATTGCGGTGTGGCAAACCCCCGGCTGGAGCGAATTTGCCTGGCTGGTTGTGCTCGGTGCGCTCGCCACCACCGCCCACCTGAGCATGGCGCGCAGCCTATCGCTGGCCGAGGCTAGCGCGGTCGCATCGCTCGATTTCGTCCGTCTGCCCTTTGTCGCGGCGATCGGCTACTTCGTCTTCACCGAGGTTCCCGACGCGATGACCTGGTTCGGCGGCGCCATCATCATCGCGAGCAGCGTCTATATTGCCCGGCGCGAGGCGCTCAAGGGTCGGGCCAGGGCTCTGGCGGCCCGCGAGAACGATCCGCTCTATCCGCCGCGCTAGGCCGGGTTCACGGGACGCGCACGCGACGGTCGCCACCGGCGCGGCGCTCTGCTAAAACACGGCAGCCTTCACGTCGAGACAGGAGACCTGCGAAATGAACGTCAAAGGACAAACCGCCATTGTGACCGGCGCCGCGTCGGGATTGGGAGCGGCCACGGCGCGCGCTCTCGCGGCCGCCGGCGCCAAGGTCGGGCTGATCGACCTCAACGCCGAGGCGCTTGCCGCCATCGCGGACGAGACCGGCGGCACGGCCACCGCCGCGGACGTTTCCGATGCCGCGGCGATGGAAGACGCCTTTGCGAGCTTGCGTGCGGCCAATGGACCCGCGCGTGTGCTGGTTGCCTGCGCCGGCGTTGCCAGCGGCTACCTGATCGTCGACAAGGAGGGCAACCCGGTGCCGCTGGAGAAATTCAGCCGGGTGGTCAATATCAACCTAATCGGCACCTTCAACGCGATCCGCCTGGCCGCCGCCGGTATGGCGGCGCTCGATCCTCTGGACGACGACGAGCGCGGGGTCATGATCACCACCACGTCGATTGCCGCCTTCGAGGGTCAGGTCGGCCAGTCGGCATATTCGGCCTCGAAAGGCGGCGTTCACGCGCTCACCCTGCCCGTCGCCCGCGAGCTAGCGCGCCACGGCATCCGCGCCCTGTGCTTGGCCCCGGGCCTGTTCGAGACGCCCATGATGATGACCCTGCCCGAAAAGGTGCAGGACGCGCTGGTCGCAACGACGGTCTTCCCCAAGCGGCTGGGCAAGCCCGAGGAATTTGCTGCACTTGCGCTCCACGTCATCGGCAACCCGATCCTGAACGGCGAAACCATCCGGCTCGATGGCGCGATCCGTCTCGCCGCCAAATAGCGGCTGGGCGGTCCGATCGGGCAGCCGTGATCACCGCTCCCGGCCTCGACGAGCTTGAAGCGCTCGCGCTTGAAGCGCTGGCCACGGTCCCGGAGCCGCTGCGCGCCCATGTCGGCAATGTTGCGATCCAGGTCGAAGAGTTCCCCGACGACGAGGTCGTGCGCGACATGGAACTCCAGACCCCGTTCGACCTGCTCGGGCTCTACCAGGGAATCCCGCTCGACCGCCAGAGCCTGCACGACGTCCGCCACGACCTCGACCGCATCTTTCTCTACCGCCGGCCGCTGCTCGATTACTGGTGCGAGACGGGCGAGGACCTCCGTCACCTGATCCGCCATGTGCTGATCCACGAGATCGGCCATCACTTCGGCCTCTCCGATGCCGATATGGAGGCGCTAGAGGCCCAGGCCGATAGCGAGGCCGCGGTGCGCACACCCGAGCCCGGCGCGGGTTAAACCAGGCAAAACCGGCGGCCTAGTCGCTCGCCCGATCCGCCCACTCGGCGTCGTGATCCGCGGGGGCCAGATCCAAAAGCGGATAGCTGGCCTCGATCCGGTGCAACGCCTGCTTCGATCCCAGCCAGCTTGAATAGAGATATAATTCACTGATCGGTATAGGGGCGCTTGCAAATAGGTTGTGTTCCGCGAGGAAGGACGGGATTTCGCTGCGCCGCGTAGGCATGAGCCGGACCAGCGTGACGTGGGGAGTAAAGCGGCGCGCATAGGGAACAACGCTCGCGTCGAGAACCGCCCGCTCGATCGCGTTGCGCAAGCGGGTGAGCATATCCGAGGGCATCACCCCCGCCCACAACAGCCGGGGCTTACCACGGGGTGGAAAATGACCAACCCCCTTGAACTGTAGCTCGAAGCGCGGCAGGCGGATGGCATCGAGCGCCTCGGCGACGTCGTGGAAGGTCGGGCCGTCGACCTCGCCGATGAAGCGCAGGGTCAGGTGAAGCTGGTCGGGTTGGAGCCAGCGCGCGCCGAAAATGCCGCGGCAAAGTCCGGCCAGACGATCACGGGTGGCGGTCGGAAGATCGATGCCAACGAAGAGACGGTGCATGGGGAATCTCTCGCCCGGGACGCAAACCCTGCCCTACCACGCCCGCCCGCACCCTGACAACGCAGGAAAGGCTCCGCTCGGGACCCGCCACGAGCCCTTTTTACCCACTATAAAAAGAGACCCGGGTTTGGCAGGTCGTTGAAGAGGCCTGGGCCCCAAACGCAACGAACCCCCGGAGCCGAAACTCCGGGGGTTCGCCGTGTCTTATATTAAGCGGTACGAGACCGCCCGTGGGTTCCGGTTCGGATTAGAACCAGATCCAAGCGCCGGCATGGAGCGTGTGGAAGTTGTCATCGTTGGCGAACTGCGCTTCAGCGTTGTCGCCCGGCGACAGAACACCGTAAACACCGCTGATCGCCATGTTGTCGTTGACCGCCCAGTCAGCAATAAAGTTTACTTCTGAGCCAAAATGGTCGTCAACGCCCGCTCCTGGCTCATTGATGGTGAAATTAAAGTACGCTGCGGTAAGGAAGAGATTGTCGTACGGCGCAGCCTGAACCATGAGCATATTTACGTTGAAGTTGCTCTGGAACAAGATGTACTCGCCGGTCACCTCACCGATGAACCACGTGCCCCAATTTGTGAAGCCGTAGAACATGCCGTCATAGGCCTCGTCTTCGGCGGTATTGGGATCGTCGCCCGAGAAGTTAGCGTGACGAGCCGTAACGGCCGGAGCCCAGGGCCAGTCGGCAAAAGTGTAGCCGATGTCGACGTAGTAACCCTCGGCGTCTACCTCGGGATCTGCAACACCTGTGGTGACGTTGGTGTCTTTTGCCTGGCCGACATACTCAAATGCGAAGTTCCAGTTCGGCATCATCGACGCGAGCGGATTGCCGTGGGCCCGGATGTTGAGCATTTTCAGGTCCTTCCGGCTATTCGGGTTGGCCGTCAGGGTCGACGGGGAATCCCCGGCTCCATCGGCATGGAGAACCTCCCCGTACAAGACACCGATATCTCCCAGACCTTCGTGATGATACTCGACGTTGACCAACGCGATGTCCGTATCCGCCTGGGTCTGGTTGCTTTCAAAATAGATGATGTCGGTGCGCAGACCCTCGACGTAGAGATTGTCGATGCTCAGCTTGCCGGCACGCTCGAACGCACGACGCACGCCGAGCCAGTAGGCACCATCGTCGTTATCGGGAAAGGTGCCGTAGCCGATGAGGAATTCAGAACCGATACTGAGATCCTGCCTGCCGTAGGAAATATCGACGCCCAGGTCGCCCAGGTTACCGGCCCAGCCAACGTAACCGGTTTCCCAGTCAGTGGCTTCGGGGTGACCGTCAGTGCCGCCAGTCGGGTCGCCGTCGCCGCGCGTCCCGCTCACGACTATAGAGCCGTTAGCGTAGGCCTGACCGCCCATAATATTGTCATAGGTCAAATAGGCCGCCGGCTCAACAAAGCCTTCTTGCCAGGTGACGTCCGCTTCGCCACCGTTAACGGACGTGTAGCCGAAATTGCCGCCCGCTCCGAAGTAGGTGTTACGAGTCTGGCCGTAAAAGACGCCGGCCGTAACCCCGACGTCGATGTTCAGCCCGCCGCCATTGTATACGTTAACTTGCGCCTGAGACGCCGAGGCTGCGAGGCTAATTGCGCCAACGACGCCGCCCACAAGGCCCCAACGCAATAGGCTACCCGATTTAGTCATTTATGTACCCTCCGCGCTCATGATTTAGCTTGGAACAAATTCATTTTTCGCACCCCCTGCTTTCGCACGGAGGTAACTTATAAAATTCTCTAACACACCTAACCCTACACGCACAAGATTATAATCGCATCGGCGTGACGGGTAGGTAGGCCCGAGGTCTTCTTCTTCAAACAGGTTGCCTCGAAATGCGTTCCCGTGGCAGACCTTCGGCTTAACGCTTCCTACGAACTCACCCGGGGAACATCCTTTCGCGACTTGCGAACGGACCCGGAAAATTAACCGGAAGTGTTGAAAAATTAGGAATAAAATCCTTGTCTGTAAAGATAAAAATCAAAACGGGTTCGGAGGCTTAACCCAATTCCCCGTGTTCCAACGAGGTGACCGCGCCCCAGGGGCTTGGAAAAAAGAAGGCGCGAGGCGCCTTTCTTTTACTTATACCGGGGCCGACGTGGCCAGTTTTATCCGTCCCGTAATATTTTTAGGGTTTGCTATAGTCGCCCCAATTCAGGGTCCAACATTTCGTCGTCATCGAGGGTAGAGCGTCCCGTCATGAACCGGAAACAACGACGCGGCGCGGCAAAATTCGGGCCTGCGCAGGCATCCTCGATCAGCGCGCCCGTTGCCGCGCTTGCCCGGGCCGCCGAGCTTTTGCGCGAGGGACAATTTGCCACGGCGGAGACCGAATGCCGGCGTATTCTTGGCGCCGATCCCGGCCAGGCGGACGCGCTTAACATGATGGGGCAGATCGCGCTTGCTCGCCACGACACGCCCGGCGCTGCCGAGTGGTTCCAGAAGGCAGTCGAGAAACGGCCGGAGGGCGCCGATATTCACTACAACCTGGGCACCGCGCTGATGCGGCTGGGCCGTATTGACGACGCCGAGACGCCGCTCCGCCGGGCCACGGCGCTTGCCCCCGCCTTCGCCCCGGCGCGGCTCAACCTGGGCAACTGCCTGCGCGAGCTGGGGCAATTGGACGGGGCGGTGGAGGCCTACCGCCAGGCGATGGCCATAAAACCCGACTATCCCCAAGCCCAGCTGAACCTGGGCTCAACACTGATCGAGCGGGGCGAACCGCTGGCCGCGGAAACCTGCTACCGCGATGCCATCGCGCGGCATGCGGACTTCGCGCCCGCCCTGCTCAACCTGGGGAACCTGCTGCGCGGGCGGGGCGAACTCGACGAAGCGCTCACCCTGTTAAGTCTGGCGATCGAGGCCGAGCCGGCATTCGCCGACGCCCAAAACAGCCTGGGCAATGTCTATCGCGATCTTGGTCGAATGGACGAGGCGCGGGGCCGCTATCGCGCAGCACTCGGCGCACAGCCCGATCATGCCCGGGCCCACGCCAATCTCGCCTATATCAGCACTCATGGCGTTGACGATCCCGACGTGGCGGCAATGGAAACGCTGCTGGGCCGCGAGGGCGTCGACGCCGAGTCGGAAATCCAGCTCCGCTTCGGGCTCGCCAAGGCGTATGAGGAGACGGGCGAGGACGCACGCTCGTTCGACACCTTGCGCGAAGCCAACCGCCTGCGCCGCGCCAGCTTTACCGCCGACGCCGAGACCGGCGCCAACGCGACGACGCTCGCCGATCTGCTGATCTCACGCCTCGACGTAGCCGGGCACGCCGACCGTCAGGGCAAGGGTTTCGACTCGGAGTTGCCAGTGTTCATCGTCGGCATGCCGCGCTCAGGCACCAGCCTCGTCGAGCAGATCCTGGCGTCGCACCCGGCGGTGTACGGCGCCGGCGAGCTCAACGACCTGTTCGAGCTGTTGGCCGGCACACCGGGACGCCCGCCAAGCCCCACTGAGCTTTTCGATGCCCTTTCGAGTTTCGATGCGGGCGGCGGGACGGAATTGGGGCGGCGCTATGTCGAGCGGTTGGCCGCCCGGGCCCCCGACGCCCGGCGCGTTACCGACAAGATGCCATCGAACTTCGTCAATCTGGGACTTATAGACCTGATCCTGCCCAAGGCGCGGCTGATCCATTGTGTGCGCAGCCCTCTGGACACCTGCCTCTCGTGCTTCAAGATCGATTTCAATCAAGGCCAGACTTATTACAACGACCTCGTCGAGCTGGGCCATACTTATCACCTCTACGCCAAGCTGATGGACCACTGGGAGCGGGTAATGCCGGGCAAGATCCTCCATGTCAGCTACGAGCGGGTGACTGCGGACCTCGAGGGCGAGGCGAGGCGGCTGCTTGCCCATTGCGGGCTGGACTGGGACGACCGGGTGCTCGATTTCCACAAGACCGAACGCGCGGTGCGCACCGCGAGCGCCGCCCAGGTACGCGAGCCGATCTACCGCAAGGCCGTCGAACGCTGGCGGCGGTATGAAGCGCAACTCGCCCCGCTGATCGAGGCGCTCGGCGAGGACGTCCGCGATCCGGCGGAGCGCTGGCAGGTGGAGCGCCCGCCGCTTGGTTCGTAAGCCGCGTTCGCGGCCGCGGCGGGGCTGCAACATTCCAGTGATTCCACGACGCCGGGATTCGCGCTAGAGTCTAGCGCGGCGCGACGGGGCGTCGCCCTTTCCGGGATGGAGCGGATGAACAGAGGTGAGCGACGGCGCCAGCAGAATCTGGAGCGCAAGGCCAAGAAAAAAATTATCCGCAACGCGCCCGGCGCGCTGCGCGAGGCGCTGCGACATCACCAGGCGGGTGAACTGGCGGAAGCGCGACGGATCTACGATCAGCTTCTCGCCGCCGAGCCGGAACACGCCGAGGCGCTGCATCTTGCGGGTGTGCTGAACTCGCAGATGGGCGATCACGAAAAAGGCGCCGCGTTGATCGGCCGGGCCATCGCGGTGCGCCCGTACTACGCCGAAGCACACCACAATCTGGGCAACGTGCGCTTCCAGCAGGGTGCGAGCGAGGATGCGCTGGAATGCTTTCGCCGCGCCGCCGCGCTCAAACCCGACTACGGCGAAGCCCATTACAACATTGCGAGCCTGCTGAGAATCGAGGGCAAGCTCGACGAGGCCTTGGACGCTTTGGCCCGCGCTGCCGAGACCGGCCTCGACGATGCCGAAATCACGCTTGAGCGGGGCGACGTGCTGGCCGAACTGGGCCGCCACGAGGAGGCCGCCGCGGCTTACGCCGAGGCGGTCACGCGCGCGCCCGCCGAAACGGAGATGCTGCTCGGATTGGCCGAGGCCATGCGCGAGCGCCGACGGATCGCAGAGGCCACGGCTTGTGTCGAGCGGGCGCTTACCTGCGATGCGGGCAACGTGGGGGCTCACGCAACCCGCGCCCACCTGCTCCACGAGCAGGGCCGCGCGGACGAGGCGGTGGCGAGTTATCGCGTGGCTCTCGAGCTTGACCCGAGCAACGCCGAGCTGCACCGCCAACTGCTGCGCGCGAGTGGGGTAAAACGGAAAGGGGCGGACGTCGACGCCGCGCGTGCGCGGCTCGACGCCGGGAACTTAAGCGCGGCGGACGGCGCCCGACTGGGCTTCGCGCTGGGGGAGGCGGCGGAAGACGCCGGCGATTACGACGAAGCCTTCACCCGCTTCGAGGCCGCGAACGCGGCAATACGTTCAAGCTTCGAGTTCGACATCGCCCACGAGGAGGCGATCGCCGACGCGCTGATCGAGACCTGCACCAAGGCCTTTGCCACAAAACATAAGAGCGCGGGCCACGCCAGCCAGCGGCCGGTGCTCGTGCTCGGCATGCCGCGCTCGGGCACCAGCCTGGTCGAACAGATCCTCGCGTCGCACGCAGACGTGTTCGGTGCGGGCGAGGTGAATTTGGCCCGCCCCACCCTGTTCGAGGAATTTCCCCAAACCGAAGGCCAGAACATCGGCGACTTCCTCAAGAGCCTGCAGAACGAAGATCTGACCCGTGCCGGAGAGCGCTACCATGCCCAACTCGGTGCGTTGGGCGGCGGCGCGAAATTCGTGATCGACAAGTATCTGACCAATTTCTGGTACGCCGGGTTGATCCGACTGATGCTGCCCGACGCCACACTGATTCATTGCCGGCGCGATCCCCTGGATACTTGTGTATCCTGCTGGACCAACCTGTTTCGTGGCGAGATGCGCTTTGCCTACGATCTGGCCGAGATTGGGCAATATTACCAGATTTACGACCGCTTGATGACGCACTGGGAAATGTTGCCCGGCGCGAACCTCGTCGAAGTGAGTTACGAGGAACTGGTCGCCGATCCCGACGGACAGATCGCCCGCCTGCTCGACGCCTGCGGACTCGACCCCGACCCGGCCTGCGCGCGCTTCTTCGAGACCGAGCGTTTCGTCGGCACGCTGAGCGCGCTCCAGGTGCGCCAGCCCATCCATGCGGGCTCGGTGGGCCGGGCGGCGCATTTCGCGGGTCGGATTGAACCCCTGATCAAAGCGTTGGGACCACTCGCTAAAAAGAACGCGAAGCCCGCGTCCAAATCGTGAGCCAGGCGCAAAAGCTGGCCGAGGGGCTTCGCCTGCAACAGGCGGGGCAGTTTCCCGAGGCTCAGAAAATTTATGCCGATATGCTAAAAGGCGAGCCGAACAACGCCGACGCGCTCCACTACATGGGAATTCTCGCGCTCCAAGGGCGGGCGCCGGAGCAGGCGGAAGCCCTGATCAAGCAAGCCGTCGCCGCACAGCCCAACTACGCTGAAGCGTATAACAACCTGGGCTTTGTCCAGAGTAAGCTCGGCAAAACCGAGGATGCCATTGCGAGCTATCGCCGCGCCGCAGAGATTATGCCCGGCTACGGCGAGGCGTTCTATAACCTGGGCAATGCCCTGTCCGAAGCCGGGCGCATCGAGGAGGCGCGCGAGTCACTGGACGCCGCCTGTCGGGCGATGCCGACGCACGCGCCGAGCCACAACAACCTGGCCGACGCCTTGCGCGAACTGGGGCGGCTCGAGGACGCGGCCGAGCATTTGCGCCGGGCGATCGAGATCGACCCGGATTATGCCCTTGCCCACTACAATCTCGGCAATGTCGCTCGTCTGCTCGACCGGCCGGATGAAGCGCAGACCCACTACCAGCACGCCCTCGAGCTTAACCCGGACGACGCGCAAGCGGCCGCGAATATCGGGAACCTGGTGATGGAACGGGGCGCGGCCGGCGAGGCCGAACGCTGGTATGACCGGGCACTCACGATCGACCCCAACGACGCGGAAACCTATCGCTTCTTGAGCCGGATTCACCGCTTCGAGGAGATCGACCCGCTGATCGAGCGCATGACCGGCCTAATGGCGCAGGTCGGCCTGCCCGAGGCCAAAACCATGCATCTTGCTTACGCGCTGGCCAAGGCCTACGAGGATTCGGGGCGTTACGACGAGGCCTTTGCCATGCTGGACCGGGCAAACCGAATCGCCCGTTCGGGACTCGATTACCGAATCGAGCGCGACGAGGCGGTCGCGGACGAGATTATCCGTTGCGTCGACGCGAATTATCTGGCGGAACGCGCAGGCTCGGGCGACGCGAGCACGGCGCCGATTTTCGTGATCGGCATGGCCCGCTCGGGGTCCACGCTGACCGAGCAGATCCTGGCCACCCATCCGGCGGTCTACGGCGCGGGTGAGGTCGACTTTCTGCGCCCCGCCCTGCTCGATGGGTTCCACCCCGAACGGGGCCAGACTTTGACCGGTTTTCTAAACGCCCAAAGCGGGAGCGATTTCGCGCGCCGGGGCACCACCTATCAAGAAAAACTTACCCGCCGAGACGCCGCAGCCGCGCGAAGCGCGGACAAGAACCTGTTCAATTTCTGGCATATCGGCCTTATTCCCCTGATGTTGCCCGAGGCCCGGGTGGTGCATTGCATGCGTAACCCGCTCGATTGCTGCGTCTCGATCTACAAGACCTATTTCGTCAGCAACCTGCCGTTCTCCTACGATCTCATAGAACTGGGTCGCTACTACCGGATCTACGACCGGTTGATGGCTCACTGGCGGGGCCTGCTGCCCGATTTTGTGCTCGACCTTTCCTACGAGGCTCTGGTCACGGACCAGGAAGGCGAATCACGCCGGCTGCTCGAATTCTGCGGTCTTGAGTGGGACGATGCGGTGCTTGATTACCATAAGGCCGAGAGGTCGGTTATCACGGCGAGCGCCGCCCAGGTGCGAGAGCCTATTTATGCGAGCTCGATCGGCAGTTGGCGGCGTTTCGATGGGCATCTCGAACCGTTGATCGAGGCGCTGGGGCCTTTGGCGGAGTATTAGCCGGGCGGGTGATAGAGGCGGGCGGAAAGCCCCGGAATTTCTTGAAATTCGACCGCACGCCCCTAATATAAGCCCAAATTGTCTCAACACATGGGCGACCCGGCACTCGGGAACAACGAAGAGGAACGACATGGCACTCCGGACGCAACAGACTCACGTCGGCAATCTAACGGACACCCAGATCGACCAGGGCCTGCGCAGCTATATGCTGAAGGTCTACAACTACATGACCTCGGGCCTGGCGCTCACCGGCGTCGTCGCTTACCTGGTAGCGAACACCGGGTTGTTTCAGGCAATCTACGGCTCGGGCCTCGGTTTCGTCGTGATGCTTGCACCGCTCGGGATCGTGTTCTTCATGGGCTTCAAGATCGAAAAAATGAAAGCCAGTACCGCTCAGGCCCTGTTTTGGACGTTCTCGGTGCTGATGGGCGTCTCGCTGTCCTACATCTTCATCGTCTACACCAGCACCAGCATCATGCGGGTGTTCTTCATCACCGCGGCGATGTTCGGCGCGATGAGCCTGTACGGCTACACCACCAAGCGCTCGCTCGCGAGATGGGGCAGCTTCCTGTACATGGGGTTGATCGGCGTTGTGATCGCCATGGTGGTCAATATCTTCCTGCAGTCGAGCATGATGCATTTCGTCATTTCGGTGATTGGCGTAATCGTGTTCACGGGACTGACCGCCTATGACACCCAGCGGATCAAGGCGGTCTACGCCGAGAGCGACGGCCAGTCGGTGATGACCAAGAAGGCGGTGATGGGTGCGCTGTCGCTCTACCTCAACTTCATCAACATGTTCATCATGCTGCTGCACCTGTTCGGCGGACAACGCAGCTAGGGGCTTATCCGCTTCGCTCCGTGCAGCGAAGCGGCGCTCGCTTGCCACGGGCTCACACCACAAAGGCGGGGACCCCCCGAATATGGCAGATAGGCCGCGGACGCGGCCGGCGTGGGCTTGCGAAACCGGGGCAAGCCCGAGGCACGGGGTTTCGCGCTAGTTCGTCATCTGACAGCATTGGCCCGCAACGATTGCTTGATTGGTCGCTTCGGCGACCCGCGCGTGCAGAGAAAAACCCGGACGAGAGGCTTCGGCCGGGTTTTTTCGTCTCAGCTATAAATTAAGGTGGCGGCGAGCCTCGTTTAGAGGGTTGGGCTCGCCGCGTCGTGACCAGCGCGCTGAGCGCGACGGCGATCGCGGCGGGATCAGCGGGGGAGAAGCCCAGGCGCCGCCAGCCCTCGACCTCGGGCACCAAGACAGTAATGAGCGCGCGCGCCAGGGCCTCGGCCAGGGCGACTAGGCGGGTATCTTCGCGCCCCGCCGGATTCGCGCCCGGCAACAGGACAAGCCCGGCGAGCGCGGATCCCGCGGGGCGGTAGAGATCAACCGTCAGCGGCGCACCGCCCGGTTGGCCGGAAAGGGTGAGCCGTTTGCGCGACGGCGCCGGGGTAAGCGCCGTGAAGGGTCTGGGCTCGGGACCACCCGCCAGCTCGGCCAGCAGCAACGCCGGCGCGGTGGAGCGCGCAGCCGCCCGCCCAGACGATCAGCCCCGCGGCGAGGAACGCGACCACGGCGAGCAGGATGGAACAGGCGGGCTTCGCGCCGTATCATGGCGCAATTATCGTCCGCGGGCCGCGTCAACGCCAAGCCCGCTTCAGCTTGGGACCCCGCGTCATGGTGCTGATTCTGCTTGCCGTCGCCGGCGCGCTTGCCGGCAGTTACGGCCTCGTTCTCGGCGCACTGTGGCTGGGTCAGCGCCGCCTGATCTATCTGCCCGACCGGGTGGTGCCCGAGCGAGCCCGAGCCGGTGCCGAGGATATGGCCGAGGTTAGGCTCGCCACGACCGACGGGCTGGCACTGCTCGCCTGGTACCGCGCACCGGCGGACGAGACCAAGCCGTGCCTGGTCTATTTCCATGGCAATTCGGGCCATCTGGGGATGCGTGCGAGCAAGGCGCGGCCCTACCTGGATGCCGGATACGGCGTATTGCTTCCGGCCTGGCGGGGGTTTTCGGGCAATCCGGGGCGGCCCACGGAGGCCGGGCTCTACGCCGACGGCGAGGCGGCGCTCGCGTTTTTGGAGAGCCACCGCATTGGTGCAACACGCCGCGTGCTCTACGGCGAATCTCTGGGTACCGGAGTAGCGGTGGAGATGGCGCTCCGCCATGATGCGAAGGCCGTGGTACTCGAAGCGCCGTTTACCTCCGTACCCGACGTCGGGCGCCACCGCTTTCCGATCTTTCCGGTCAATGCGATCGTCGCCGACCGCTTCGATTCCATGGCCAAGATCGCAACCATCGGCGCGCCGCTGCTGCTGCTCCACGGCAATGCGGACCGTGTCGTGCCGAGCCGCTTCGGGCGGCGTTTGTTCGAGGCGGCCGTGGAGCCCAAGCGCGGCCATTTCATCGAGGGTGCCGCCCACAACGATCTCTACGACTTCGGCGCCGCCGAACGCGTTCTCGCGTTTCTGGCCGAACTTGAAGAGCGGACTTGCCATGCGCGCGGTGCCCAGATCACCACCCGATGTCCTTGAACCGCTGCAGCGATTCGAGGAGATCGGGTGGTGGTCACTCGGCTCGAAAGATAGAGCAAATTTATCCATTTAACCGGAACCGTGCACGGTTCCGGTTAAATGGATTTTGCTCTAGGTTGAGCGGTACAACGATGCCGCCGGAGACACCGTAATGACCGCGCTCAGCCTCGCCGACGATTTCACCTTTGCCGAACTCTACGACCCCGCTGGACTGGCCCGGCTCGATACGCACTTCCTCGATTGGCTGGCGGCAGAAAACGCCGAGCTCGCCGGCCGGCTGGTTGGCGCGCGGGCCAAGCCCGAGGGTCTCGACGCGATCGCGCTCTCGCAGCTTCTGGTCGAGCTTGCCCCTCTCGTCGAGCGCTTCATCGCACGGCTGTTCGACATCGAGACAGAAGCTAGTGAGCTGAGCCGCGCCCACGACGCGCTGGGCCCGCTCTACAAATGCAAGCGGTTGTTCGTGCAGCGCCGCGCGGCGAAGAAGATCAAGGCGGACGCGGCAGAAGCGCTTGATGCGCCGGCGCTCGAAGCCGAACTTGAAGGCCTGCTCGGCGGCCCGGTTACGGAGATGGGCTTCGCCGCGGCGGTGATGGGCTGGCTCGCGGATGAGGAATCCAACGCGGCGGCGCTCGAGACCGCGTTGCAATTCGCCGCCTGGGCGGCCCAGAGCGAGGCGGGCAAGCGTCGCTTCGCCGCCGGCATGCTGTTCAAGGTGCCGAGCAAGCGGGATTACGAGGCGCTCGTGCCGGTCGAGACGCTCGCCGAGGACGGCACGGAGGTCTTCCGCCTGCCCGAACACGATCTGCGCGCGCGCGACGGTTTCACCCTGACCGACGCCGGCGCCGAACTGCCCCAAGTGCTCGACCATACCAACTACTGCATCTTCTGCCACGGCCGGGGCAAGGATTCCTGCTCTCACGGCGTGCTCGCGAAAGACGGCGGGTTCGGGACCAACCCGTTCGGCGAAGCGCTGATCGGCTGCCCCCTAGACGAAAAGATCTCCGAGATGAATATGGTCAAGGCGCAAGGCTTCGCGCTCGGCGCGCTCGCCATCGTGACGCTGGACAACCCCATGTGCGCGGGCACCGGCCATCACATCTGCAACGACTGCATGAAGGGCTGCATCTACCAGAAGCAGGAGCCGGTCGACGTGCCGCAAATCGAGACCCGGGTGCTCAAGGACGTGCTCGGCCTGCCCTGGGGGGTCGAGATCTATTCCCTGCTGACCCGCTGGAACCCGCTCAACCTCGCACACCCCGCGCCCAGGCCAGCCAGCGGGCGCAAGGTGCTGATCGCCGGGCTCGGCCCCGCGGGCTATACCCTCGCCCATTACCTGCTCAACGACGGCCATGCGGTGCTTGCCATCGACGGGCTCAAGATCGAGCCCCTCGCGCCCGAAATTTCGGGCGTCGACGAGAAGGGCGCGCGGGTTCCCTTCACGCCGATTCGGGATCTGGCCGAAATTTCTGAGCCGTTGGATTCCCGCGTCATGGCGGGCTTCGGCGGCGTCGCCGAATACGGCATCACCGTGCGCTGGAACAAGAATTTTCTGAAAATTCTGCGCCTGCTCGTCGAGCGCCGCGCGTATTTCGCCATGGCCGGCGGCGTGCGCCTCGGCGGGCAGCTTTCCATCGCGGCCGCGTTCGAGGCCGGCTTCGATCATGTCGCGCTGGCGCTGGGCGCGGGACGCCCGACCATCCCCGACATGCCGAATAAGCTCGCGCGCGGCGTGCGCGCCGCCTCGGATTTCCTCATGGCGCTGCAACTGACCGGCGCGGCACAAGGCGACAGCACCGCCGGCTGCCAGATCCGGCTGCCTGCAGTGATCATCGGCGGCGGCCTCACGGCGGTCGACGCGGCAACCGAATCCGCCGCCTACTACCTGGTCCAGGTCGAACGCTTCCTTGCGCGCTACGAGACGCTGGCGGACGATCTTGGCGAGGCGGCGGCGCGCGCGGGCTGGAGCGAAGAGGACGCGGAGATCGCCGAGGAGTTCCTCGCCCACGGCCGGGCGCTGCGAGCGGAGCGCGCCCTGGCGGAGACGGAAGACCGCGCGCCGGACCTTCGCGGCCTGGTGCGCGAGTGGGGCGGTGTGACCATCGCGTACCGCAAGCGGCTGATCGATTCGCCCATGTACCGGCTCAATCCTGAGGAGGTTGAGTTCGCCCTCGCAGAAGGCTTTCGATTTGCGGAAGGCCTCTCGCCCAGCGCGATCGAAACCGACCGCTTCGGGGCCGCGCAAACAATCACCTTCGAGCGCCAGGCGCTGAACGAAGACGGCCACATGGCGCCGACGGGCGAGAGCGTCGCTCTACCCGCGCGCGCGGTGCTGTTCGCCGCGGGCACCTCGCCTAACACGGCGATCGCGCGCGAGGAACCGGACCTGCTGGCGCTCGACGATGGCTGGTTCCGGGCAATCGACGACGCGGGCGCGGCGATTACGCCCGAGCTTCTCGCCAAACCGACACGCACCGACATCCTCACGGCCAAGCGCGTGGATGGCCGGGCGGTGAGCTTTTACGGCGACACCCACCCGAGCTTCGCGGGCAATGTGGTCAAGGCGATGGCCAGTGCCAAGCGCGGCGCACCCCAGGTGAGCGCATTGCTCGCAGCACACGAGCCGGCGGACGGTAGCGACGCGGATGCGTTCCTCACCCGCATGACCGATGCCCTGCGTGCACACATCGAGCGGGTCGAGACGCTCGCACCCGGCGTGGTGGAACTTGTGGTGCATGCCCCGGCAGCAGCGCGCGCCTTTGCGCCGGGCCAGTTCTTCCGGCTACAGAATTTCGAAACCCGCGCGCGGCGCGTCGAGGGCCCGGTACTGATCATGGAGGGCCTGGCACTGGCCGGCTCCTGGGCCGATGCCGAGGCCGGGCTGATCGGCTCCGTGGTGATCGAGGCGGGCGGCTCAAGCCGGATCGCGGCGAAGCTCGCGCCGGGCGAACCGGTGGTTTTCATGGGCCCCACGGGCACGGCGCTCGAGATCCCCTCGGGCGAGACGGTGCTGCTCGCGGCTAGCGGCTACGGGCTGGGCCCGGTGGCCGCAGCGGGACGGGCGATGCGGGCGCAGGGTTGCCGGGTGCTGATCGCGGCCGGCGCGAAGACAGCCGACGGGCTCTATGCCCGCGAGCGGCTGGAAGACGCCGCCGACGCAGTGCTCTGGGCCTGCGAGGACGGCACGCCGCCGGAGCCGGCGCGCGCGACGGACTGCGCCTTCACCGGCGACCTGGCCGCCGCACTGGGCGCGTACGGCAATGGCGGACTGGGCGAGAGCGCGATCGATCTACGAGACGTGACACGCATCGTCGCAATCGGCTCGGAGCGGATGATGGCGGCGCTCGCGGCCGCGCGCCGCGGTGTGCTGGCCGAGCTTCTGGGGACCGCGCCCATTGCGATTGCGGTTGTCAATTCATCGATGCAATGCATGATGAAGGAGGTCTGCGCCCAGTGCCTGCAGCCGCAGACCGACCCCGAGAGCGGCGAGGAGCGACTGGTGTTTTCCTGCTTTGACCAGAACCAGCCCATGGACTCGGTCGATTTCGCCGCGCTGGGCGAGCGTCTCTCGCAAAACGCGCTCTCGGAGAAGCTTTCGGCCCGCTGGATCGAACGTGCGCTGGGGGGCGAGAGTTAACCCAACTCCGCCACGTTTCCCCACTCTCCCGAAAACACGAACTCGGCCTGTGCGCGGCGTTCGCGCGGCGCCGCTTCCGCCTCGCGCATATCGTCACCCAGCGTCGAGGGATCGCCGGGCCAGCCCAGCGCAATGGCCGTGAGCTGCTCGACCTCGTCGGGCGGGGCGTAGGTTTCACGGATTTTTGTAGCTTCGATGCCCGCCATCTGATGGGCCACAAGGCCGCGCGCTGTGGCTTCGACGGAAAGGCTTCATGGCCGCCGCCCGGCGTGGGTGTTGGGCTTGCCAGAGCGGGCGGATTGGCTGTGTGCGAGACCCAGGATGAGCACGGCTGCCCCGCCCGCCCAGGACTGGTTGAACGGCACCAAGCAAACGAGCATGCGCGCGAATTCGGCCGCATCGTCGCGGCTGGCCACGAGAAAGCGCCAAGGCTGTTAGTTATAGGACGAGGGCGACCAGCGCCCCGCCTCAAACAGGGAGCGCAAGATCGCCGCCTCGACCGGCCGATCGCCGAAGGCGCGGGGGCTCCAGCGGCGGGCGAGCAGGTCGTGGACCGGGAAATCGGCGGGGGCGGCGACACGCTCGCGGGCGGCGCCGAGGAAGACAGCCTGTTCGGCGGCGATACCGACGACGTGCTGCACGGCAATTCCAGTAACGACCATCTGTTCGGCGATGCGGGCAGCGATGCGTTGCTCGGCGACGACGGCCGCGACCTGCTCGACGGCAGCACCGGCAACGATAGCGCCGAGAGCGGCGCGGGCAACGACATGTACCTGTTCCGCGAGGGCAGCGGCGACAATACATTCGTCGGCGGTTCGGGCTTCGGTTCCCTGCACCTGGCCGGCTAGCACGGCGGCAGGTTTGGCCGCGGCGCGTTCTTCACTTCGTTTTCCGAGACCGTGATTGGGTCCGGATTCATCGGTTTTTCCGGGGGTGCGAGCGGTGTCATTCAGCTGGACGACGCGAGCACCATCGCCTTTTCCGAGCTCAAGCGGGTCAAGTTCGGTCCAAACTTTGCCAGCTTCAGCGGCGGCGTGACCATTCTCGCGAACGCGGAGGGCTCGACGGTGACGACGGGGTCCGGCGAGGATCACGTTATCGGCGGCAGCGGCAATGATGTGATCTCGACCAGCAGCAACGAGGATCTCGCCGTCGGCAAGGCGGGCGATGACGCAATCACCGGCGGTCCCGACACCGACGTCTTTTCGGGCGGCGCCGACAACGGCACGCTGAGCGGCGGGAACGGCGACGACCGATTGGTCAGCGCTAACACCGCGCTATTCATCCTGAACGGCACCTACGAAGAGCAGGTCGTGATCGATAAGTAGGTCACCCTGATCGGCCAGAGCGAGACCGGTGTCATCCTCCGTGCGCCGGCGAGCCAGGCCACTGAGACGCTCGGCGTGGGCAGCTTTTCCAAGGACGTGAGCACCGCCCTGCTAGTCAATTCCTCGGCCGCGAATTGGGGCTTGCACAACCTGACCGTGGACGGCGCCGATCGCATGGATTACGGCACCGCCAGCCAACTCGCCGCGGGAATTTCGATCGAGGGTGCGGCGGGCGGCCTGATCAACAACGTGACCGTCGACGACGTGACCGACGGCGCGCTCAAGAACAGCGGGGACGACATCGGCATCCTCGGCTATTTCGAGAGCGCCAGCGACAGCCTGACGATCACCAACTCGACGATCCAGGGCTTCAACAAAAACGGTATGGCGTTCTCCGGCGGCAGCCTGACTATCACCAGCAACCAGATCACCGGCGCGGGATTGACCGGCGTGGTGGCGTAAAACGGCACCCAGGTCACCACCGACATCGCGAGCCTTGACGCCGCAGTGGGCACGATCTCGGACAACACGATCTCGAACGTGGGATTTTCTGGCAGCTCGACGGTCGCGACTGCAATCATCATGTTCGGCGACGGCAACTCGTCGCTCTCGGGCCTGACGGTGGAGAACAACACCGTCGTCGCGGGCAACTCGGCGGTGTTCAACAACGCCGGCGCCGTAATCCGGAACCACGAAGTAACCTCGTTCGATCCCGGTGCGGGTAACGAGATTACCTACGACGGCTGGAGCACCGAGGGCCTGACCGTAATCGGCGGCAATACGACCGACGACACCATGTTCACCGACGAAGGCGACGACACGGTGTCGGGCCTGGGCGGGAACGATTTCATCGATAGCCTCGGCGGCAACGACGTCATCGACGGCAACGCGGGCAACCACGATATCTTCGCCGGCGTGGGTGACGACACCCTGATCGGCGGCGCGGGCAACGATTTCCACGGCGGCGAAGACGGCAACGACACCTTTACCGGCGGCTCGGGCGACGACACCTTCGATTTCAACGAATTCCTGTTCGGCGACGTGAGCGTGATCACCTATTTCGAGGCGGACAAGAACAGAGACAAGCTCTATCTGGAAGAGCTGCTGACCGACGAATTGGGCTATAGCGGCAACAACGCCGAGGGCGGCCGCTTCCTGCGCTTCGTCCAAAGTAGCAGCGATACCCGGGTCGAGATCGACGCCGACGAGTCGGCGGTCGCGGCGATCGATCTCGCCTTGTTCATTACGCTCGAAAATGTGCTGCCGAGCCCGATCGTCAACGACAACCTGGTGCTTTAAGCTGAAAACACCCCTGCCCGCCTAGCGCTTCCGCAAATAGGTGAACCAGTAGACGGCGCCGACCAAGATGGTGTTGCCGATGGTCGCCGGCAACAGGTTCATGGCGAAGCCCGTCGTCGTGAGGTGGGGGTAGATCGCCGCCCAGAAGCTTTCGGGCGCGGTGTATTTGACAAACAGCCCCATGGGGATGAAATACATATTGGCGATGGAGTGCTCGAAGCCGCCCACGGCGAAACCCGCGATCGGCCCGACCAGGGCGGCGGTCTTGCTTATCACGCTGCGCGCCGAGAGGCACTGCCATACGGCAAGACAGACCAGGGTATTACACACGATGCCCAGCGCCCGCGCCTGGCCCAAGCAGAGCTAATACTTGGAATCCGGGATAGCGAGCGCCGCGGTGCATACCGCGCCGACGAAATTCCCGACAAAGACGATTGCCCAGTTACGCAACAGCTGGGCCGAGCTGGCCAGCCGGGCCGCCCAGGCCATGACGATGAGCGCGTTGCCCGTGAACAGCTCGGCGCCACCGATGATGACGAGGATCAGCCCGAGCGAGAAGGCGACCCCGCTCAAGAGCCGCACGATGCCGTAGGGCAGCGCCTCCATCGACGCCTTATCGGCACCGATTTTCCCGGCCTTGAACGCCATTTTCCGGGGCATCAGAGCATCGATGTAGTGGTCCTCGGGAGCCGCTGTCTCCCCAGGCTCGTCGCGCAGTGGCGCCATTGGGCCTCCCGTTGCCTGATCCGCGTTGCGCCCGAGTATCACGAAAGCCGGCGTTTCCCAGCCGCGGGCCCGGTGCCCGCGGGCGCGGAAATCTGCTAGGCTGGTGTCCCCAACAGCCCCAGAGAGCGCAGCCCGATGTCTCATCGCCACGCTACCTTCCTTCTCGTCTTCATCGTCATCGGCGTGATCGCCGGGATGCTCACCGGCTGGTTCTTCGGCGAAGCGATGACCTCGGTCGCCTGGATCGGTAAGCTGTTCCTCAACGCGCTCAAGATGATGATCATCCCGCTGATCTTGGCCGCAGTGATCAGCGGCGTCGCGGCGCTCGGCGACATCCGCAAGCTGGGCCGGATCGGCGGCATCAGCCTCGCCTACTACGGGGCGACGACGATTACTGCCGTGCTCATCGGGCTGGTCATGGTCAACATCATCCAGCCCGGCGCGGGGCTCGACTTCGAGGCTCCGGAGCTGGCCGAGAAGGTTGCGGCCAAGCAGGATGTGGGGATCACCGACATCGTGCTCTCGATGGTCAGCCCCAATCTCATCGCCTCGGCCGCCGAAACCCAGCTGCTGCCACTGATCCTGTTCGCGATCCTGTTTTCGGGCGCGCTAACCACGCTGGGCAAGACCGGGCGGCACGTCATCGAGTTCTTCAACGGCATCAACGAGGCGATGATGAAGTTGGTGACGTGGCTGATGTACACCGCGCCCATCGGCATCTTCGCGCTGATCGCCTCGCGCCTCGGTCAGGCCGGTGGCGGCGAGGCCTTCCTCGACGAAATCTCGGCCGTGGGCCTGCATATCGTCACGGTCCTAAGTGGGCTCGGCATCCATTTCTTCGTGCTGGCGGCAATCATGATCCTGGTGGGCCGACGCGGCCCGGCCTATCTCGCGGGCATGATGCGCGCACTGCTCACCGCGTTCGGTACGGCGAGCAGTTCGGCGACCCTGCCCTTGACCATGGAATGCGCCCGCGAGCAGGGCATCGACCGGCGCGCCGTGCGCTTCGTCCTCCCCTTGGGCAGCACCGTGAATATGAACGGCACCGCGCTTTATGAAGCAGCGGCCGCGATGTTCATCGCCCAGGCCTACGGCATCGACCTCTCGATCGGCGAGCAGGCTATCATCATGGTCACCGCGACCCTGGCCGCGATCGGAGCGGCGGGGATTCCCGAGGCCGGGCTGGTCACCATGGTAATCGTGCTCAAGGCGGTCGGCCTGCCGCTTGAGGGCATCGGCCTGCTGCTCGCCGTGGACTGGTTCCTCGACCGCTTCCGGACCTCGATCAATGTCTGGGGCGACGCCGTGGGCGCGGCGGTGCTCGACCGCTTCCTGCCCGACCACCAGACGTCCGAGCAGCCGATCATGGAAGACCGGCAACGCTGATTGCGCCGCGCTCAGGCGTTTTTGGGCCCGCCCTCGCCGGTGCGCCCGTAGGTGTCCTCGAGGCGTACGATGTCGTCCTCGCCCAGATAGTCGCCGGTCTGAACCTCGATGACCTCGAGCGGCTCGTCGCTCGGGTTTTCCAGCCGATGGGTCTCGCCCAGCGGGATGTAGGTCGACTGATCAGGATCGAGCTCGAAGGTGGCATCGCCCCGGGTTATCCGGGCGCGGCCGCGCACTACCACCCAGTGCTCGGCGCGCTGATTGTGGTACTGCAGCGAGATCTTCGCGCCCGGTTTGATGACCAGGTGCTTGACCTGGTAGTGGGGCCCGACCTTGATGTCCTCGAACGAGCCCCAGGGCCGGTAGACCACGGGAGGCTGACTGGCCTCGGGCCGCCCCTCGGCGGCCAGGCGGTCGACCAGCGCCTTGACCTCTTCGACCTTCTCGCGCGCCGCAACCAGGACCACGTCGCCGGTCGCGACGACCACTAGGTTCTCCACCCCCAGCGCGGCGACAAGGCCGCTCTCGGCGCGCAGGTAGTTGCCGCGGGAATCGAGGGCGAGCACGTCGCCGACCACGAGGTTGTCGTTTCCATCGCGCGCCGCGATCTGGTAGAGCGCGTCCCACGAGCCGACGTCGTTCCAGCCCATCTCGACGGGCAGGACCGCGGCGTGGGTCGTCTTCTCCATCACCGCGTAATCGATCGAGTCCGCAGGACAAGCCTCGAAGGCGGCGCGCTCCAGACGGCAGAAGTCGAGATCGTCCAACGCGCCGTCGAGCGCGGCCCGGCAGGCCTCGACCACGGCCGGGGCGTGACGCGCGAGTTCGTCGAGATAGGTTTGCGCTGCGAACAGGAACATGCCGCTGTTCCAGGAATATTCACCTTCGGCAAGGTAGGCTTGCGCGGTCGCCCGATCCGGTTTTTCCACGAAGCGCGCCACCTCTAGGCCCGGACCGCCGTCGATGGGCTGGGCGGCCTTGATATAGCCGTAGCCAGTGTGCGGTGCGTCGGGCGGTACCCCGAAGGTGACCAGCCGGCCGGCCCGGGCGAGCGCGGCGCCCGCCTCAACGGCCGCGTGCAGCGCCCCGTCATCGGCCACCACCTGATCAGCGGGCGAGAGCAGCATCAGGGCATCTGCGTCCTCGCGTAACAACAACAACGCCGCCACGCAGGCCGCCGGCGCCGTGTTGCGCCCGACCGGCTCGAGCACGATGCGCGCCGGCGCAATCCCCACCGCCTGGAGTTGCTCGGCGACGATAAAGCGGTGCTCGTCGTTGCACAGCAGCAGCGGCGACGCGAAACGCGACCCCGGCGCGAAACGCAGCGTAGTCTCCTGCAGCATGGTCCGCTCCGCGGCTAAAGGCAGGAACTGCTTGGGATAGAGCGTGCGCGAGAGCGGCCACAGGCGGGTGCCCGAGCCCCCGCACAGGATGACGGGATAAATCGGCGACGCGGCAGGTTGGTCTGCGGCCATAGGTGGAAGTCCTCGGGCTCCGGCGGGGCCTGCGCCCCGCCACAAAATAAGGTAGCGAGTGGCGCGCGGCACGCCAAGGGAAAGCCGCCTTAGTCGACCCCCGGGCCGCCCTCCCCGCCGACCGCCTCGGGGCAACCGGCAGGCCAGGTAGAAGATGGAGCGGCGGATGCAACAACCCGCCCAGGCGGCGCAGATTCCGGTGCACAGCGGTGAGCGGAGAATCGTAGAGCACCAATTCGAGGGTAAGCTTGGTCAAATCGAGTGTCGAGAATAGCTCGAGGGTGCAAAAATTGGTGGCGATCCGGGCAAGCAGGCACGCGCGACGCACCAATAACTTCTGCCCGGCGAATAGCGGCAGGCGAGGCGCCACGCCAAGCTCGGCCAGCAGCTCACGGTAGAAGACCAAGCGGCGGGTGAAGCGGCCCTCGCGGGCTAGCGCCTCGAGCACCGCCGTATCTAAACCGTCGCGCGCGACGGTTTAGATACGGCGGTGCGCGCGCTGGTCGAGTTGGTCCGGCGCAACGCCGAGCCGAGCGCGCGCCTCGCCCCGCTACCGGAACGCGAGGCTTATAACCGGATGCTGCCCGAGATGATCTCGCCCCATCGCGAGCTCTTGGCGCTGCTCCGCCTGGTCAAGCGGCTGGCGGCTGCGGGGCGCGTGGTGCGCCTGACCGTGGGCGAGGACGAGATCGATGCCGCGCTTGATCGACTGACCGAACTGGGCGTCTGATCGAACCGGTCAATTAAGCTCGCGGATTATTCGGGAAGTGCTGCCGGCGCGACGCTCAGGCTGCGCAAGTAAGCCAGCAGGTCGGCACGCTGGCCGGGCTTCTTGACCCCGGCAAAGCTCATCTTGGTTCCCGGCACGGTGGCCTTAGGGTCAGCCACGAACGCTTCGAGCCCGGCAAAATCCCAGCTGCCGCCCATCGCGGCCATGGCGTTGGAATAGCCGAAGTCCGCGGCGCTGGCCACAGGTCGGCCGACGATATCCCACAGGTTGGGCCCGATCTTGTTGGCGCCGCCCTCCTCGAAGCTGTGACACGCGCCACACTTCTTGGCGACCTTCTTGCCCGCATCCGCGTCGGCGGCGGCGATCAGGGCGCCCAGGCTTATGGCCTCGGCAGCGTCCATTGCCATATCCATAGCCTCGTCTGCCATGTCGTGGGACGCGCCGCCGTCGTCGGCCACCGCGTGCTCCGCCCCGTGCTCGCTCGCCGCCTCGTGGGGTTCGTAGATCATCCGAGAAATGATCATCGAGCCTATCACGATCAGCAGCGTGCCGAGAACGGCTCCAGCGATTTTGTTCAGCGTAAAGGTGTCCATGGGCGGGCTTCCGCGCTTCGGGCTGTTGCCAGACGAGCGGGAGATTAGACCCTTCCCCGGACCCTGTCCAACCCCTATAAGGGAAGTGTCCAGGAGGCGCCCGGCGTTGAGAAATTGCAGCCATTTGGGGCCGGTACGGTGAGCGTGCCGGCCAATCCCGTTACCGTGATCCCGGCACGGCTGGCCGCCACCCGGCTGCCCGACAAGCCGCTCGCCGAGATCGCCGGCGAAGCCATGATCGTTCATGTCTGGCGCCGGGCGTGTGAGGCCGGGCTCGGCCCGGTGGTGGTCGCCGCGGACGACGCGCGAATCGTCGCCGCGGTCGAGGCGGCGGGCGGCACGGCGGTAACCACGCGGCCCGACCACGCCTCGGGCTCCGACCGCATCTTCGAGGCGCTCGACGCGATCGACCCCGAGGGCGCTTACGACGGTGTCATCAACCTACAGGGCGATCTGCCAACCCTCGATCCGGCACTGCCCCGCGCGGCGCTCGCCCTGCTCGATGACGACGACGTCGCGATCGGCACGCTGGCCGCGGCGATCACCTATGAGGGCGAACGGGACAACCCGAACGTGGTCAAGGCGGTGGTTTCGGCCGCGCCCGAAGCTGGCCGGGGCCGGGCACTCTACTTCACCCGAGCTACCGCGCCCTCGGGCGAGGGTCCGTTGTGGCACCATATCGGGCTCTATGCCTACCGACGCGCGGCGCTGGCGCGTTTCGTGGGCCTGCCGCCCAGCCCGCTCGAGCAGCGCGAGCGCCTCGAACAGCTGCGCGCGCTCGAAGCGGGCCTGCGCATCGACGTCGCCTTCGTTGACACGGTTCCGCTGGGTGTCGATACTCCCGCTGACCTCGCTCGCGCCCGCGCTTTGCTCGGCGACGCACCCCCCACAGGCTAGCGAGCGCCACCCCATGGCCCCACCCGATCCCGCCACCACCGTCGCCTTCCAGGGCGCGCTCGGAGCCTATTCGGATCTGTGCTGCCGCGAGGTATTTCCGGCCCTGACCACGCTTCCCTGCGAGACCTTCGCCGACGTCTTCGCGGCGGTGCGCGAGGGCCATGCGGGCCTGGCCATGATCCCGATCGAGAATTCGCTTGCTGGGCGGGTCGCCGACATCCACCACTACCTGCCCAATTCGGGCCTGCACATCATCGCCGAGTATTTCCAGCGGGTGGAACACAATCTGCTGGCGCCAAAGGGTGCGACCCCGGACGGGCTGACGCACGTTCATTCCCACGTCCACGCTCTGGGCCAGTGCCGCACCCTGATCGCCGAGCTGGGCCTCAAGGCCGAGGTCCATGCCGACACCGCAGGCGCGGCGGCCGACGTGGCGGCCGCAGGCGATCCGAGCCAGGCGGCGATCGCCTCGAGCTTGGCCGCCGAAATCTACGACCTCGAGATCCTGAAACCCAACATCGAGGACGCGGAACACAACACCACCCGCTTCGTCGTGATGGCAGCTGAGCCGAGCCGGCCCGCGCCCGGGGATGACGCCGTCATGACCAGCTTCGCCTTCCAGGTGCGCAACGTGCCCGCGGCGCTCTACAAGGTTCTGGGCGGCTTTGCCTCGAACGGCGTAAACATGCTACGCCTCGAGAGCTACATGCTCGACGCGTCGTTCACCTCGACCCTGTTCTACGCCGAGATCGAGGGCCATCCCGAACAGGCCAACGTCAAGCTCGCCTTCGAGGAGCTCGAGTTCTTTTCGCGCTCGGTTTCGATCCTCGGGGTCTACCCAAAAAATCTGTTCCGCAAGGAAAACTAGAGCGGTTCAAGATCGTCCGGGATTCCTTTAGGCTGTGACTGCGAACCGCCGGGGCCGCTACCGCGAGCGAAAAAATCGGCTAGGGCGTTAGCCCAACCCGCCAGTCGTCGATCAGCCGGCGCGAGATGGAATCCTCGTTGGGCAAGCGCAAGCTGCCGTCGCCTGCCTCCGAGAGCTCGCGCCCGAGCAGCCAGTTGCCCGCCGCCGCAAGCTCGTCGCGGGTGAACCAGCGGGCGTCTTCAAGCTCGTCCGTGGCGATGTCGATGACCTCGCTCTCGGCCTCGCCGACAAAGCCGATCATCAGCGAGGCGGGAAACGGCCAAGGCTGGGAGGAATGATAGGCGACCCAGCCGACTATGACCCCCGCCTCCTCCAGGACCTCGCGGCGGACCGCGTCCTCGAGGCTTTCGCCCGGCTCGACGAAGCCGGCGAGGGTCGAATAGAGCCCCTCCGCCCAGTCCTTCTGGCGCCCGAGCAGGACCCGTTCATCCCGGGTGATCGCCATGATCACCGCCGGGTCGGTGCGCGGGAAATGGAGCTTGGCGCAGGCCGCGTCGGTGCAAGCCCGCATATGACCGGCCTCGCGCGCTTCGGTGGGCGCGCCGCAATGGCCGCAGAAATGATGGTTGCGATGCCAGTAGAGGATACCCCGCGCGTAGGCGAGCAGGCCCGATTCGACCGCGGGCAGCACCGCGCCGACATGGCGCAGATCGACGAATTCGGCCTCGGGCGCGAGCCCGGCTGCCGCATCTCCGGCGAGGTCGGACAGATCGAGCGCGAAATAGACCGCCGCGTCGTGACTGCCCAGCACCACCGCCTCGCCTAGCCGGGTGGCGAGGTCGTCGAGCCCAGCCTCGAGGGCGCGGTGGCCAAGCAGGACGGCGTGTGGTGCCTCCCCGGTCACAACCAGGTTGCGGCTGCGCCACACCACGACGAAGCGGGTCGCCGGATCTGCCAGGCGAGCCGCAATCCAGTCGCCGTCGCGGCGCCGATGGGTCGCCCGGTCGAAGCCGGCATCCGCATAGACATTCTCGCTCATGGCGAGACCCTGCCACAGCCCGGCCGGCTGGGCAATCGCGCGCGGGCGGCATAACGGCGCCGTGGGGGTTGCACGCGCAGGCTCCAGGGCCGATATTGGTTGCGGGAGGTTGGCGACGGACGGCTACCTCGCCAATCCGGTCAGATCCGGAAGGAAGCAGCCGTAACGAGTTTCGAGCCGGGTCGTTGTTCCAGCCTCCCACCCGGTGACGCCGCCGCCCGATCCAGCGCCAACATATTAAGAGCCTCAGCGAGATCTCCGTGAGCCGATTGAGCGAAGCTGCCGACGAAAGCTACCGTGTTCTCGCCCGCAAATACCGGCCGACGACGTTCGACGAGCTGATCGGCCAGCAGGCGTTGGTGCGCACGCTGACCAACGCCATCGCGAGCGGCCGCCTGGCCCATGCCTTTCTGCTCACCGGCGTGCGCGGCGTGGGTAAAACCACCACGGCACGGATCATCGCGCGCGCGCTTAACTGCGTCGGCCCGGACGGCGAGGGCGCCCCGACACCGACGCCTTGCGGGGAATGCGAACACTGCACCGCGATCGCCGGAGACCGCCATATCGACGTCATCGAGATGGACGCGGCCAGCCGCACCGGGGTTGCCGATATCCGCGAGCTGATCGACGGCGTGCGCTACCGCCCGACCAGCGCGCGCTACAAGGTCTACATCATCGATGAGGTCCACATGCTCTCGGGCGCGGCATTCAATGCCCTGCTCAAAACCCTCGAAGAACCGCCGCCCCACGTGAAGTTCGTCTTCGCCACCACCGAGATCCGCAAGCTGCCCGTCACCGTGCTTTCGCGTTGCCAGCGTTTCGACCTGCGCCGGGTCGATATGGCAATACTCGTGACCCATTTCTCCGCGCTGGCAGTGCGCGAAGACGTCAAGGTCGAGGACGGCGCACTGCGCCTGATTGCACGGGCCGCCGACGGCTCGGTGCGCGACGGCCTCTCGCTGCTCGACCAGGCGATCGTCCACGGCGCGGGCGAGGTCAAGGAAGCCGCCGTGCGCGACATGCTGGGGCTTGCCGACCGGGCGCGTATCTTCGACCTGTTCGATGCCCTGATGCGGGGCGCCGTCGACGACGCCATGGCCCAGACGGGCGGCCTCTACGCCGCCGGAGCCGACCCGTTGGTGGTGCTCTCGGACCTGCTTGAGCTGACCCACTGGTTGACCCGGCTCAAGATCGCGCCCGACGCGGGCGATGAGATCAACCACGCCGAGACCGAGCGGGTGCGCGGTGCCGAGATGGCGGTTGCGCTGTCCTTTCCGGTGTTGGCCCGGACCTGGCAGATGCTGCTCAAGGGGCTGGGTGAGACCCGCGCAGCACCCGAGCCGCTGGCCGCGCTCGAGATGGCGCTGTTGCGCCTGGCCTATGTCGCTGAGCTGCCGACCCCGGCGGAGGCGATCGGCGCCCTCGAGGGCACCGCACCGGCCCCGCCGGCCGATGCCGCCCCGCCACCGCCGAGCCACCCCGAGCCGCAGCCAGGCCCGCCCGCCGAGGAGGCGCCGCGCGCCGCCCTCGCGACGGCGCCCGAACTGGCGCCCGAACCGGAACTAGCGCCTGCGCCAAGCGCGCGGCAAGCAGGCCCTGAAAGCTTTGCCGCCGTACTAGCCCTGGTCGAGCAGCACCGCGAGATGGTACTGCTATCCCAACTTGAGGGCTTCGCCCATCTGGTCGGTTTCGAGCCCGGCCGGATTGGGTTGCGCGTCGCCGAGGACGGCGATTCGGCGACCATCAGCCAGTTGGGCGACCTGCTCAGCCGCTGGACGAAAACGCGCTGGGTGACGGTCTTCTCCGATGCTCCGGGCGAGCCGACCGTCACCGAGCAGGCCGCGATGAAACGCACCGCACGTCTCGCCGAGGCCCGCGAGACGCCGGCGGTCAGTGCGGTGCTCGCGGTCTTTCCCGACGCCGAGCTGAGCGATTTTCGCGAGCCCGCCCCGCCGGCGGCGCCCGAACCCGAATCCGTTCCAGAGGGAGACGAGAACCCATGAAAAATCTCGGCCAGATGATGAAGCAGGCCCAGGAGATGCAGACCAAGATGGCCGAAATGCAGGATAAGCTGGGCGATCTCGAAGTCAGCGGCGCCGCCGCGGGCGGCATGGTGGTGGTCACGCTTAACGGCAAGGGCGAGATGCGTCACATCAAGATCGACCCCTCGTTGGTCGATGCCGACGAGATCGAGGTGATGGAAGACCTGATCGTCGCCGGCTTCAACGACGCGAAGGCCAAGGTCGAGGCCCAGATCGCCGAGGAGATGGCAAAATTGACCGGCGGCCTGCAGCTTCCCCCCGGCATGAAACTCCCCTTCTGAGTGCCTGGCCGTCATGGCCGGAGCAGAAATCGATCAGCTGATCGCGCGGCTCGCCAAGCTCCCCGGGCTTGGCCCACGCTCGGCCCGGCGCGCAACGCTGGCCCTGCTCAAGCGCCGCGAAGTTCTGATGGTGCCCCTTATCGAGGCGCTACGCGCCGCGGCCGATAACATCGCAAACTGTGCCAAATGCGGCAACCTCGACACCGTGGCGCCGTGTGCCGTGTGCCGCGACGAGACCCGCGACCGCAGCCTGATCTGCGTCGTCGAGGAAGTCGCGGACCTCTGGGCGCTGGAGCGCTCGGGCGCCTTTTGCGGGCTCTACCATGTGCTGGGCGGCACCCTCTCGGCGCTCGACGGCGTCGGGCCCGACGATCTCCATGTCTCAGGCCTGCTGCGCCGGGCGCAAAGCGAGGCCGTGCACGAGGTGATCCTGGCGCTCGGTACCACGGTCGACGGCCAGACCACCGCCCACTACCTGGCCGACCGGTTGGCCGGGTGCGGGGTCGCGATCACCCGCCTCGCCCAGGGCGTGCCCATGGGCGGCGAGCTCGACTACCTCGACGACGGTACGCTGGAAGCCGCACTCAATGCGCGCCGCCCCGCGTCCTGACCCGCCCGTTAACAGGCTTGTGATTTGACGCCTCGCCGATAGACCGCCATCTGTTCTTTCCTGCGTAGTCGTTGCAAAGGAGCCCGCTAGGACCAAATTCGACCTGCACACCGCCGAGACTGTGCCCGAGGCCTCGAAAGCCACGTTTGATGAGATCGCGGAGGGCTGGGGCATGGTGCCCAACGTGGTCTGGGTGATGGCCGAATCGCCCGCCCTGCTTAACGACTACTGGCATCTCGAAGGCGCGATCGACGAGCAGACCCGGCTCGATCACACCGAGCGCGAAATCGTCCAAATGGCAGCCAATGTGGAAAACAACTGCACCTATTGCATGGCGGCCCACACGGTGTCGGCCCAGATGGACGGCGTGCCCGACGACGTGATTTTGGCGATGCGCGAGAACCGCCGATTGGGCAACGCCAAACTCGACGCGCTGCGCGACCTAGCCCGCGACATGGTGGTAAGCCGGGGCTGGCCCGAGCCGGAGAACGTCGACGCCTTTTTTTGCCGCCGGTTACGACAAGAGCCAGATGCTCCAGATCGTTGCCGAGATCGCCATCAAGACCATCACGAGCTACGCCAACCACCTGGCCCACACGCCGCTCGACGACGCCTTCGCGTACGGCTTGTGGATGGGGCCCGAGGCCCAGGGCTCCGCGACTTAGTGCAGCTTGCGCTGATAGGCGAGCAAATGCGCCGCCGGGGCGCCGCTCAGCACCCAGGTCAGGCAGCGCGGCGCACCGCCCATATGGGCGACGCCCGCGCAGGGCACCGGGATAACGGGCTTATCGGTAAGCGCATCGAGCGCGGCCACGGCAGCGGCGCCCGCCTCTATGTCGTAGACCGACAGGAGGAAACTGTACGGCGTGGCGAAGCCGTTGGCGTAAATCCCCGCGGCCGAGGGCCAGCCCCGCCACATCCGGTCGGTAGGAGTATCGGAAATCTCGACCAGCGCCACCTCGGGCAACGCCGCCTCGAACCGCGAGAGCACGGCTGAGCGGAAGGGTCGCGCCAGCACCGGCAACCCCGGCGCTCAACGCGGCGATTCCAGACAAGACGTGGCGGAGAGTCGGGCAAGCCATGGCAAACCTCCAGATCGAAAAGAGTTCAGTCCACTGCATATAACTATTTTTTTCATATATCGTATATCTCTGATAACATATATATCTCCTTATTTTCAGACAACTATGTCGTCAAATTCAAACGAATCGTCCAAATCAAATTAATGAATAAATTTAATCTATAGGCTAGAATTCCGGGATGGAACGACGTTTGCCGCCGCTGAGCAGCCTGCGCGGTTTCGAAGCCGCTGCGCGCACGGAGAATTTTTCCGAGGCCGCCCGGGCGCTCAACCTGACCCAATCGGCGATCAGCCATCAGGTCAAGGCGCTCGAAGAGTCCCTGGGCCAGCCCCTGTTTTTTCGTCGCAACCGCCAGGTCGCCCTCACCGACGCGGGCTTCGAACTTTACGGCCTTGTGCGCGAAGTGCTCGACCGGCTGGAAACCGGGGTCCGCCGGCTTGATTCCTACAAGAAGCCGGGCTCGCTGATCGTCAGCGCCAGCCACGCCTTCGCGAGCTGCTGGCTGGTGCCCCGCCTTGCACGCTTTCGAGCGGGCGCACCGGACATCGACGTCTGGCTCTATGCCTCGGACGCACTGGTCGATTTTGCGTTCGACGAGGTCGATCTCGCGATCCGCGAGGGTGCTGGCGACTGGCCGGGCCTCGCCGTCGAGCCGTTGGCTCGCGAAACCCTGTTCCCGGTCTGCGCGCCGGGCCTCGCCACCCCCGAGCGGCCACTGGCCGAACCCGGTGACCTCGCACGGCACACCCTGCTCCATGACGAGCGGCCCGAGGACTGGCGGCTGTGGCTGGAGCTGGCCGGCGAGAGCGCGGTCGACCCGGTGCCTGGCCCCGACTTCAGCGATTCAGCGCTGGCCCTTCAGGCCGCGGCGGAGGGTCAGGGTATGGCACTGGCACGCAGCGTGCTGGTGGCGCGCGACCTAGCCGCGGGGCGGCTGATCAAGCCCTTCCCCATGGCCGCGAAGTCGGCCAGTGCCTATTACCTCGTAGCACCGGAGGAGCGCCTCGCGGTGCCGGGCGTGCGCCGCTTTCGCGACTGGCTGCTAAGCGAGGCAGGCGCGCGCGCCTGACGCGAATCACGACAGCACGGAATTCGTAAGCCCGCAAGTGCGGGTCGCTGGGCCGGGGTTGGCTAAGGGCGGTCGGCCCGAAAATGACCGGCGGCGTGAGCCTGAGTGGCGACTGAACGCTGGCCGGCTGTACCCTGTAAAGCCGTGCGGAAAAACTCCTAATCCCCACCGGTGACCAGGCGGGGGCCGGTTTCGGCCTCGACCTCGTCCGCGTTGTCGTCCTGGATTTCGACCTCTTCGATCTTGCGCCCGCGCGAGAGTACTTTCTTGGCCGAGGTTTCAATCTGGTCGATATCCTTGCCTGCCTGGCCGAAGTGAGTGCGCAGGCTGTCGACCCGGCCCGAGAGCCGTTCGACGTCCTTGAGCAGGATCATGACCTCTTTCTGGATCAACGCCGCCTGCTCGTGCATCCGGGCGTCCTTGAGGATCGCGCGGACCGTGAGCAGGGTCGCCATCAGGGTGGTCGGCGAGGTAATCCAGACCTTGGCCCGGTGCGAGGCCTCGACGATATCGGGGAAGTTCGCATGAAGCTCCGCATAGACCGCCTCGCTGGGCAGGAACATCAGCGCCGAGGGCGCGGTCTCGCCGGGGATGATGTATTTCGTCTCGATGTCCTTGATATGAACGCCGAGCGCGGCGCGAAACGCGCGCGCTGCCTGAGTGCGCGCCGCGTCGTCTTTCGCCTCGTGAAGCGCGCGGTAGCTTTCAAGCGGGAACTTGGCATCGATCGCAATCGGACCCGGCGGGTCGGGCAGCACCAGCAGGCAGTCCGCGCGCCGCCCGTTCGACAGGGTCTTCTGGAAATCGTAGGCCGAGGGCGGCAGGGCGTCGCGCACCAGGTCGTTCAGCGCGATCTCGCCGAACGCGCCGCGCGCCTGCTTGTTCGACAGGATATCCTGCAGGCCGACCATCTGGACGCCGAGCTCGCGGATGTTGGCTTGCGCCCGGTCGATCACCGCGAGCCGGGCTTCGAGCCGGCCCATGGTCTCAAGCGTGCGGGTTTGCGAATTGGCGAGCCCGTCGCCGACCTTCTTCGTGATGTCACCGAGCCGGGTTTCCAGCGCCTTGTCGAGAAAGCGCTCCTGGGCGTGCAGCCGTTCGGACACCGCCTGCTGCTGAGTGGTCTGGGTCTCGGAGATATGCTTGAGCCTGCCCTCCAAGCTCTCGACCAGGCGCGCCATCTCGCCGGCGAGCCGGTCGTCGTCGACGTGCGTGCGCCGGGCGCTCACCACAAGCCAGCCCACGAGCGCTACAAGCAGGGGGGCAAGAACAATGACGACGAGGAGCAGACTATCCATGCGCCATATGACACCGCAGCCCCCGTCCCTGTCAAAACGCCGCCCCGCCCGGCTGGCAATCCAAGCTTTGCGCGCCCGACCTTGACGCGCGCAAGGCCGCGTAATACCTGTTCTCTGCGCGATTTTGCGCCGCTGCCCCGGAGTTCCCAATGGCCCTACTGCCGCTGGTCATAGCACCCGATCCATTCCTCAAAGAGGTCTCGACGTCCGTCGAGTCGGTGACGGACGAATTGCGTGCCCTGATGGACGATATGTTCGAGACCATGATCGCGAGCGACGGCATCGGGCTGGCCGCGATTCAGGTCGGCACGCCCAAGCGCATTCTCGTCACCAACGTGTTCGAGAGCGAGGGCGAGGATCCGATTCCCTTGCGCATGGTCAATCCGGAAATCATCTGGTCCTCGAACGACGAGGCGGTGACCGAGGAGGGCTGCCTGTCGCTTCCCGACCAGCTTGCCGATGTAGCCCGCCCCGCCCAGGTGCGGGTGCGCTATGTCGACGAGAATGGCGAGCTGCGCGAGCTCGACGCCGAGCGCATGACGGCGACCTGCGTACAGCACGAGATGGACCACCTCGAGGGCATCCTGTTCGTCGACCACCTCTCGCGCATCAAGCGCGAGATGATCATCCGTAAGCTCGTCAAGCAGCAGAAAGTCCGGGCTTCGGCCCGCGTGTGACCATGAGCCGGCTTCGCCTGGTGTTCATGGGGACACCGGCCTTCGCCGTGCCCGCGCTCGAGGCGCTGCTTGCCGCCGGGCACGAGATCGCCGCGGCCTATTGCCAGCCACCCCGCCCCGCGAACCGGGGCCAAAAACTCGCGGCCTCACCGGTCCAGGTGGCAGCGCATGCCGCGGGCCTTGCGGTGCGGTGCCCTGCCAGCCTCAGGGAAGAAGCCGAGCAAGCCGCCTTCGCGGCGCTGGAAGCGGACGCGGCAGTGGTCGTCGCCTACGGCCTGATCCTCCCGCTCCCCGTACTCGACGCGCCGAGATTGGGCTGCATCAACGCCCACGCCTCCCTGCTGCCCCGCTGGCGGGGTGCTGCGCCGGTCCAGCGGGCCCTGCTCGCGGGCGACGCGGAAACGGGGATCACGATAATGCGGATGGACGAGGGACTCGATACCGGCCCCATCCTGCTCGAGCAAGCGCTGGCCATCGCGCCGGACATGACGGCGCAGGCCCTGCACGACGCGTTGGCGGGAGCAGCCGGTCCCCTGCTCGTGCGCGCCCTCGACGGGCACGCCGAAGGCAGCCTCATCGCCCAACCCCAATCCGCCGAGGGGGCGAGCTACGCCGCTAAGATCGAAAAATCTGACGGCGCCATAGAGTGGAGTGCGCCCGCGGTCACGATCCTGCGTCAAGTCCGCGCGCTTAATCCGTGGCCCGGCGTAAATTTTACGCAGCAAGGCGAGCGCCTCCGGCTGCTCGCTGCCGAGCCGGCGACGGGCCGGGCGGGGGCGGCCGCTGGCGAGGCGCTCGACGACGCGCTTACCATCGCCTGCGGCGCAGACGGAAGCGAGGCGGTGCGCCTCGTCCGCCTGCAACGCGCCGGGCGCAAAGCACAAGCCACAGACGCCTTCCTGCGCGGTTACGCGATCGCGCCGGGCGCGCGGCTGGAGAACGGCTGATGCGTTACAAGCTGACCCTCGAATATGACGGCTCGGGCTTCGTCGGCTGGCAGCGCCAGACCAACGGGCTCTCGGTGCAGGGGGTGATCGAGGCCGCGGTTACAGGGTTTTGCGGCGAAGCGGTTCGCTTGTTTGGCGCCGGGCGGACCGACGCGGGCGTGCACGCCCGCGGCCAGTGCGCCCATCTCGACCTGGCAGGCGATCCCGCGCCCAACACGGTGCGCGACGCGCTCAATGCCCATCTGCGCCCCCACGCGGTCTCGGTGCTCAAGGCGGAGATTGCAGCACCCGATTTCGACGCCCGGCGCAGCGCCATTCTGCGCCACTACCGCTACCGCATCGTCAACCGGCGCAGCCCGCTGGCGCTGGAGGCGCTACGCACCTGGCAGGTGGCTGTACCCCTCGATGCCGAGGCCATGGGCGAGGCCGCCGCCGAACTCGTGGGCGAACATGATTTTTCGACCTTTCGCGCCGCGGAATGCCAGGCGGCGTCACCGGTCCGGACCCTCGACGCACTCACCGTCAGTCGGGTGGGCGAAGAGATCCGCATCGAGGCCCGGGCGCGCTCGTTCCTGCACAACCAGATACGCATCATCGCGGGCAGCCTGGTGCCCGTCGGCGAGGGAAAATCCTCATCCCGCAATCTGGCCGACGCGCTCGCTGCGTGTGACCGGGCCCGGGCCGGCCCCACCGCGCCGCCCCACGGGCTTTACCTGATGGCGGTCGACTATCCTTGACGACGGGCGCAAAATTCAATGTCACGTCAATATGGGAATTTCGTAAGCTCGCAACTGCGGGCCGCCGCAGGGCCGGGGTTGGCTGAGGGCGGCCGACCCCATCAAAATTCGGCGTGAGCCTGCGCGGCGTTTTGAGCGCGCTAAGCCCGCGCCGGCCGCGTCGGCGGCCGATTAATCAAATGCGGGGGCCGCCGCTTATGCGGCGTGAGCTTGCGTGGTGCTTGAGCGAGACAAGAATTACGCGACGCCGAATCTCTCGGCGAGGTTCTTCAGACCGGTGCCGTAAATAAAGTTCCAGGCGGCGATGCAATCCTCCTCGGTATTGCCCGGAGCGGGGTCGCCCGAGCCGGACCAGCTGACGGTGCAGCGGCCGTCTCCGTCGCCGGTCACCGTGAGGACCGAGAGGTAATTCACCACCGGCGCCTCGAAATCGACGGCGCCGATAATGGTGTAGCTGTAGCTCTTCGCCTCTTCGTCGAATTTAAGCAGCCGCTCGACGAGCTGGCCCTGGCCGCCTGCGTTGTGCAGCCGGCGCACGCTGCCGCCTTCTTCCGCATCGCACGCGTCGACCAGATCGTGCCAGGCGCAGATTCCGGCGAAACCGCCGATCAGTTCCCAAACCTCGGCGGCCGAGGCGTCAAGTTTTTGCGTCAAGGTCGCTTTCGCCATCTGTGCTCTCCCCTTCGCCGTCCCGGCGCTAGCCGTTGTGGGCCTTGACCAGCCCTTCCATGCAGCCGTCGTAAAAGCCGTGCATGTCGTCGAGCACGTCGGCCTCGGTAAAGCCCTCGCCGTCATACTCGCCGACCAGCTCGAAGATGCAGGACTGGCCGGGCACGTCTTCGATCACCCGGTAGGTGCCTACATAGCGGTCGAACGGCAGCTCCATGCCGATGCCCTCGAGGATCGCGTAGGCGACCTGGCGGGCATCCTCGTCGTACGAGACCAATTGCTCGATGAATTGCGCGCCGTCCGTGAGCGTCAGGCGGCGGATCGCGCCACCCTGCTCCAGCTCGCTTTTCTCGACATCGGGGCTGACCGACGCGAGCCCATTAAAATCGCCCATCAACGCCCAGGCCTCGTCGGCGGGCACGGGGACCTTCCAAGTTTCGGTGCATTTGACCATTGTTCGTCTCCCCTTGCTGCCGCGACTATGAAGCGCCCAGGGTCGCCGGGCAAGCCGCCTCAATCTTCGGCGGGCAGGCCCAGCTCGCGGCGGATGCCGGCGAGGCAAGTTTCGTAAAATTCGGGCGTCTCGCGACGCGCGGCCTCGTCCTGGCCGGTTGCCGCCTCGTAATCGCCCCTAAATTCACAAACGCAACTCACCCCCGACTCGTCGTCGAGAATGCGGAGCGTGCCCACATAGGTGCCCATGACATAAGACATCTCGGTGTTTATGAGCTTGACGATGCGGTAGCGGAAGGTGCGCTCCGCCTCGTCAAACAGCAGGAGCTGCTCGATCAGCTCGCCGCCGCGCGCCTCGGTCAGACGCCGCCGTCGCCCACCGGCTTCAAGCACGCTTGTGACGTAGACGCCGGTGATCCGGGGCAGCTCGTTATAGGTGGCAAAGAAGCGCCACACCGTCTCAGCGGGCGCAGGGAAGGGATAGCGGTCGATGGAGTGGGCCATGGCGCCGATTGTCGCCGCGGCTGCGCGTCTGTGCAACCGGTTTGGGTTCGTACTGCGCGAAATCCCACGCCATGAAGCCACTCGGATTTAGCAAACTCGCGAGCACGGGCCGCCGCTTATGCGGCGTGAGCCTCCATGGCGATTGAACGCCAGTTCGCGTTACTGCTAAAGCGAACCGGTTAACACCCTAGATCCCAAGGTGGGGCGCGATCAGGTTTACGGCCTCGTCGATGCCCGTGGGCGCGGGCGGATCGGGCCGGGGTTACGCGAGCAACTCCTCCAGCGGCTCGACGAGGGCGCCAGCGGCGAGCGCCGTACGGCCGATTCCCACCGCCGGAACGGCTGCGCTCAGCCAAGCGATCAGGCCCGGCTCTTCGAGCCAGTCGCCGCGTGGCACGTAGAGCACGGGCACGCCGTTGCACCCTGCTTCGACGATGCCGCCATAGCCCGGCTTGGTCACGAAGGCGTCGGCCGAGCAGAGCAGGTCGATGAAGGAAAAGCCCAGCATCTCGACCGCGTCGAAGCCGTGGGCATCGGCCCGTCCCGCGCCCGCACCCCGCGGCAGGATCCAGTCCCCGCCGGCGGTCGCCGGCCATGCCTCAGGATCGAAGCCCCGGCCGATGCCGCCCAGATTGACCAGCACGAGGCGATCGCTCGCCGCCAGCCCGAGGGCGTCGTTCAGCGCCGCACGGCGATTCTCGCCCAACCGGGCGATAGGGCCGACGGGGGTGGTGTCGAGATCGGGCATGGGCAACGCCGGCGCGCAGGCCATAAAGCCTTGCGCCGCGCGGTAGGCGGCCAGGATCTGCTCGAGCATCGTGTCCGCCCCGGGCGCGCCGGCGCAATAGGCGCGGTAGATATCGCGGCCCAGTTGAGCGAGGAAAGCGCCAGGCCCGCAACCCCGACCTTTGCCGCAGCCGCCAGCGGCAGGTAGGGCACGCCGGCCAACACCAGGCCGGGCGCCAGCTCGCCTAGGCGGCACCCGGTGCGGGCGAGGTGATATTCCCAGCGCTCGTGGAGCGCCGCGTAGGCGGCCGCGCTGTCGTCGGGCAGGGCCGAGGTGAGAGAAACTACGAGATGGGGATGCTCGGCGACGAGGCGCGCGACCACGGGCGCGACCTGGGCCGCATGGCCGTAGCCGTGGGAGCTGATGGCGACGAGAAGGTGAGCACTCACAAGCGCGCTTTTACGCGATTCCCCCCCCTGGTTGCGCTAGAAGCCAATTCGGCCGATCCTCACGATCCCAGAAAACGGAGGCGATCATGGCGGATCTCGCAGGCAAGACCCTGTTCATTACCGGCGCCAGCCGCGGCATCGGCCTCGCGATCGGACTGCGCGCGGCACGCGACGGCGCCAACGTGGCGATCGCGGCCAAGACCGACAAGCCCCATCCCAAGCTGCCCGGCACCATCCATACGGCGGCCGAGGAAATTCGCGCCGCGGGCGGCCATGCGCTGCCCCTCGTGGTCGACGTGCGCGATGAGGTCCGGGTGCGCGAAGCCGCGGCCGAGACCGCGGCCCATTTCGGCGGCATCGATATCCTGGTCAACAACGCCAGTGCGATCAGCCTGACCGGCACGCTCACAACCCCCATGAAGCGCTTCGATTTGATGCATAGCGTTAACGCACGCGGGACCTACGCCTGCTCGCAGGCCTGCATTCCCCACCTGCTCAAGGCGCCCAACCCGCATATTCTGACCCTCGCCTCGCCGCTCAACCTGGACCCGCGCTGGCTCAAGGGTCACGTCGCCTACACCATGGCTAAATACGGCATGAGCCTATGTGTGCTGGGCATGGCCGAGGAATTCCGCGCGAGCGGCATCGCGGTCAATGCGCTGTGGCCGCGCACGGTAATTGCGACCGCCGCGATCCGCCTGCTCGAGGGCGCGGTCGAGGAGGCCGAATGCCGCACGCCCGAAATCATGGCCGACGCCGCCCACGCGGTACTGTGCCGAGACGCTGCCTCGTGCACAGGACATTTTTTCATCGACGACGACGTGCTGGCCACCGAGGGTGTCACGGACCTCGCGCGCTACGCGGTTTCACCCGGCCACGAATTGCTCAGCGATATCTTCCTCGACGACCCGCCGCCCGGCGTGCGCCCCCAGCCCGAATAAATCACCTTCTCTAAAAGCTGAAGACGACCGTAAGGCCCGGATCGCCCCGGCGCGTGCCCGGGCGAAGGGCTACGTTCGATGCGCTGTCGAACGGGCTCGTGAGTGCGGCCAGCTTGCCGATGCCGCAACCCAACACCGCGCCGAACGCGACATCCGAGGCCCAGTGCTCGTCGTTGTTGATCCGCGAGAGTGCGCTGAGGGTGGCAAGCCCGTAGGCCACGGGCGCGACCGTAAGGTCGCCGTCGTACTGGGAGGCGAGCACCGTTGCGAGCGTAAAGGCCCGTGCCGCGTGGCCCGAGGGAACCGAGCGGTTGTCGCGCTCGGTGCCGGGGCCGTCGAAGCTCTTGAAGTCCTCACCGCTGCGCGGCCACGCGCGGTAGGTTGCGAGCTTCAGCCCAAGGATCAGCGCGGAGGTCAGCACGAAACCCTGAAAACCCAGCAGCGCGGTTTCCTGGAGCTTGACGTCGTCGGTGACCAGCCCGGCGGCAAAGTCGCCGCCGATCAGCCCGAGCGAGACCGAGCCACTGCCGAACGGTTCGCCCAGGTCGGCTAGTTTGTCGAGCGTATCGCTCCGGTTGCCTTGAGTAAAATCCTGGATCGAATCATCGAACGCGACGACGGCGCCCACCGCGCCCAGCACAAGCGCGTTGCGCAGCCACTACTGCCCGGTCCAGTAATGGGGCGCGACAGCGATCCGGATGGGATTGCGGATATAGCCCCACCAGTAATCGCCGTTCTCAAGCGGAGCGGGACGGACCGACTGCCTCGACCTGCGCCGCCGGCGTTGGCAGCAGCGGGTTCGGGTCTGCAGCTTGAGCGATTTGCACAGGCGCGGGCGCTAGCGCCCGACCCGGATAAGCCGAGCTTACGATTTGATACAGTGCTGCCCTGTCCTGCGGCGCCAAAGCCGAGGCGCGCGCGAGGATGGCGGCGGCAAGACCGGGCCGCTCGGCAACCGCCTCGGCGACGCTCGCGCGAAGCGAAAGGGTGCTAGCATCCGCCGCGCCCGCAAGGCGGGCCTCTAGCGCCTCGGGCAGAATATCCCTGGCGCTTGCACCTGCCGGCGCGCCCCACAGCAAGCCCTCGCCGAGCATGAGAGCTCCGAGGAGAGCGCAAATCCGATGGTGTCGTTTCATGGCCCGGTCCCGCGCGCCGCTAAGCGGGGAGGTCTGCGCCTCAGCTGAAATGCTCAATGGCGAAAATAGAGCGGTCGGCCAGCACCTTACCCAGCACCTCGACCATGATCTCCGCCCAGCGCGTCTGACCCGCCTCGTCGGCGATCAGATCCTGGCGGATCTCGACCAGCAGGTGGGGCAGCCCGCGACCGGCGCCGTGCACCGGCACGCCGTAGTCGGAATCAAGCTCGATGGCGTAGGGCTCATTATCGCCGACGCAAAGCTCCGTGCGTTCGCGCAGCGCCGCTATGATCGGCACGGGGATACGCCCGTCATGCTCCCAGCAGATACCGATATGCCAGGGCCGCTCGAAGCCGTCCATGACCGGGGTAAAGCTGTGCATGGCGATATAGGCGGGCACCGCGCCGCCCGCCTGCATGGCGTCGAGCTTGGCGATGATCTCGTTGTGGTAGGGCCAGAACAGCGCGTTGGCCCGGGCCTCGGTGTCGGTGCCCGAGACGCCCTTGTTGGCGGGCACCTCGGTGTGGTCGGAAACCTCAGGGATCGAGCCCGGCTGGCGGCCCGAACCGTGGTGCCGGTTGAGGTCGATCACGAGGCGCGAATAGCCCGCGATGATCGCCGGTGCCTTCATCATCGCCGCCATCCGGCGAACCACGGCTTCGATCCCGATATCCCAGCCGATATGGCGGGTCAACTCGTCCATGGGCAACCCCAGCGTGCCGAGCGTGGCGGGCACCGCGTAGCTCGCATGGTCGCAGGTCAGCAGGACGTCGCCGCCCGCCCCCTGGTTGAGCCAGGTAAAGGGCGGCGGGTCGGCAGGATCCAGCAGCGGTTCGGTTGCCATGGTTTCCTCAAGCGTTCTGTTCACGCCGACGCGCCGGGCAGCGGATAGATGCGCCGGCTGTTCTGGCGGCTGATGAACTCGACGATGCGGTCGGCGTCGGCGGCCGTGCACTCGTCCTCGTGGATCCAGCGGTCGAGATGGGACTTCAGCGCCATGCGAAAGCGCAGCGCGCCGAGATAGTAGAGCTCCGCATGGGCGTAGGCGTCCGAGCTGTAAAGCTGCTTGGTGAACGGCACGAGCTCGAGCGCTTCGCCCAGGATACGCGCATAGGACGGCCCGACCCAGTTGAGCACGAAGCCGACGTCGAAATAGACGTGGGGGAAGTTCTCCGAAAGCAGCCCCGCCTCGCGATGGAAGGGATAGCAATGGAGCAGGGTGAAGTTCACGCCGAGCGGCTCGGTGGCGATAAAGAACGGCGTTAGGTGCGAGGGATCGCAGCGGTTGAGCGTGATATCGGGATCGCCGACCCCGATATGGAACTGGATCGGAAAGCCCCGCTCGCGCGCAAGCTCGATCCCAGTCCAGACGAGATAGCGCTCGAGCACTGGATCGGTGATCCGAGCGGTACCGGTCTTTTCGACCTCGGCGAGCCAGCGCCCGGCGGCGGCGGCTACTTCGGCCCCGCTCGGCGGGGTCAACTCGACCACCAGGGTCGCGCGGTAGGCCAGGATCGACTTGAGCCCGACCGCGTTGGTCGCGGCCAGGCGCAGCGCCGCATCGAAGTCATCGGCGAAGCCTGCAGCGCTGGAACCCTTCGAGGCGACCGCCTCGGCTATCGATTCGAGCCGGACCACCTCGTGCGCCGCGCAATCGGAGACCTCGGCCATGCCGGGAACATCGAGCAGGCGCTCGGGGTTGTTGCCCGAATCGATCAGCACCGCCTCGAGCCCGCTTGCGCGCATGAAGCGCCGGTTGACCTCGTCGGCGCCGAGATCGAGACGGCGTTCCATATAGGCCTCGGGCGTGCAGAATTTTTCGAGGTCGAGAACCGGCGCGCAGCGGCCGCGGATCGACAGTCCGATCGGCTTGTCCCAGTGGGTCGTGCCCTCGGGCGCGGGCGCGAAGGCCTCGCTCAAGCCGTCCTCGAATTCCTCCCACTGCTGGTCGTGCGGCGCCACGCCGTGACAGTGATGGTCGATCAGCGGAACGTCGATCAGGGACTCAGTAGACATTGCGATACCTTTCACACATTTTCGTCGGCGACAGCCCCTCGAGGATGCGTATTTCGGTTCGTTTCAAGGAGACGTAGGCGCCGAACAGGTTGGGCGAAAACCACGAGCGCGCCAGATCGTCCGCCTCCAGCAGTTCGAGCGCCTCGTCGAGCGAGCCGGGCCGGCGGCGGATGCCGAGCCACTCGCGCTCCGCATCGGAAAGATCGGCGGGCATTTGTTCCAGCACCGGCGGCGTCGGCAGTTTTTCCCGGATGCCCTGCAGGCCGGCAAGCACGATGAGCCCATGCACGAGATGGGGCGACGCGCCGCCGTCCGCGGTTGCGCAGGCCGGACGCGTTGTAGCCCGCGCTCCAATGGCCGGGCACGAGGCGCATATAGGATATGGAAAGCGGCGCGGCCATGGCGCAGATCGCGGGCAGCTGGCGCAGGACGCCTGCGACGAAGTGGCCGGCGACCTCGCCGACATGGCCTTCGCCGCTTTCGTCATAGCTCGCAGGTTCGCCCGCCGCGTCGATCAGGCTAAAATGAACATGCACGCCATTGCCCACGGCGTCGGGCGCCGTGATTGGCGTAAAGCTCGCCCGCCGGCCCTCGCGCGGCGCGACATCGCGGACCACCTCGCGCACGATCATGCCCCGATCCGCGGCGGCCATGCCCATGGCCGGACGGACGGTGATTTCGTACTGCGATTCGCCGTATTCGAGCTCGAAGGTCTCGGGATCACAGCCCGCAGCCCGCAGTGTGGCCACGGCGAGGCTGCCGAAGTTGGCCTCCAGGTCCAGCGATTCGAGCGAGAAGTCCGGGCCCAGATCGCCGTCCGAGAGGTAGAGTTCTTGCTCGAACGCCGCCTTGACCTCGAGGCCGGTCTCGCTCTTGAGTTCGTCGAGGCCGCTTTGCAGGAAGTGGCGCAGGCAGCCCTCCCACGGCTCGCCGTCGAGCGTCAGCGCGTCGGAGAGATAGAAAACGCAGCGGCGGCACGTCTTCCCACAGATCGACGTGCACCGCGGCCGCGGGATCGCCGATCAGCTGGGTATCGTCGATCGCGCCCCAGGGATTGGGTTCGGCCAGTTCGTGGAAGGGTGTCAGCACCTGGGAGACCGGCAGCCAGCCGATCCCCTTGACCAGCCGTTCCTCGAGATAGCAGGCCGGAAACGAGCGCCCGCGGGTGAGCCCCGCAAGGTCCGGCCAGCAGAACATGACAATGTCTTCGCCGCGCATTGGCTCACTCTACCCCTTGCCTGCGGGTTGGCCCGCGTGGATCACGGACCAACTTTGCCTAACCCACCGGCCCCGTCAAGACCCGGTCGTGCAGCCCGGGCACCTTCGCGCTTGCGCCCACGCGCGCATGCGGTAACTCTATCTGCCCCGGGGCGCCGACGGGCGCCGGGAGTGTTGCGGAGAGGATCAACGTGAGCGAACCGAACCGGGGCGGCGACGCCACCTTCGACCAGATCGCGGAGGCCGGCGCGAGCGCGGAGCAGATTGCACGGGCCACCGAGAAGGCCCTGGCGCTGCCGCTGTGGAAGGGCTCGATTGCGCCGAAAAACCTGAGCGGCGGTCTTTCGACCGTTAATCTCGTGGTCGAGGACGAGACCGGAAAATACGTCGTGCGCGTGGGCGGCGACGTGCCTACCTTCGGTGTCGTGCACGCAAACGAGCTGATCGCCATGCGCGCCATGCACGCGGCGGGCGTCGCGCCTGAAGTGGTCTTTGCCGAGGGCGACGTCACCGTAATGCGCTTCATCGAGGGCAAGGCGCTCAAGCCCGACGACGTGCGCCAGCCCGAAACCCTTGAGCGGCTGGGCCGGACCATCCGGCGCTATCACGACGAAGCCTATAAGCATCTCACGGGGCCGGGCTTCATGTTCTGGCCGTTCCATCACAACCGCTGGCTGATGGACCAGACCGAGGCGCACAAAGCGCAGCTCGATCCGCGCTGGGCGGCGGAAATTCCTGCCATGCGCGCGCTGATGGCCGAGGCTGAGGCCGTCATCAGCGCCGTGAACCTCGTCTTCGCCCATAACGACATGCTGCCCCAGAACATCATCGACGACGGCGAGAAGCTGTGGATCGTGGACTGGGAGTATGCCGGCTACGATTCCCACCTATTCGACCTCGCGGGCATCGCCATGAACGCCGAGATGAACCGCGACGAGGCCTCTATCATGTCCACCGCCTACGATGGCGCACCGCTCGACGATCCCGGCTACAAGCGGCTGATGGCGATGGTGATGGCGGCGTCCGTGCGCGAGACGGTGTGGAGCTACCTCGCCGAGGTCACGCCGCGCCCCATCGCCTTCGACTACAGTATCTATTCGGTCATGAACACCGAGCGCCACCATCGGCTGCTCGCCACCTACCAGGAGAGCTAGTGGGAAATTCGAGAAAGCCGGGCGGCCCGCCCGAACAGGAAACCGCGGGAAAAGCTTACGCGGCGACGGAACACCGTTTCGCGTCACGCAGCCAAAGCGGAACGGGAACAGGAGCCCCGATGCCCGAGACCTCGATCATTGAGCGTTGCCCCGACGAGTTCATCGCCTTCGCGGCCGAGCTGGCCAACGCCAACGGGCGCCACGCGCTCGGCTACTTCCAGACCCCCTTCGAGGTCATCCACAAGGCGGACAACAGCCCGGTCACCGTGGCCGACAAGGACGGCGAAGAGCTGATGCGCCAGATGATTCGCGAGGCCTGGCCCGCCCACGGCATCATGGGCGAGGAGTTTCCGCCCGAAGGCGAGGATGCGGACTATGTCTGGCTGCTCGATCCCATCGACGGCACCGCCGCCTTCGTCGCCGGCATGCCCATGTTCGGCATGCTGATCACCCTGCTCCACCACCGCCGGCCGATCCTGGGCGTGATCGACCACCCCGCACTTCGCCAGCGCTGGATCGGCGCGCGCGGTCACGCCACCTTGTTCGACGGCAAGCCCGCCAAGGTGCGCAGTTGCGCGCACATCGAAAACGCCGTGCTGCTCTGCGCCGGGCCCAACTATTTCTTCGGCGCCGATCGCGATCGCTTCATGGCGCTCTCCGACCGGGTACGGATCGTCAATTACGGCGGCTTCGCCTATTCCTACGGCCTCCTCGCCGCGGGCCACTGCGACATAGTGGTCGACGGCGGCATGAAACCCCACGACTACATGCCCATGCTGCCCATCGTCGAGGGCGGCGGCGGACGGATCACCGACTGGCACGGCGAATCCATGGGCTGGGGCTCGATGGAAGAGGTCGTCGTGGTCGGCGACCATACCCTGCTCGACCCCACGCTCGACGCGCTCCGCCCCGACCGGCCGCGCTAGCGCGTTCTCACTCTCCCCAGACGTGATCGGCGAAGCGCTCGCGTAAGCCTCGCTTCGAGATCTTGCCCGTCGCCGTGTGGGGCAATTCGTCGACAAAGATGATATCGTCGGGCAATTGCCACTTAGCGAATTTGCCGCGCAACAGGTCGAGGATTTCCGCCGGCCCCACACTTGCCCCCTCCGCCTTGACGACGACGAGCAGCGGGCGCTCGTCCCACTTCGGATGCGGCAGGCCGATGGCGCCGGCTTCCGCGACGCCGGGATGGGCGAGGGCAGCGTTTTCGAGGTCGATGGAGCTGATCCATTCGCCGCCCGACTTGATCACGTCCTTCGACCGGTCGGTAATCCGCATGTAGCCGTCTTGGTCCAGCGTCGCGACGTCGCCGGTGTCGAACCAGCCCTCGGCGTCGAGAATCTCGCCGCCCTCGTGGCGGAAATAGCCCGCCGCGATCCACGGCCCGCGCACCATCAGGTGCCCCGCGCTCTTGCCGTTCCTGGGTAGCTCAACGCCGCCGTCGTCGACGGTGCGCAGCTCGCAGCCGTAGACCGAACGCCCCTGGCCCACCATCCAGTCGAGTCGTTGCTCCAGGGGCAGCTCGTCGTGGCGGGCCTTGAGGCAGGGCGTCGTGCCGACCGGGCACATCTCGGTCATGCCCCAGGCGTGCAGCACCTTGACGCCATAGTCGCGCTCGAAGCGTTCCATGACGGCGCGCGCCATGGCCGCCCCGCCCGTGAGCAGCCGGAGCGGATGATCGAACCGCTTGCCGCTGGTCTCGAGGTAATCGAGCAGCGCGAGCCAGACGGTCGGCACGCCCAACGTGACCGTAACGCGCTCGGAATCGAGTAGCTCGTAGATCGCTTCGCCGCCGAGCTCGCGGCCGGGCAGCACCAGGCCCGCACCACACATCGCGCTGACATGGGGGATACCCCAGCAGTTGGCGTGAAACATCGGCACCACGGGCAGGATGATGTCTCCGCTGGTGTAACCGCAGCTATCGGCGGAGGCCAGCATCCAGGCGTGGAGCACCAGCGCGCGGTGACTGTAGAGCACCCCCTTGGGCGTGCCCGTGGTGCCCGAGGTGTAGCACAGCCCGCACGCATCGTTTTCGTCGGCGCGCGCCCATTCGGCGGCGGGCTCGTGCGCCGCGATCAGGGTTTCGTAGGCGCAGGCGCCGCGCAGGCTGGTTTCGGGCATGGCCGCCTCGTCGCACAGCAGCACGAAGCGCTCCACCGTGGGTAGCTCGTCCGCCAGCTCCTCCATCATCGGCACGAAGTCGAGGTCGAGGAAAACGATGCGATCGCCCGCATTGTTGAAGATGTAGGCCATCTCGGCGCGAAACAGGCGCGGATTGACCGTGTGGCAAACCGCGCCCGCGCCGGGAATGGCGTAGAATAATTCGAGATGGCGAAAGCCGTTCCAGGCTAGGGTCGCAACCGGCTCGCCCGGCGTAACCCCCAGCGCCGCCAGCGCGGCGGCCGCGCGGCGCGCCCGCGCGGCCACCTCGGCCCAGGTTGAACGAACAATCGGGCCTTCAACGGAACGTGAAACGATTTTCGTATCGTGATGATAGAGCGCCGCATGATCGAGCAGCGTGGGCACCAGCAATGGCCAGTCCTGCATCAATCCGCGCATCGTCCGTCGGGCTCCCAAAGCCTGTGCTCGCCGCAGGTAGTTGCCGCCGCCGCGCGGCCGGTCAAGTCCGCCGCTCAGGTCCGGTCCGGTCCGATGCGGACCACGGACTTACCCAGGTGGGCGCCCTTGAGCATGTCGACGAAGGCGGCGGGCGCGTTGGCCAGGCCGTCGGTGATGTGCTCGGCGTAATCGACCTTGCCCGCCTCGAGCCAGCCGGTCATGTCGGCGACGAAGGCGGGCCAGCGGTCGAAATGGTCGATGATGATGAAACCTTGCAACACCGCGCGGTTGAGCAGCAGCATGGTGAGGTTGTTGATGCCTTCCGGCGCGGCGAGATTATATTGCGAGATCATGCCGCAGAGCGGAATGCGCGCGCCCGTGTTGATGTTGAGCAGCACCGCGTCGAGCATGGCGCCGCCGACATTCTCGAAATAGACGTCGACGCCGTCGGGGCAGGCCTCGCGCACCGCCCGGTGCAGCTTGTCCGCCTCCTTGTAGTTGAAGCAGGCGTCATAGCCGAAGCGCGACAAGCAGACCTCGACCTTCTCCGCCGAGCCCACGCTACCCGCGACAAAGCAGCCCTTGAGCTTGGCTATCTGGCCCACCGCGCTGCCCACGGTGCTCGCCGCGGCAGAGACGTAGACCGTCTCGCCCGGTTTCGGCTGGCCGATATCGAGCAGCCCGACGTAAGCCGTAAAGCCCGGCATTCCAAGGATGCCCAAGTTGGCGCTCAGCGGTGCGACAGCCGGATCGATCCTGGCTATGCCCTGACCCGTCGAGACCGAATATTGCTCCCAACCGAGCAGCCCACTGACGTAGTCGCCGACCGCAAATTTGGTCTCGCCTTTCGCCGCGATCACCTCGCCGATCACGCCGGCCTGGAGTACCTCGCCCAGCGCGAAACCCTCGACGTAGGATTTGACGTCGCGCATCCGCCCGCGCATGTAGGGATCTAGCGAGAGGACGATATTGCGCACCAGGATTTCGCCCTCGCCCGGCTCGGGCATGGCGGTCTCGACAATCTCGAAGGTCTCGGGGCCGGGCCAGGTCTCGGGCCGGGCGGTGAATAGGATTTTTTGGTTGGTCTCGGCCATGGCAACGCCTCCGGGTCAGTGGTCGATCTTCTGTTCGTAAAACGTGATCGGCGGATAGGCAGCGGGGTCGGTGATCACGTCGATCAGGGTGGTCTCGGGAGCCGCGATGGCCGCGGCCAGCGCAGCGCCGTAATCCTCGCCCCGCTCGATGCGCACCCCGTTCAGCCCGCAGGCCCGCGCCACCGCCGCGTGGTCGATGGGCGCAAGCTCCACCGCCGTGGTGTGGTTCTTATAGAGCACGTCCTCGGCGTCGCGCTGATAGCCGAGAATGCCGTTGTTGAGCACCGTGAGGATCACTTTAAGCCCGTGCCTGCGGCTGGTTTCAAGCTCCGACCAGACATGGGCGAAGCCGCCGTCGCCGGCGAGACAGAAGACGTTAGCCTCCGGGCTCGCGAGCTTCGCGCCCAGCGCCATGGGCAGGCCCCAGCCCAACCCCGCCATGCCGCGAGGGCTTAGAAAGCGCTGGCCCGCCGCCTGCGCATGCAGATAGTTCGCGACCCAGACCGAGGAATAGCTGGCATCGGCGACGACGATGTCGTGGGGCCTGAGCACGGCGTCGAGCTCTGCCATCAGCCGTTCGGGGCGGGCCGGTGAGCCGCCGGCGCCAAGCATGCCCGCCGCCTCGCAGGCATATTTTTGCTTGGCTGCCGCGATGCGTTTTTCCAGCGGTGCGCGAGCCTTCTTGCGCTTGGCCAGGCCTGCACGCTTGAGCTGCTTAGTCAGCGCCGCCAGGGTCAGCTTGGCGTCGCCGACCAGGCGCAGGGCCTCGTAATTGCGCCCGACCTCGTTGCCGTCCACGTCGAGATGGATGAGCTGCGCGCCCTCAGGCAGCAGGGTCCAGCTATCGGTGCCATTCTGGTTGGTCCGGTTGCCGACCAGCAGGATGACGTCGGCTTCGTCGACCAGCGGGCGCATGTAGCGGGTCGCACTGCGCGGGCCCATGAAATAGCCGATCACGCCGAGCGAGAGCGGATGACCGTCGGCCACCGCGCCCTTGCCCATCGAGGTCGTCGCCACCGCAAGCGACGCACTCTCCTGCAATTGTGCGAGTTCCGCCGTGGCCTGCGAGAGATGGACCCCGCCCCCGGCATAGGCCAGCGGCCGGCGCGCGCCCGCGAGCAGCCGGGCAGCCTCGGCAATCGCGCCCGGATCGGCGATAGTGCGGTCGAGAGGATAGCCGCCCAGCTCGGCGCGCCGCCGCGCGCCCGGCGCCTCGGGCTCATCCATCAGGTCCCAGGGCAGAAGCAGGACCGCCGGGCCGGGCCGCCCGGTCGCGGCGGCGGTGAAGGCCATGTCAATATAATCGTCGATGCGGCTTGCGTCGTTGACCCGGCGCAGCCACTTGGTCACGCCCTGGAATAGGGCAATATGGTCAAGCTCCTGGAAGGCATTCTTGTCGACCCGCGGGCGGGGTACGTCCTGGACCAGGGCGACGATGGGAACCGACGCGCACAGCGCCTCGGCGAGACCGGGCACGAGCAGCGTCGCCGCCGGGCCGTTCTGGGCGGTGACCACGGGCACCCTTCCCGAAATCCGCGCGAAGCCGTCGGCCATCACCGTGCCCGCGTTTTCGGTGCGATACGCGATCTGGCGGATGCCTAACTCTTCGGCAGCCAGAAACAGCGAGATCGGGTTGCTCTGGCCGAGCATGAACGTGACGCCGTGGCGGCCCAGCGCCGTGACGATAGCCTGGGCAGCGGTCAAATTGGAGCCCGCGCCGGAACCGGCTGCGCTCATCTCCCCCATCTCCCTCGCGGCTCTCTGAACGGCCCGGATCGGGGCGCTCGCGGCCGCGTCGTTCTTAACCCGACCATGGCACCTGCCTGTAGTACGGTCAATTCGGCTCTGTGGATTCTTGTCGTTTTTTGCCCCATTTCCGGGTGACTTTTGACAACTCCGCCCCTAAAATTTCGGCGACGACGCCATAGTACCGCGCGCCTAGAGTGTTAAGAAACAGGCCGCGATGGGGTCGAGGGAGAGGCAGTTGATCGAGCGCGGCTGGTCGCCATCACGCATCGAGGACTATATCCGTGCGCTGCCGATCTGGCGGGGCGAGCCCGTCCTTGAGCCCTTGATCGGCGGCATGCAGAACTCCAGCTATACGGTCACCGATGAGACGGGCAAGCGGGTCGCCCGGCTGGGTTTCGACAACGCCCACCTGGGCACGGTGCAGACCTCCGTCCTAGCTTGCGCACGCGCGGCGGCCGAGATCGGCATCTCGCCTCCGATTACCCATTACGAGCCCAACCTGTTCGTCATGGATTTCATCGAGGGCCGGGTCCTGAGCGAAGAGGAAATCGCCGATCCTGCGGTCGTCGGCCGCATCATCGACAAGCTGTTCGCCCCGCTCCACGCCGGCTCCCACGCGGTGCGCGACCCCGCGGTTTATTTCGACGGTTTTCTGTGCGTACGCAATCACGCGCGCTACGGCCTGGAATCGGATTCGCCCCATCACAGCCGGATCCCCGAGGTGATCGAGGTGATCGACAAAATCGAGCCCGTCATCGAACCCTATCGGCCGGTCTTCTCTCACAACGACTGTGCCCACGTGAACGTCATGCTCGATCACAGTGACCGGCTGTGGCTGATCGACTGGGATTTCGGTGGCTTTAACCACCCCCTGTGGGACATTGCCGAGCTCTGCGCCTACGCCGTCTCCGACGAGGCGCTCGATCGCTTCGCCCTCGAGCGCAGCCTGGGCGCGTTCGATGAGGCCACGATGACGCAGCGCCTGCGCGAGCACCGCGCCTTCAAGCTCGCCTCCTATCTTCGCCAGGTCACCTGGTGCATTCTTCAGGATTGCGAGGGCTCTAGATCGGACGAAGATGCGGCCCGCAGCATGACGCGGGCGTTTCCTGACGAGGACGCCGAGGACAGCTACGAGGGCTTCATGGAGCTGGCCTGGGGCCGCTACCGCGACCTCTGGCAGACCTGCCGCGACGACTACGGATCAGGACCGAAAAAAGGGGATTTTTGATGTCGGGTATGAACGAAGTCGAGTGGAGCTGGAACATTCCAGAGGTCGAGGCCTACATCCGCGCCCTGCCGCTCTGGAAGGGCGAGCTGAAACTCGAACGCCGCTGGGGCGGCCTGCAGAACCGCAACTGGGTCGCCGAAGACGAGCAAGCCAGGTACATGGTCCGCCAGGCGGCTGATCTGCGCGATATCTGGGGCACGGTCTCGGCGATCCGCACGGGCATGGTCGCCGGCGCCGACATGGGCGTCTCGCCCAAGGTCATCTACGACGAACGCCTGCTCCAGGTTTCCGAGTTCATCGAGGGGCGCAACTTCGAAGCCGAAGACATGCACAAGCCGGAAAACGTGACCGAGGTGATCCGCCTGATCAAGATCCTCCAGGCCAAGGCGCCGGAATTTTGCCACTACCCGATCGACTATTTCTGGCCCTTCGACGCCACCCGCCAGGCGGGCTGGATCGCGAACCACCTCGGCTGCAAGCACATGGCCGAAGCCAACAAAATGATCGAGGTCGTCAATACCTTCGAGCCCCTGTTCGGCCCCTACAAGCCCGTGCTCTGTCACGGCGACATGGCGTACGTCAACATCATGCAGGAGCGCGGGAGCGGCAAGATCTGGCTGATCGACTACGATCTGTGCGGCTGGGGCCTGCCCGAATGGGACATCGCCGAGATGTGCGCCTATTCGGCGGCGCCGCCCGAGATCGACGAGCTCTGCGTGCGTGAATACTTCGGCGAGATGTCGGACGCGGTGTTCAAGGAACGCCTGCACAAACAGCGCGCGCTGCGCATGACCTCTTCGGCACGCATCGCGCTGCTCTGCTGGGTCCTCGCCTGCGGCTCCGGCCTGCTCAGCCCCGAGGAGCTTAAAAAGAGCATGAACGCTCTGTTCGGCAACATGGGCGACGAGGATGCGGGGATCGATGGCATGGCCGAATACTGCGTCGACGAGTTCTGGCGCATGCACGTAATCTACGGCGAGAACTACAAATAGATCGGGCCGCGCCACCGGGCGCCGTCCCCCATAACGCTCAAGGGAGAGAAAACCAATGCCCGAGATGCTCACCACCGACCAGTGGAAGGCCAAGGCCGCCGGCCTGTCGCTTCAAAACAAGGCGTTCATCGGCGGCCAGTACGTCGCTTCCGCGTCGGGCGAGACCTTCGACTGCATCAGCCCGTGCGACGGCGCCCTGCTGACCCAGGTCGCGAACTGCGGCGCGGAAGACGTCGACCGGGCGGTCGCAGCGGCCCGTGCGGCGTTCGAGAAGGGCGACTGGCGCAATATGGCGCCCAAGGACCGCAAGGCGGCGCTGATGCGCTTCGCCCAGTTGATCGAGGACCACACCGAAGAGCTTGCCGTGATGGAAACCATCGACGCGGGCAAGCCGATCAAGCACACCCTGTCGTCGGACATCCCCGGCGCGGTCAAGACGCTGCGCTGGTACGCCGAGGCGATCGACAAGGTCTACGATCGCATCGCGCCGACCCGGACCGACGCGCTCGCCTTGGTCACCCACGAGCCCATGGGCGTGGTCGCCGCGGTGATGCCGTGGAATTATCCGCTCTATCTCGCCTACGGCTGGAAGATCGCGCCGGCGCTGGCCGCGGGCAACTCGGTCATCCTCAAACCCGCCGAGCAGTCGCCGCTGACGGCACTACGCGCCGCCGAGTTCGCGGTCGCCGCCGGCATTCCCGAGGGCGTCTTCACCGTCCTGCCCGGCATCGGTGAGCTGACCGGGCGCGCGCTCGGCCTGCACCCGGATGTCGATTGCATCACGTTCACGGGCTCGTCCGAGGTCGGAAAGAAGTTCCTCGAATATTCCGGTCAGTCGAACATGAAGCGGGTCTCGCTCGAGTGTGGCGGCAAGAGCCCCAACATCGTCATGGGCGACTGCCCCGACATGGCGGTCGCCGCCAAGGTCTCGGCGGCGGGGATCTTCGGCAACCAGGGCGAGGTTTGCAACGCGGGCTCGCGCCTCATCGTCCAGGACTCGATCAAGGACCAGCTGATGGAACTGCTGATCGCCGAGAGCAATGCCTACGCGCCAGGCGATCCGCTCGATCCCACGTCCGAGAACGGCGCCATGGTCGACGAGACCCAGATGAACCGCGTGCTCGGCTATATCGACAGCGGCAAGAGTGAGGGTGCCAACCTCGTGATCGGCGGCGAGCGGGTACTCGAAGAGACGGGCGGCTACTACATCCCGCCGACGGTCTTCGACCAGGTCGATAACAAGATGACCATCGCCCAAGAGGAGATCTTCGGCCCGGTCCTCTCGGTCATCACCTGCACCGACGTGGACGACGCGATTGCCATCGGCAACGATTCGAATTTCGGCCTCGCGGCGGGCATTTGGACCCGCGACATCACCGCCGCCCATAAGGCGGCGCGCGAGCTTCGGGCCGGCTTCGTCTACATCAACACATACGATGCGTCCGACCTCTCCGCGCCCTTCGGCGGCTACAAGCAGTCGGGCATCGGGCGCGACAAGTCGATCGACGCGATTCATAAATACTGCGAGGTCAAGACCACCTGGATCGAATTGAGCTAGCCCCGCCGCCAAGGGACAGGGAGCGCGCCATGAGCACGGAGATCTTCACCGACGACTTCAAGACCGATCCCTGGTGGTGGGAATGGGCGCCCCGCCCCGAGTCCGAGCGGGCAACCCCGCTCCCCGCCGAAGTCGACGTGCTAGTCGTGGGCTCGGGCTTCGCGGGCCTTAACTGCGCGCGGATCACCGCCGCCGCCGGGCGCGGCACGCTGGTCGTCGATGCCGGTCCCGCGGGCTTCGGTGCCAGCAACCGGCTCGCCGGCTATATCGGTCGCTTCCTCCATTACTCGATCCAGAAGCTCGAATCTAAGGTCGGCAAGGAGAAGGCCCACCGGTTGTGGAAGGAATCGGGCGACGCCCAGTGGGTCCTGCTCGACCTCATTGAAAAAGAGCAGATGGACGTCGGCAAGCTCTATCGCGGGCGCTTCACCGGCGCCTGTTCGCCCGCCCATTACGAGGCCATGGGCGCGAACGCCGAATACATCAACAAGAACGTGCCCTTCGAGTACTCCATGTGCCCGGCCTCGGAACAGCACAAGGAGGTCGGCACCGACTTCTGGCACGGCGGCATGATCCTGCACGAGCACGGCACCCTCCACCCGGGCCTCTATCACCAGGGTCTGATGGACGCCGCGATCCGCGCCGGCGCGCGCATCGAAGGCCGCACTCCCGTGCTCAACATAGCGCCCGAGCCCGGCGGCGGCTTTACGGTCACGACCCGCCACCACACGATCAAGGCGCGTGACGTGGTGATCTGCACCAACGGCTATTCGAACAACCAGCCCTCGGCCGTGCCTTGGGTGCGCAACCGCATCGTACCGATCTACGCCCACCAAATTTGTACCGACGTGATCTCGGATACGCTCATGAAGGACGTCAAGCCGAGCGGCCGGGCGGTGCTCGATTCCAAGACCAATATCTTCTGGGACCGGCCCACACCCGACGACAAGCGGATCATCTTCGGGGCCCGCACGGGCCACGACGACGGCGACCTGCGGATCACCGCAAGCAAGCTCCGCGACCTCATGGTCATGGTCTATCCCCAGCTCAAGGAGACGCGGATTTCCCATGTCTGGCGCGGCGTGATGGGCTTCTCGTTCGACCACCTGCCCCATATCGGCCAGACCCGGGACGGGGTTTATTTCGCCACCGGCTTTTGCGGCTCGGGCCTGCCGCTCGGGACCTATTTCGGCCAGAAGGTCGGCCACAAGCTGGTCGGAAACCCCGAAGGCGAGACCGAGTGGTGGAACCACGGCTTTCCGACTTGGCCGTTCTACAACGGCAATCCCTGGTGGCTGCCCGCCTATATCCACTGGACCGACTTCAACGACCGCCGCGGCAGCAGCGGCCATATCGTGCGCAGCGGCTAAGAGAAATTCGGTGATGGCACATCACCCGAATTTCGCAAGCCCGCGCCGGCCGCGGACGCGGCTAATAGATCAGATTCGTGGGGCCGCCGGGCCGGGGTTGGCTCAGGGCGGCCGGCCCGCGGCAAGACCGGCGGCGAGAGCCTGCGCGGCGCTTGAGCACGTCAAAAATCGCGAAACCGATGACGCTTTAGAGCAATCACGGGGCACGTAATGAGGGGCGCGATGTTTACCGACGACTTTTCAACCGACCCCTGGTGGTGGACCGCCGCACCCCGGCGCGAGCCCGAGCGCGTAACGCCGCTGCCCAACGCCGTCGACGTGCTCGTGGTCGGCGCCGGCTTTGCCGGGCTCAACTGCGCGCGGATTACCGCCGCGGCGGGGCGCGGGACCCTCGTGCTCGACGCGCAAGACCCGGGCGCGGGCGCGAGCACCCGGCTCGCCGGCTATATCGGGCGCTTTCCCCACATCCCGCTCGCCGGGCTCGAAGCCTGCCACGGGCCGGAGCGGGCCGAGGCCATGTGGCGCGAGGCGGGCGATGCTCATTTCGCCGTGCTCGACCTGATCGAGCAAGAGCAGATGGAAGTCGGCAAGCAGTATCGTGGCCGCTTTACCGCCGCCTGCACGCCTGCCCATTACGAAGAGCTCGCGCGCAACGCCGAGGCCGTGGCCAGGCGCGTGCCCTTCGCCTACTCGCTCTGTCCGGCAAACCGCCAGCGCGAGGAAATCGGCAGCGATTACTGGCATGGCGGGCTGGTCCTCGAAGAGCACGGCACGCTCCATCCCGGGCTTTATCATGATGCGCTGATCGACGCGGCCGAGCGGGCCGGCGCGCGCATCGAGGGCCGTACGCCGGTGCTCGACATCGCGCCCGGACCCGGTGGCGGCTTTACGGTCACGACCCGCCATCATGCGATCCGCGCGCGCGATGTGGTGATCTGCACCAACGGCTATTCGAGCGACCAGCACGCGGCCATGCCCTGGGTGCGTAACCGGGTCGTGCCCATCGCCGCCCACCAAATCGTCACCGAACCGCTGCCCGAGGCGGTGATGGCTGAGGTCCTGCCCAAAGGCCGCGCGATGCTCGATTCCCGGACCAACATCATCTGGTGCCGCCCGACGCCCGACGATCAGCGCCTCGTGTTCGGCGCGCGCACCGGGCATGACGACGGCGATTTGCGGATCACGGCGCAGAAGCTCCACACCCTCATGAGCCGCATCTTTCCCCAGACCGAAGACGCGCGCATCGCCCGGGTCTGGCGCGGCATCATGGGCTTTACCTTCGACCACCAGCCCCATATCGGCCAAACCCCGGACGGGGTCTGGTACGCCACGGGCTTTTGCGGCTCGGGCCTGCCCATGGGGACCTGGCTCGGCCAGAAGATCGGCCACCGCGTGGTCGAAAACCCCGAAGGCGAGACCGCCTGGTGGAACCCGGGCTTTCCCACCTGGCCGTTCTATAACGGCAACCCCTGGTGGCTGCCCGCCTATATCGCCTGGGTCGATATTCGCGACCGCCTGACCACGCGGCGCGCTGCATAACGAACAGGGCGAACACAAATGGCCGATATCCTCACGGACGATTTCAAGACCACGCCCTTCTGGTGAGAGGCCGCACCGCGCGGCGGCGTCGAGCCCTCAACCCTGCCCGCATCGGTCGACGTGCTCGTCGTCGGCTCGGGCTATACAGGCCTGCATTGCGCGATCGAGACCGCGCGCGCCTGACGCTCGACGCTCGTGCTCGACGCCTATGAGCCGGGTTTTGGGGCAAGTACGCGCAACGCGGGCCATATCGGACGCTATCTGCATTACCCCTTCAGCAAGCTCGAAGCCAAATTCGGCCGCGAGGCGGCGTTGGCCATGTGGAACGAGGCGGGCGGTGCAAACAGCTCCTTTCTCGCCATGCTCGAGGCCGAATAGATGCAGGTTAGCCAGCGCTTTAACGCCCGTTTCACCGGAGCCTGCTCGCCCGGCCACTACGAGGGGCTGGCGAAGGAATACGGCGAGATAAAGAAAATTGCGCCCGATCTCGAATTCTGGATGTGCCCGAAATCGGAAATGCACAAGGAGGTCGAGTCCGACTATTGGCACGGCGCGCTGGCCATCGACGGCAACGGCATGGTCCACCCGGGCCTCTACCACCAGGCCACGCTGTCCCGCGCGCGGAACGCCGGGGTCCAGGTCGTCGGCCACGCGCCGGTCACCGCAATCAGCCCTGAAAGCGACGGCTTTACGGTCATCACCCGTCATTGCACCATACGCGCGCGCGACGTGGTGATCTGCACCAACGGCTATACTCGCGAGACTGCTTTCGCGCCGTGGGTTCGCCGACGCATCGTGCCCGTGCCCGCGGCACCAGATAGCGACCGAACCGATGGATGCCGAGACCATGAAGGCGATCAAGCCGATGCTGCGGACGATGCGCGATTCCAAGAAAATATCTTCTGGGATCGCCCCTCGCCCGACGACAGGGTGCTGATTTTCGGCGCCCGTACCGGGCGCTAGGACGGCGACCAGCGGGTCACGGCACGGCGGCTCTACGAGATCATGACCATGGTCTACCCGCGCCTTGCGGGCACACGAGTTTCCCATTGCTGGACCGGAATGATGGGCTTTCCCTTCGACAAGCTGCCCCATATAGGCAAGACTCGCGACGGTGTGCACTATGCTGCCGGCTTCGCGGACGGCGGCATAGTGCTGGGGACCCATTTCGGCAAGACAATCGCGAACGGCGTGCTTGCCGGCCGGGCGCCCGAGACCGCGTTCTGGAACCTGGGCTTCCCAACCTGGCCGCTCTATTCGGGCGATCCCTGGTTCCTGCCGGCGATGATCGGCTGGATCGATTTTAAGGACCGCTTCGCTGCCGGCAAGCCTTACTGACCACCATGGGGGAGACCACGATCATGGAAGATATCTTCAAGCCCGACGCCTTCGCCGACAAGGTCGCGCTGATCACTGGCGCCACCTCGGGCCTGGGCGCTGAGACCGCCCGCCAGTTCGCCGCCCACGGCGCGTCCGTCGCACTCATCGGGCGCAACGCCGAGCGCGGCGAAGCGCTGAAAGCCGAGATCGAGGCCGCCGGCGGCACCGCCGCGCTGATCTTGGCCGACGTCTCCCAATCGGCAACCTGCGACAAAGTCGTGGCCGACACCGTGGCCGCCTTCGGCCGGGTCGATATCCTGTTCAATAACGCCGGCATCGTGGTGACTACGGCGATGGTCGACACTAGCGACGAGGATTTCGAACGGGTCATGCGAATCAACCTATTCGGCAGCTACTACATGGCGCGCGCCTCCGTGCGCCAGATGCTCAAGCAGGGCTCGGGCTCGATCGTCAACATGGGCTCTGACGCGGGCCTTCAGGGCTACGCCGGGATGTCCACTTACGGCACCACGAAGGCAGCAGTGATCCACATGACCAAATGCATGGCGCTCGAAACCGCGGACCAGAATATCCGGGTCAACGTGATCTGCCCGGGCGACATCGACACGCCCATGCAGGACGCGGGCTATGGCGATTCGGACATGCCCCGCGAAGAGATGATGGCCGCGGTAGCCTCCACCATCCCCATGAAACGCCACGGCCAGCCCGTCGAGATCGCGCATACGGTGATGTATCTCGCGTCCGATGCGGCGAAATTCCTTCATGGGACAATCTGCTCGGTCGACGGCGGCGCGGCCGCTGGGCGGAGCTTTATCATGGACGAGGAAGCCTGATGGCAGACCACACCACATACCCCGACTTCGACTCTCAATCCCATAAACTATGGCAGCGCGCCTGCGAATCCCTCCCCGGCGGCAGCACCCGACATTTGAATTTCTATTCCCCCTATCCGGTCTTCGCAGCGAAAGCCCACGGCTGCCGGATCACTGATGTCGACGGCAATGAGCGGATCGACTTCGTCAACAACTACACGGTGCAGATCCACGGCCATTGCCATCCCAAGATCGTCGCGGCGGTGAAAGCCCAGGTCGATAAGGCGATCTGTTTCACCATGCCCACCGAGCTCGAAATCGAACTCGCCGAGATCCTCTGTTCGCGGACCGAATCGATCGAAAAGGTGCGCTTTGCTAATTCCGGCACCGAAGCGGTGATGAACGCCATCAAGGCGGCCCGCGCCTACACAGGCCGGCCCAAGATTGCGAAATGCGAAGGCGTCTACCATGGGTCCTACGACTATGCCGAAGTAAGCCTCGATCCCGATCCCCAGAATTGGGGATCAAACGATCCGGTACCCATCGGCTTCGCTAAGGGCGAGCCCGAAGGTATGCTGCGCGACGTCGTCGTGATCCCGTTCAACGACGTGGAAAACAGCCAACGCATCCTAGAGGCCCATGCGGACTCACTGGCCGGTGTCATGTTGGACATCGTGCCCTCGGGCTGCGGCGGCGTGCCCGCTACCAGGGATTATATGGAAATGCTGCGCAAGGTTACCCGCAAGATTGGAGCGCTTTTGATTTGCGACGAGGTCGTGACCTATCGCCTGCACGAGGGCGGCGCTCAGATGCTTTACGGTCTCGACCCCGACATCACGACACTCGGCAAGATCATCGGCGGCGGTCTGCCCATAGGCGCCATCTGCGGTCGGACGGAGTTCATGCAGGTCTTCGATTGCAGCAAAGGCAAGGCGGCCCTTCCCCATTCGGGAACGTTTACGGCCAACCCGCTGACCATGGCCGCAGGTATCACCGCCATGCGGATGCTGACGCAAGGCGTGATCGACGAGCTCGACGCCAAGACTCAGCGCCTGCGGAATCAGATCAATGAGGCCTTCGAGATCGCAGGCATGCCGGGCCAGATGATGGGCGAGGGATCGCTGATGAAGCCCTATATGAGTGACGAGCCGCTGGGTAGCTACCGCAAGGCCTTCATGGCCGAGAGCGATGCCGCCCGCGCGCGCGAAGAGCGCATGTTCTTCCATCTGCTAAACAACGGCGTGTTTTACAGCATCCACCTCTCCTGCGCGTCGACCCCCATGGGCGAGGCCGAATTCGACCAGACCACCGAGGCCTGGCTCACGGGCCTTCGGGCCATGAAGGACGAGGGTCTCCAGGAGGCAGCATCGTGACTGCGAAGCCCAACTCAACCATTGCGCGCGATCTGGAATCGGTCGTCCACCCGTTTTCGAACCTAGCCACCCTGCCCGATGACCCGCCGACCATGATCACTCACGGCAAGGGCATCTACGTCTACGACGATAACGGCAAGGAATATATGGAAGGCGCATCGGGCATGTGGTGCGCATCCCTGGGCTTCGGCGAGGAGGAGCTGATCGAGGCTGCGATCAAGCAGTTCCGCAAGCTGCCCTGGTACCACTCCTTCGTCGACAAGACGATCGAGCCCGTCGGCATCCTCGCGGAAAAGCTGAAGGCCATCGCGCCCGCGCCCATGGCCCGGGTGCTGTTCGTCAATTCGGGCTCGGAAGCCAACGACACCATGGCCAAGCTCGTCTGGTACTACAACAACGCTCTGGGCCGGCCCGAGAAGAAGAAAATTATCTCGCGGATCAACGGCTTTCATGGCCTGACCATCGGTGCCGGCAGCCTCACGGGCATCCCGGTCATGCACGCCGGTTTCGACCTGCCTATCCCCAACATCCTCCATACGGAGAACCCCTATTACTACCGCCGCGGGGAACCCGGCGAGAGCGAAGAAGAGTTCGCAACCCGCATGGCCGACGCGCTCGAAGAGATGATCCTGGCCGAAGGGCCTGATACCATCGCCGCGTTCATCGCCGAGCCGGTGATGGGCGCGGGCGGCGTAATCACCCCGCCCGCGACCTATTTCGAGAAGATCCAGGCGGTGCTCGAGCGCTACGACGTGCTCATGCTGGCCGACGAGGTGATCTGCGGTTTCGGCCGGACGGGCAACATGTTCGGCTGCGATACCTACGCCATCAAGCCGCACATGATGACCACGGCCAAGGGCCTGTCGTCGGCGTATCAGCCCATCGCGGCGCTGCTGATCTGCGAGGAAATTTGGGAGGCGATGGTCGAGCAAAGCCGCAAGCAGGGCCTGTTCGCCCACGCCTTTACCACCTCGGGCCACCCGGTCGCGGTCGCGGTCGCGACCCGCGTCGTCGAGCTGATGGAGGAGCGCGATATCCTCGGCCATGTGCGCCGTGTCGGACCCCGCCTGCAGGAGGGCTTGCGCGCGCTGGCCGATCACCCGCTGGTCGGCGACGTGCGCGGCGTCGGATTGATGGCAGGCGTCGAAATCGTCGCCGACAAGGCTACCCGGCGCCAGTTTGACCCCGGCCACGGGGTCAAGAAATTTGCCACGGAACAGCTGCTCGAGCTGGGTCTGATCACCCGATTGGGCGCGGCCAGCGATACCTTCGCCTTCTCGCCGCCCCTGATCATCACGGACGAACAAATCGACGAGATGGTCCGCCGCTTCACCGTGGGCCTCGACGCCACCGCCGCCTGGGTCGAGACCAACGGCCTGCAGGCGGCCTAGGCCGCGCTTAAAGTTGGGCGGAGGTACGTAGACATGGCCGATACGGAACAGTTCGACGACGTCTTCGCCATGATCAAAGGCGCCGAGGGCCATGGCGAACTCGCGCGTGCGGCGATCGAGCGCGCGAAGGCGCTGCCCATCTGGTCGGGGCCGGTCGAGCCGGCGGTGCAGCCCGGCGGCGTGAGCAACCTCAACCTGACCGTCGAAGATGCGGGGCGGAAATACGCCATCCGCTGCGGCGAGGACGAGCCCCATATCGGCGTCTACCGCGAAAACGAGGCCAACGCCTATCGCGCTGCGGCGGCCATCGGCGCCGCGCCCGAAGTTGTCTACACCGAGGAAGGCCTTATCGTCGCCGCCTTCGTCGAGGGCAAGGTGCTGGCCCCGGCAGATGCGCGCTCCGATCACTACCTGCCGCGCATCACCAGGCTATTGCGCTATGTTCACGACAACGCCCATCGCCATCTCGGCGGCAACAACTTCATGTTCTGGCCGTTCCACCACAGCCGCTGGTACATCCGCCAGGGCCAGGGCTTCGGCGACGTCATGGCCAAGAAGTGGCGCGACGTTTATCTCGGCCTGCTCGATCTGATCGACGAGCTCGAAGAGGTGACCGGGCGGGTCCGCGTCGTCTTTTCCCACAACGACATCCAGCCCCAGAATTTCATCGACGACGGCGAGAAGCTGTGGCTGATCGACTGGGAGTATGCCGGCTATTCCGCAGATCTGTTCGACCTCGGCATGATCGGCATGGTCGTCGATACCACGCCCGAGGAAACCCGGCTCGTGCTCGAAAGCTATTACGAGGCGCCCATGACCGACGAGCTGCGCCGCCGCTTCGAGGCCCAGGTCGTAATCGCCTGCTTGCGCGAGATGACCTGGAGCTTCATGGCCGAGGTCACGCCCCGCTCGGTCGATTTCGACTGGCGCATCTATTCCGACATGAACTACGAGCGCTACCTCAAGCGCCTTGCCGTTTACCGCGAGGTCGTGTGAGCGAGCCCTGCCCCGACGAGTTCGTTGAGTTCGGCGAAATTCTTGCCGAGACCGCGGCCGGACCGATCCGCCACTACTTCCAGAATCCCGACGCCGCGCCCGTCGAAATAAAGCCCGACGGGTCGTGCTACAGCCTGGCCGATAAGAAAGGCGAGGTCGTCATGCGCGAGGCGATCCGCGCGCTATCCCGGCCACGGCATCGTCGGCGAGGAATTCCCGCCCGAGAACGACGAGGCCGAGTTCGTCTGGGTGCTCGACCCGGTCGATGGCACCAACGGCTTCGTCACCGGAAGCTCTATGTTCACGACCGCGATCGCGCTGCGCCAGAGAAGCACACCCACGCTCGGTATCATCAACAGCCCGATCCGGGGCTGGCGCTGGCCGACGCCCTGCTCTGCTGCGCCTCGCCCGCCTACATCCGCCCGGCGGATCACGACGCCTTCTTCGAATTTACCCGAGCCGTCGGAATCGTCGGCTATGGTAGCTACACCCACGCCGGGGGCTTTGTCGCCCAAGGGCTGATCGATCTTCACGTCGAGAGCACCGTATCGCCTCACGACTATCTCGCCCACCTGCCCATCATCGAGGGCGCGGGCGGGATCGTGACCAACTGGGAGGGCTGCGCGCTGGGCGGCTATCCAGTCGAGCGGCTGCTCGCGGCAGGCGATGCGCGGCTCCACGAACTGGCCGTGGCCTAACTCGCAAACAAGGGCGGCTGACCCGACGGTCACCCTACAGGAAAGGATACGGCGATGAGCGATCTCGATCTCTGTTACACACCGGCCACCGAGCTGGCCGCGCGGGTCCGCGCCAAGGACGTCTCGCCCGTCGAGCTGGTCGAAAATAGCTTGGCGCGGATCGAGGAGGTCAACCCGACGCTCAACTGCTTCTGCTTCACCTTTCCCGACGAGGCGATCGAGAAGGCCAAGGCGGCGGAGGTGGCGGTGATGGCGGGCGAACCGCTCGGCCCCTTGCACGGCGTGCCGATCGCGATCAAGGACGCAACACCGACCAAGGGCAAGCGCACCACGCTCGGCTCGGCGATCTACGAGAACTGGGTGCCCGACTTCGACGCCCTCGTGGTCGAGAACCTGGAAAATGCCGGTGGCATCATGGTCGGCAAGACGACGACGCCCGAGTTCGCCTTCTCCAGCAAGACCTTCAGCGAGCTGTGGGGGGTTACGCGTAACCCGTGGAACCCGGAGCGCACGCCGGGCGGCTCGTCGGGCGGCTCGGCAGCGGCGGTGTCCAGCGGATGCGTGCCGCTGGCCGAGGGCTCGGACGCGGGCGGCTCGGTACGCATCCCCGCATCGCACTCGGGCTGCGTCGGTCTCAAACCCCATTCGGGGCGAATTCCCTTCGAGTGGCTGCCGACCCAATGGGACACCATGTTTTGCCACGGCCCGCTGTCGCGGACCATCGACGACGCGGCGCTCTTTCTCGACATCTGCCAGGGCCCCGACGAGCGCGACCACAACACATTGGCGCCCGCGCTCGACGTACCGATCCCCACGCCCTCGGACCTGACCGGCATGCGCCTCGCGCTCAATGTCGATCTGGGCTGCTACGCGGTCGATCCGGATGTCGAGGCCAACCTGCGTGCCTGCGCCAAGGTGCTCGAAGAGGCCGGCGCCGAGATCGAGGAGGTCTCGCTACCCTGGACCCGCGAGTTCCCAGAGGTCTGGTGGGATTACTGGTGCGCCTTTGAAGCGGCCCATTTTGGTCACCATCTCGACGAATGGCGCGATCGGATGACGCCCATCATCGTCGCGGCGATGGAACGCGGTGCCAAGCTCTCGGCGGTCGATCTGATGAAGACCGAGGTGGTCTACACCGAAGCCTGGATGGCGCTGGTGCCGATCTTCGAGCGTTGCAACGCGCTGCTCTGTCCAACGGAATCGATCCCAGCGCCGAGCGTCGATTACGACGAGTTCGCGAGCCTTGAGGAAGCGCCCGGCGGCAAGTACGTCAACATGGACATGACCATGCAGTTCAACGCGCTGATGCTGCCCGCGCTTTCGGTGCCTTCGGGCTTTTCGGCCGATAAGCTGCCGACGGGCCTGCAGATCGTCGGCCGGCGCTACGACGATCTCACGCCGTTGCGCATCGGCGCGGCACTGGAAAAGGTCCGACCCTGGGCCGGCGAGCGCCCGCCGATCTAACCGCCTGCGGGCGGCTATCTACCCACTATAAAAAAAAAGACCCGGTCCGGCGAGATGCCGGACCGGGTCCTGATAGGCCGAAGTGGCCGGATCATCTATTCCTTAGTAATGAACTCCGCGGCCTGCTCCTGGATCTTGTCCAAGATGATCTGCGACGAATCGTCAGAGTGGATCGCCGCCGAGAGCTCCTCAACCATCATATCGAGCAGCGCCTGGCTACCCGGATGCTTGTGGATCTTGCCGAGATAGCCGTTGTCCAGCGCCTCGAGATGGACCGTGGTCCAGCTCGCCGTGTGGTGATCCTCCTGCCACTTGGGATCGGCCAGCACGTCACGCCGGTTGGGCAACCAACCGTCTTTGGTCGCCTTCATCTGGGTCTCGTAGGACGTCGTCCACTGGACCCACAAATACGCCGCTTCCTTCTTCGTCGAGGTCGACGGGATCGTCCAGGTGTTGGCGTAGGGGATGGACAAATGCTCGCCCGGATAGAGGAAGTGGGTGGTGTTGTGTGCCGAAGCCGGGCAGTCCTCCTCGATTTGGAGGTAGAAGGCGACATCCGCCCAGGCCCAACCGCTAAACGTGTTGCCGTTGCAGAAATCGGAATATTGCTCGTCCCAGGTATACTCGCCGTAGCTCGGCGGCGCATAGGCCGTCATGGCACGCATGAAGTCCAGTGCGGCGACGCCCTCGGGCGAGTTGATCGTGAGGTTGTAGTCCGAATCGAACATCTCGCCGCCCATGGCGGTCATCGCTTCCATCCAGTCGTACCAGACGGTCAGGTAGCGCTTGAACGAAACGCTGATGCCGTAGAAATCGCTCTCAAGGGTATTGCCGGCCAGGGTCTCGCCCGCATCGCGGGTGAAGAACTCAGCCATGTCGCCCCACTGCTCCCACGTGTCGACGGTCACTACATCGTTGGCTGGCGGCAGGTCGTAGCCGTACTTAGCGCTGAACGCGGCGCGCTCGCCGGCATCGGCGATGATGTCCTTGCGCATCACGGCGAAGCTCACGAAATACTCCTTGGGCATGCAGACCTGCTTGCCCTGGTAGATGCAGTTCATGTCGTTGAGCGCGGGGATGATGTCGTCGATCGAGAAGCCTGGATCGCGCAGCGCGGAATCGTTGTAATACGCGTCGTACGGCTCGGAGAGTTCCTGGATCGTCCACAACGCGTTGGTGAAGCCCTGGACCTCGATGATGTCGTAGAAGCCGCCGCCGGTGATCACGTCGGTCATGCCCTTCTTGCCCGCTGTATCGAGATCAGTCAGCTCGAAGTTGACCTCGATGCCGGTGATCTCCGTGAACTCAGGGGTCAGCCCCTCGATCGCGTAGCACGGCGTGTAGGCCTGGCAGATGATATTGAGCGAAGTGCCCGCATAGGGCGCCGCCGCCTCTTCGAGCGACCAAGCCTTGGCCTCGCCCGAGGCCAGCCCGGCGCCGAGACCCAGGGCGGCCGCAAAGGCCGTGCCGGCCGCCCAGCGGACGGATTCGTTCCTCATAAATCGCATAATTACCTCTCCCTAAAATGTTGTTCTTTTGGAATCGCTACAATGAAGACCGCGACGATCCTTGATGATCCAAGAGCTTAGCCGCGCTTTGTGGCGAGACCAAGTACAAATATCGCGCCGTTGACAGCGCGCCGCAGGCGCGAAATGCTTAGGCTCCAGGACTAAGGAGACAAATCATGGCGAACTGGCAGGGGGTCTATCCGGCCGTGTTGACCCAGTTTCGCGCCGACCAAAGCCTCGACATCGCGGCGACCCAAACCGAGATCGACCGGCTGATCGCGGACGGCGTAGACGGAATCGTGGCGCTCGGCACCTCGGGCGAGAACTTCACCCTCGACGAAGCCGAAAAGCGCGCGCTGCTGGCCGCGATCGTCGAGACCGTAGCAGGGCGCGTGCCCGTGCTCGCCGGGATCGCGGAATGCTCGACCCGGGCCGGCGCGGCATTGGCTGGCAAAGCGGAAGCGGTGGGCGCATCGGGCCTGATGGTGGTGCCGGGACTGGTCTACAAATCGGGCCGCGCCGAAATCCTCGCCCACTTTCACACCATCGCCGAGGCCAGCGCCCTGCCCGTGATGATCTACAACAACCCGGGCACCTACGGCTCGGACATGGCGCCCGACGTAATCGCGGAACTCGCGGACGATGGCCGCTTTTGCGCGGCGAAGGAAAGCTCGGGCGAGCTTGCCCGCTGTGTTGCCCTGCACGGAACGCTGGGCGAGAATTTCGCCATCTTCTGCGGCGCCGACGACATCGTGCTCGACATGGTCGCGGCCGGCGCGGAGGGCTGGATCTCGGGCTTCGTCAACGCCTTCCCCAGAGAGTCCGTGGCGATGTTTCACGCCGCGCGCGCCGGACGGGAAGCAGAAGCCCGCGCGCTGTTCGACTGGTTCGCGCCCATCCTCGCGCTCGATTCGCGGCCCACGCTGGTCCAGTGCCTCAAGCTTGCGGCCGCGATGCAGGGCCGGGGCACGGCAACGGTGCGCGGCCCCCGCCTTGCGCTCGACGATGCGGAGGCGCGCGAGGTAGCCGGCATCATCGAAGCAGCGATGGCAAACATCCCTGTGCTCGGCAAGCCCGTGGCCGCCGAGTAGGGCGCGGCCGCGTGGCAAGCCACAGTTTCTTCTGCATCGACGGCCACACCTGCGGCAACCCGGTGCGCGTGGTCGCGGGGGGCGCGCCGGTTTTGACGGGCGCGACCATGAGCGAGAAGCGCCAGGATTTCCTCGCCCGCTTCGACTGGATACGCACGGCGCTGATGTTCGAGCCGCGCGGCCACGATCTGATGTCGGGCGCGATCCTCTACCCGCCGACGCGCGAAGACGCCGACATCGCGTTTCTGTTCATCGAGACCACGGGCTGCCTGCCCATGTGCGGCCACGGCACCATCGGCACAGTGACGCTAGGCCTCGAACACGGGCTGATCACGCCCCGCGAGGAGGGTCGGCTCACGCTCGATACGCCCGCCGGACTGGTCGGCGTGGAATACGCGCGTGAGGGCGATTACGTGAACTCGGTGCGGATATTCAACGTCGGCTGCTACCTCGCCGCCGCGGACGTGAGCGTCGAGGTGCCCGGGTTGGGCGAGATCGTCCTCGACGTAGGCTACGGCGGCAACTTCTACGCCATCGTCGACCCCCAGAAGAACTATCCGGGGTTAAACGAATTCAGCGCTGCCGATATCCTACGCTACAGCCCCGTGGTGCGCGAGCTAGCGCGCGCGGCCGTGCAGCCGGTCCATCCCGAGGATGCGACGGTCAAGGGTGTCAGCCACGTGATGTGGACGGGCGAGCCGACCCAGCCTGAGGCGCACGGGCGCAACGCAGTGTTTTACGGCGATCACGCCATCGACCGCTCGCCCTGCGGCACGGGGACCTCGGCGCGCATGGCGCAGTGGGCGGCGAAGGGCAAGCTTGCGCCGGGCGACGGGTTCGTCCACGAGAGCATCATCGGCAGCCTGTTCCACTGCCGGGTGGAGGAGGCGGTGAAGGTCGGCAATTATGACGGGATCAAGCCCAGCATCGCGGGCTGGGCGCGCCTGACCGGGCTGAACACCATCTTCGTCGACGACCGCGACCCCTTCGCCCACGGGTTTTCCGTCGGCTGAGATGCCGACGGATTTATCACTCACGGCAGCGGGCCTGAAGGCCCGCGCCTGTGCGAGCGCACCGTTTTTATTGGGGCGGGCCGTGGTCAAGGCCTTGCCCGCTAGCGCGGCGGGAGCAATCTAGGGTGGTGGTGGCGATGATCGATCTAGACGGCAAGACGGTGCTGGTGACGGGGGCCTCGCGCGGCATCGGGGCGGCGATTGCGCGCGCCGTAGCCCACGCGGGCGGGCGCATAATCGCCCATTACGGGCGTTCCGAGGCGGCGGCGAACGCGCTTCGGGACGAAATCGGTGCGGACGCTTGCCTGCCGATCCAGGCGGACCTCGCGGACCCGGTTTCCGTCGCGGGGTTGTGGCCGGGGGCCTGCGCGCTGACCTCGCCGATCGACGTTTTGATCAACAACGCCGGCGTCTTCGAGCCCGCGCCCGTCGATGCGGCTACGGACGAGTGGGACACGGCGTGGCACCGCGTGATGCAGATCAACCTGTTCGCGCCCGCTGAGCTATGCCGCGCGGCGATCCTCGATTTTCGCAAATGGGGTGGGGGCCGGATCATCAATATCTCGAGCCGGGCGGCGCATCGGGGCGATGCGCCCGACCAGATGCCCTACGCCGCCTCGAAGGGCGCGCTGGTGGCGCTGACCAAAACCATCGCGCGGGGCTACGCGGGCGACGGCATCCTGGCGTTCGGCATCGCGCCGGGCTTTACCGCGACCGAGATGGCAACGGAAAGCTTGGACGCGGAAGGCATGGCGCGCACGGTGGCGGAAATCCCGCTCGGCGAGCTGGCGCCGCCGGACGAGATCGGCACGCTGGCGGCGTTTCTCTGCTCGGACGGAGCGCGCCACCTGACGGGCTCGACCCTCGACGTGAACGGGGCTTCTTACGTGAGGTAGGGGATTTGTTTTTGTCGCTCATGGCAGCAGGCCTGAGGGCCTGCGCCTGCGCGGGTGCGCATTAGTCTTGATTTGGGGCCGGCCGCCCTTAAGCCAACCCCGGCCCTGCGGCGGGCCGTAGTCACGGCCTCCGCGCTATCGTTCCGGCTGCACGGCTGTCGCTCATACCGGCCCGACGGGTAAACCGCGGTCGAGCGCGGGGCCCTTGGGCACGATCGTGGGGTGGATCAGGTCGAGGTCGTCGAAATAGTGGCGCTTGATGTGGTCGAATTGGACGGTCTCGGCGACGCCCGGGATATCGTAGAGCCGGCGCAGGCAGGCCGAGGGGCGGCGGTAGTCGGCGATGCGCCGCTGGTTGCAGCGAAACAGCGGGTAATAGACCGTATCGAAGCGGACCAGGGTGGAAAACAGCTGCCAGTCGGTTTCCGTGAGCCGATCACCGAACATATAGGGCCCCACATGAAGCCGGGTTTCGAGCTCGCTTAACGCGAAGAAGAGATTATCGAAGGCGGCGTCGTAGGCCTGCTGACTGGCCGCGAAGCCCGCCTTGTAGACGCCCGAGACGATGTTGTCTGCGACGAAGCGGTCGAGATCGTCGATCAGATGGCGGGGGTCTTCGGGATAGAGGTCGAGATCGTCGTCGCCGGCGAAATCGTCGAATTCGCTGTTGAGCATGAACGCGATGTCTTCGGACTCGGCGTTAACGACGGTCCGGGTCTCTTTGTCCCACAGCACGGGCACGCTGACCTGGCCCGCGATGTCGGGCTTGGCGAGCGCATAGACCTCGTAGAGATAATAGCAGCCATTCGCGTGATCGATCGTCGAATCCGGGCCCTCGCCAAAGCACCAGCCTTGCGGCCCGGCCCAGTGGGGATGGAGCACGGAGGTGGCAATCGCATCCTCGAGCCTTTTAAGCGCGCGGACGATCAGGGTGCGGTGCGCGAACGGGCAGGCATAAGAGACGTAGAGGTGATAGCGCCCGGCCTAGGCCAGAAAGCCCGAGGAGCCGTCGGCCGTGATACGGCCCGAGAATGCCTCGCAGACCATGGGCGTTGCCGCCATCCCGAGGCCCGCGCCCCCGGATGATCGGGGTGCCAGACGCCGTCGACCATCAGTTTCATCGAACTCCTCCGCGTTGCCCGCCCGCAGCATAGTGCGGGCGGGCGGCGGCGGGGAGTACCCGCCTCAAGAGGTGGTGCCTCATGAGGCCCCGGCGGCGAGCCGCGCGATGCGCCCCACGAGCCAGGGTAGGCGCAGCGCATCGGCGCCCGAGCCGAGAGGGGCTACGGCAAGCGCAAGCACGATGAGGATGGTGGGGTATTCCCAGCCGCCGCGTTCGGCACTGAAGACCCAGCCGTTCGCGGCGTGGACGAGGAGCGCGCCGACGAGCGTCGGGATCAGGCCGAGCGCCGCGAAACGGAAGAACAGGCCCGCGATCATTAGCAGCCTACCGCCGGTTTCGGCGGGCATAGTGAGCCAGGCGAACCAGCCCGGATAGCCCAGCGGTTCAAAGAAGCCGACGGTGCCGGGCATGGTGAAGACGAAGACCTTGAGGAATAACCCGTGGGCGATGAGCGCGACGCCCAGGCTCGCGCGGAGCAGCCGGGCGGCGTAGGGAACGGTTTTGTTGTCGGTCATGGAAATTTTCCTGGGGGCTCGATGGGTTGAATCGGGATAGATTCTATGATTCTCTTATTTGCATGAATACTGGATACATTCGGAATCTATTTTTGCATTTATACAATGACGCCCCGGGAGGGCGCGGGCCATGAACCGGCTGAACTGGGACGATCTGCGGTTTTTTCTCGCCACCGCGCGGGGCGGCGGGCTTTCGCCGGCAGCGCGCGAGCTGGGGGTCAATTATTCGACGGTATTCCGGCGCGTCAACGCGCTCGAAGACGAGTTGGGCGTGCGCCTGTTCGAGCGTTTCGCCGCGGGCTACAGCCTGACCCTGCCGGGCGAGGAGATGCTCGAGCATGCGCTGCGCATCGAGGACGAGATGGCGGCGCTCGACGCCCGCGTCTCGGGCCGGGACCACCGGCTCTCGGGCGTGATACGGATCACGACCGTGGACGACGTGGCGCTGGCGCTACTGCCCCGCCACCTGCTCAGCTTCCGCGCCGCCTATCCGGGCATCGGCATCGAGATGAATGTGGACAACCGCTTCCTCAACCTGACCAAACGCGAGGCGGACGTGGCGTTTCGCATGGCGACGACGCTGGAGGGCGACATGGTCGGGCGCAAGCTCGCCGACGTCGCCTGGGCGGTCTACGCGGCCAAGGATTACCTGGAGCGGCACGGCACGCCATCAAGCGCGGCGGAGATCGACGGACACGACCTGATCGGCGGCATCGATAATCTCGCCCGCGTACCCCCCATCGCCTGGCTCGGCCAGCAGGCGCCGGGCACCGTGCCGTGTTACCGGTCGAACAACCTGCTCAACCAGATGGCGGCGGCGAAGGCGGGCTTCGGGCTGGTCGCGCTACCCTGCTTCATGACCGCGGATCAGCCCGAGCTCGCACGCGTGCTGGCGATCACCGACGCGCCGGTCAACCAGTTCTGGCTGCTGACCCATCCCGACCTGCGCGAGACCGCGCGCATCCGCGCCTTTCTCGATTTCATGGCCAAGGCACTGGCCGCCGACCGGGCGCTGCTCGAAGGCCGCGCGGCGGCGGATTGACCGAGCCGGGCTTTTGGGTCAGGTAAGGCGGGTCAACGTTCAATGGAACCCGCGATGCCCGATCCGAGCGAACCCGAGACCCCGCCGATCCATACAGTTGGGTATGGTGGCCGGCCGATCGACGACTTCATCGCCATGCTGAAATCCTTCGATATCGCGCTACTGGTCGATGTGCGCTCGCAGCCCTATTCGCGCTACGCGCCGGACTACCAGCGCGAGAATCTGGAACGCGCGCTAGACGCGGCGGGGATCGCCTATCGCTGGATGGGTGCGGCGCTTGGCGGACGGCCCGTGCAGGCCGCATGTTATGTGGACGGACGGGTCAATTACGAGCTCGTGCGCGAGCAGCGCTTCTTCCAGGACGCGCTCGCTAAACTTCGTGCGCTGAGCCTGGAGACTTCGCCACTCAGCATCATGTGCGCGGAGAAGAAGCCGGAAAGCTGCCACCGCATGCGCCTGGTGGGCACGGCGCTCGACGCCGCCGGCGTGTCGGTGATCCATATCGACGCGGTCGGCGAGGCCCGGCCCCACGCCGGGGTTGCCGAGGCCGCGGCGGGCCCGCAGCTCGATCTGTTCGCTGAGCCGTCATGAGCGCGGCGATCGAGCCCGGCGACGTCGTCATCGTCAGCGCCGGACATAACGGGCTTACTTGCGCCGGCTACCTCGCGCGCAAGGGGCTGAGCGCGAAGCTGGTCGAGCGCCGGGGCGCGGTCGGCGGCGTGGCGATAAAGGCTTCGGGTTCGACATCGGTGCCGACGTCGACGATCCGGAAACCCGCGCCCTCAAGCAGCATGCTGATCAGATTCTTGCCTATATCGTGTAGATCGCCCTTCACGGTGCCTATCACGACCGCGCCGATGGGCTTTTTACCGGTTTCTACCAGGGCGGGGCGCAGCAGGTCGAGGCCGGCCTTGACTGCGTCGGCGGCCATCAGCATCTCGGGCACAAACAGGGTGCCCGCGCTGAATTTCTTGCCCACGGTCGACCAGACTGTCCTGCAGGATGCCCTGGAAGTCGGTGCCCGCCTCAAGTTCGGCGCCGACCAGTGCTGCGACTTCCTCGTCGTCGTAATCCAGCACCGCGTCGTAGATTTTATCGACGTCCATGCTCCCACCTTCCCGCTATCGCGCCACAAATTCAGGCGAACCCATTTTTCCGAGCCTAGAGTACGAGAGGGTGGGCGCTGCGTACCTTGACCTGCATCAAGCTGCGGGGACCGGTATACGGTCAGGCTCAAGGGTGCACCCGGGGCAATCTCGTCTAGAATGTCCGGAGCTATCCTCATCTAGTTTCACATCGTCATTCGGGAGATCCGGTATGCGCGCGGCAAGACTGTTGGAGGGGCGGTCCGAGCTTTCGCTCGACGAGGTGCCCGATCTTGAGCCCCGGCCCGGGAGCGCCGTAGTCCGCGTCGAGACCGTCTTCATGTCGCCCTATATGGCGGCGCTGGTTGACGGCACGGAAGCGTTCGGGACGCCGCCGCGCCCGTTCACGCCGGGTATGGACGCGATCGGGACCGTGGAGCGGATTGGCGATGCTGTGAGCGGCCTCGCGGTCGGTGACAGGGTCTACTGCGACAGCTACATCGAGGAACCGAGAGCGGGCGGCGGCGGCGAATATGCCTTTGCCGGCTGCTTCGAAATAAGCGCCAACTCAGGCCCACTTCTCGCCCGCTGGCCGAACGGCGCGCTCGCAGCACAGATGAACTTGCCGGCGGAGTGTCTCACGCGGGTCGAGCCAGCGCTGACCCGGACGTCCGCCCAAACCCTGTGCCGCCTGGGCTGGCTCGGTACGGCCCATGCCGCGTTCGAAAAGACGAATTTCAAGCCGGGACAGAGCGTCGCCGTTCTGGGTGCGACCGGTCTGCTCGGGGTCAGTACCGTTCTCGTCGCCCTCGCCCTGGGCGCGGCACGCGTCGTCGCGGTTGGCCGCTCGGAGGAACGGCTGGCGGCCTTCGACGGCCTCGATCCCAGAATCGAAACCGCAAGCGCGTCGCCGGGCGCCGACGATCGCGTCGATCTGGCGATCAGCGCCATGGAGGGCGACGCGTCTCGCCCCCTGGAGGATTCGCTTCAGGGGCTGAAGCGACATGGCGCTCTGGTTGTGCTTGGCACCACGGAGACGCCGCCACGAATTGCCGGTTTGGTGACACGCGACCTCTCGGTGCGCGGCTCGCTCTGGTTCTCGCGCGCGACCCCGGCGTGCCTCGTGGGCCTGATCGCGAGCGGCGAGTTGCCGCTAGAGCGGATCCGGTCGCACGCCTATCCGCTGGACGAGGTCGGCGCGGCCGTCGTCCACAGCGCCAAGGTATTGGCGCCCTTCGAGCAGGTCGTGGTCCGGCCATGAGCGACGTGGTCGGCGCCATACATGAATTTCACGACGCGGACTACGTTCGGGACTGGGCGGCGTGGTTTGTTCCCATGGCGCCCGGCATTTCGATCTGCCGTAAGCAGCGGGTTTTTCGGAGTTTCGGTGCCTCGCCGAGCTGGAGCCCAACCTCGAGGACCCCACGGTAGGCCAGAACTACGCCCGTCTCGTCGCCCGGCGCTAAGCGGTGGGCCACTCATGATCCGGCGGGGAACACTATTATTTTCTAGGTTTCAGCCCAGACCGCGAGCTCGTAGCCATCGGGGTCCGTGAAGTGGGAGCGGCGGCCACCCGGGAACTCAAAAATGGGTTTGGCGACCTTGCCTCCGGCGGCTTCGATGCGATCCAGAATGTCCGTCAGGTCAGAGCCGTGGAGAATCACCAACGGTCCGCCCGGTGTCGCAGGTTCGCTGGCGTCGAACTCACTCTTCATATGTCCGTCCGAAAATTCGCAATAAGTCGGTCCATAGCCGCTGAAGGTCCAACCAAAGGTCTGCCCACAGAATTTCTTCGGTCGGGGGATGTCAGCCACATTGAACTCGACGTAATCGATACGCCGATCTTGATGAGAAGTTTCCTCGCCCACAGCGACCTTCAGGCCGGGTCAGCCGCCCTGGATCGGCGGGCAGATGGTGACCGTGTCGCCACCTTCGATCGCTTGCGTGGCGTAATCGCCGGCCGGGACGTTCTCGTCGTTGATCAGCACGAGGTAGGTCGCGCCCAGATTGAGGCCGAGGCGCTCGATCAGAATTTTGGGAGTGGCACCGTCGTCGAGTTTCATGCGCGCCGAGGTCGGGCCGGTCTTTTCGGCAGGCAGGTTGCTTCGCAGCTTGCCCAGCAATCGTACGGTAATGTTCATGGCTATGCCTTTCTGACCTGCACCACGGTTGGTACCACTTGCTAGTCTAGACCATGCTCGGTGTTTGGCGAGCGGCTATCTGTCCAAAGCCCACCGGGAACGGAGGGCGGGTTGCCCTAGGCATGTCCGATGAGCAGCTGCTGCCATAGATAGCGATCGCTATCCAGCTGTGCGGCGACGAAATCGGCGACCTCATCGCGCGTGATCCGGGTAAGGCGGGTCTCAGGTTTGATCTCCGTATGCACCTCCAGCGCCGCAGAAACCGGCCCCTCGGAAAAAGGCGCAGGGCGCACGATGATGCGGTCCAGACCCGATGCCGCGATCAGGCTCTCCTGCCGGTCCTTGTCCCGATAGCGCTTGCGAGTGAACAGTGGAAAGATGATCCAGCCGTGGAAGAAGCCATCGTGACCGCATGTCTCTCCCACACCTACGCCCGTGATTGCAATCAAACGACCAACCCGACGCTCTTTCATCGCGGTGATGAGAGCGGCGGTCGCATCCGAGAATAACATCGTCGCACCCGTCGTATTCGTGCCGAGCGCGAAGATTACGGCGCCCGTATCGCGAGGGTCCAAGGCATGAACCTGCACGCGCCCTGCCCATTGCGCCATCTTGTCGATAGGCCGGGTTTAGCAGACGACATCGAAGCCGCCGGATAACAGACAATCGACGATGCGTCGGCCAACCGTGCCGCTCGCCCCCAGGATCGCAATTCTCCGCTTTCGTTCTTGCGTCATGGGTTATGCCCTCTAGCTGGGTCATCGCCGCGAGCGGTCGAATGGTGTTTGACGTGCCCCAAGCCGCCCCAAGGAAAAGGCGCGAAGCCGGGGCCCGCGCCTCTTCCATCTATATTCCGCGCGCCCGTGCGGGCACGCCTGGCCCGCCCTACAGATTTAGGCGGCTGAGCGTCGAGTTGGTCGGCTTGCCGTCCTTGCTCCAGCCGCGCAGCTCGTAATATTCGGGCAGCATCTTGGGCAGGCCCGAGACCATACCCTTCGCCGTGCCGCTCGGGGCCGGCTCTTCGAGGATGCGCTTGGGCAGGGTGTCGTCCTTCATGGTCAGGCCCGCCCCGAGGTTGAACTGGCGCTCGAGGTTCCAGGTCCGCTCGCCGGATTCGGTGAAGCGGTCCATGTCCCATTTGCCGACCAGATCGGCGTCAAGCATGTCGACCATGAGCTGGAGGTCCATGCCGGCGTCGCCGACGAACAGGCACATGCCCGTGGAATCCATCGCCGTGATGACGTCCTGGCTTTCCCTCGCGGCCTGGGCTTTGCCCTTGGTGCCGGTATTCTCAAAGTCGGGACCGAAGGTGTCGCCGCGCAAGTGGCAGGCACCGCGATTCGAGGTCGCGTAGCACAGGCCCATTCCCTGCTGGGCGCGGCCGTCATAGCCCGCGAATTCCTGGCCCTTCACGGTCATGGAGAACTCGGGGTGCTTGTACTTCTCGCACATCAGCTTGGAGCCTAGGCCGATAATCTTGCCGAAGCCTTCGCCCTTGCCGACCATCTCGGAAATTTGGCACAGCACCTCGGCGTTGCCAAAGGTGAGCTCGATACCGCCAGTGTCCTTGGTCGTGATGATGCCCTCTTCGAAAAGCTCCATCGCCGCGGAAATCGAGCCACCGAGCGAAATCGGGTCCATTCCGTGCTCGTTGGCCATGAAGCCCGCGAAGGTGGCCGCATCGATATCGTCGACCCCGACCATGGCGCCCAGCGCATAAGCCGTCTCGTATTCCAGGCCGCCCGAGGCGATCTGGTACTCGGGCCGGTCCTTGACCGAGAAATGCTCGGGGTGGATGTGCGCGATGCGCCCGCAGGCGATGGTGCAGGCAAAGCAGGCCGCGTTCTTGATCAGGTTGGTATGGCCGTCCGGCAGGGTCTCCATCATTCCTTCGTCGGAGATCTTCGCGGCGCCGTCGAACTGAACCTGACGGTTATTCATGGTCGGCAGGCTGCCGAAGGACTGGACCACGTTCATCATCGAGTTGGTGCCGTTCGAGGTCAGACCCTGGCGGTCCTCGCTCGCGGCCAGCGCGGCCTTGGCCTTGTTCACCGCGGCCATGAATTTTTTCGGGTTGTCGGAAGGCACGCCGCGGGTGCCGTAAACACCGATCGCCTTAAGATTCTTCGAGCCCATCACGGTGCCCACGCCTGAGCGCCCGGCAGCGCGGTGCAGGTCGTTGACGATGCAGGCATACTTGCACCCGTACTCGCCGGCGATGCCGATCGAGGCGACCTTCATCTGGTTGTTGCCTTGCTGGGCGTGGATCCAGGGCTCGGTCTGCCAGACCGTCTTGCCCCACAGCCCCTTGGCCGGGAGGATCTGGACGTCGTCGTCGTTGATCACAAGATAGACCGGGCTCTTGGCCTTGCCCTCGATGATGAGGAGGTCGTAGCCGGCGAATTTAAGCTCGGCTCCCCACTTGCCCCCCGAGTTCGAAGTCGTGATCGCGCCGGTCAGCGCGCCTTTGGTCACCACCGTATAGCGCCCGCCCGTGGGCGCCATGGTGCCCGTAAGCGGACCGGGGGCGAAGATCAGCTTGTTCTTCGGAGAGAGGGGATCGACCTTCGGATCGACCTCTTCGCTAAGATACTTGGCGCCCAGACCGCGGCTGCCGACGTATCTTTCCGCCCACTCGGTGTTGAGGGGCTCGATCGTCGCTTTTCCCTTGGTCAGATCGACGCGCAGAATCCGGTTCTGCATTCCCATGATGGTCTCTCCTCTCCAATATCGTTCGCCGTGGCGCTCCCGGTCACGCTCGCTGCCGACGGCTGCCCCATCCGCCCGCGCACGACCGGCACGCTCGTTGAGGATCATTCTACACAGAAGGGGCGGGAACGGGAACGGCTTTTCAGGATCGCTCCGGAATAGAGGCGCAGCTCAGAGATCGAGGCGCGAAAGCGTCTTGTCGGTCGGCCTGCCTTCGTCGCTCCAGCCGCGCAGGCCGTAATATTCGGGCAGCATCTCGGGCAGCCGGTTGACCAGCCCCTTCGCCGTGCCCGAGGGCGCGGGGGTTTCGAGAATCCGCTTGGGCAGCGTGTCGTCGGCCATGGTGAAACCGGCGGCTAGGTTGAATTGGCGCTCAAGGTTGAAGGTCCGTTCGCCGGATTCGACAAATTTCTCCATAGTCCAGTCGCCGCCGCAGGCGGCGTCGACCATGGTGACGATGTACGAAGCGTCGAGGCCGATTTCCTCAGGAAACAGGCACATCCCCGTCGAATCGACCGCGGCCATGCGGTCCTGGGACTTCTTCACGGTCTCGGCCTTGTCCGCGATTCCGGTATCGGCAAAATCGAGATCATAGACATTGGCCCGCATGTGGCACGCGCCGCGGTTCGAGGTGGCATAGGCCAAGCCCATACCCTGCTGGGCGCGGGCGTCGTAGCCGGCGAATTCCTGGCCCTTGACGGACATGGAGAACTCGGGCCGGCCGTATTTTTCGCACAAACGCCTGGAGCCCAAACCGATCACCTTGCCAAAGCCCTCGCCCTTGCCGACCATCTCGGAAATCTGGCACAGCGCGCGGGCGTTGCCGAATGTGAGCTCGACGCCACCGGTATCCTCAGTCGTAATCACGCCTTCCTCGAACAGCTCCATCGCCGCCGCGATCGAGGCGCCCAGCGAGATCGGATCCATGCCGTGCTCGTTGGCCATGAAGCCCGCGAAGGTGGCAGCGTCGATGTCGTCGACCCCGCACATGGAGCCCAGCGCGTAGGCCGCCTCGAACTCCAGCCCGCCCGAGGCAATCTGGTATTCGGGGCGATCCTTGACCGAATAGTGCTCGGGATGAACGTGGGAGACCCGGCCACAGCCAATCGGGCAGGAGAAGCAGGCGGAGTTCTTGATCAGGTTGACATGGCCATCGGGCAGCCGCTCGGCTTGCGCCTCGTCGGAGATGTCCCAGGCGCCCTCGAACTGGACCGCCCGGTTGTTCCTGGTCGGCAGGGAGCCGAAGGCGTTGGTGATGTTGATCATCATGATGGTGCCGTGAGCCGTAAGGTTATCGGTCAGGCTCAGATCGAGACCCATATCGATGGCACTCTGGCTTTCGAGGAGTGCGGTCGTGGCGGCCCGCGCTTCTTCCATGAACCGTCTGCCATCATACGACGGCACGCCCTTGGTGCCGCGCACCACGATCGCCTTGAGGTTCTTCGAGCCCATCACGGCGCCGACGCCCGAGCGTCCGGCGGCGCGGTGCAGGTCGTTGACGATGCAGGCGAAGCGGCAGCCGTATTCGCCCGCCTCGCCGATCGAGGCAACCTTGGCCTGGGGATCGTGGCGTTTCTGAAGCGTGGGCTCGGTGTGCCAGACCGACGTGCCCCACAGA
>CAVOEB010000002.1:0-83523 GCA_963694715.1 Alphaproteobacteria bacterium | reverse complement strand
TCGCGTTGATGGCCGCGCTTTACCCGCTGATTTCCCATTTGCGCGCTGAGGTCGAGCCCATCGAGGGCGACGAGGGCTGAGGCGTGCGCCTGCTCCAGGCCATGGCGGGTGGCGCTCACGGCGGGGCAGAGGCATTTTTCGAACGCCTGGCGATTGCCTTCGCGGGGGTGGAACTCGATCAAAGGGTGTTGATCCGAAGTGATGCTGCGCGCCGGGCGAAGCTGGCGGAGGGTGGCGTCGACATCGTGGAACTCGGCTTCGGCGGCCGATTGGATTTCGCCACGGGGCGCGCCTTTATTCGCGAAATTGAGGCGTTCGATCCCGACGTGGTGTTGACCTGGATGAACCGGGCAACGCGCTTCTGTCCTCATCCTCGGGCCCGCCAGTTCGTTCACGTCGCGCGGCTGGGTGGCTATTACAATCTCGAATATTACCGGGATTGCGATCATCTGGCCGGCAACACGAAAGACATCGTGCGCTATCTGATCGACCAGGGCTGGCCGGAGAACCGCGCTCACTACCTGCCGAATTTCGTCGACGCCCGCCCCATGTCCCCCGAGCCGCGCGCCGCGCACGAAACGCCCGACGACGCGACGCTGCTGCTCGCTCTCGGCCGGCTGCACGAAAACAAGGCCTTCGACGTGTTGCTCGATGCGCTTGCCGAGTTGCCCGACGCCTGGCTGTGGATTGCCGGCGAGGGGCCGTTGGGCGGCGAGCTGATGGCGCAGGTTGCTCGGCTGGGCATCGCGGAGCGGGTCCGTTTTCTGGGTTGGCGCAACGACGCCGCGGCGCTGTTGGCAGCTGCCGACGTCCTGGTCTGCCCGTCGCGCCACGAGCCGCTAGGCAACGTGGTGATCGAGGGCTGGGCGCACGGCGTGCCCGTGGTCGCGGCCCGGAGTGCGGGTCCGGCCGCGTTGATCCGCGACGGCGAGACGGGTCTGCTTGCGTCGATCGACGATGCCGCGGCGTTGGCCGGCGCGTTGGCGCGACTACACGACGACACGGGTTTGCGTGGTGCGCTTGCCGCGGCGGGGCGGGGTGCATTCGACCGCGAATTTACCGAGCAGGCGGTGGTGGCGGCCTATCGCGGTTTCTTCGACGAGGTCGCGGGCTGATGTGCGGCATTGCGGGCCTGATGACCAGGGACGGCTCCGTGCCCGATGGCTTGGTGCTCGACCGGCTGGCCGATGCCCTGAGCCATCGCGGGCCCGACGGGCGGGGGCGTTATGCTGCGCCCGGTATCGGGCTGGTGCATGACCGCCTCGCTATCATTGATCTCGATGGCGGGGCGCAGCCATTGTTCGGCGCGAACGATACGGCGCTGGTCGCAAACGGCGAGATCTACAACTACCGCGAATTACGTGCCGAACTGGGTGATGCGCGCTTTACGACCGGCTCGGACTGCGAGCCGATCCTGACGCTCTTTGAACGCGACGGGCCCGGCGGCGTGGTGAGCTTGCGTGGCATGTACGCTCTTGCGCTTTACGACGGCAAATCTCGGCGCCTCGTGCTAGCGCGCGACCCGTTCGGCATCAAGCCGCTCTATGCCGCCGAGACGGACCAGGGCCTTGCCTTCGCCTCTGAACCGCAGGCCCTGATCGCGGCGGGGTTAGTGACGCCCGTGCTCGATGCGCGTAAGCGCAACGAACTGTTACAGCTTCAGTTCACGACCGGGCCCGAGACGATATTCCGGGGCATCCGCCGGGTCATGCCGGGGGAAACCTGGCTTTGTGCCGATGGTGAAGTTACCGAACGCAGCCATCATGCGGCGCTGCCCGATGGGCCGCGCGAGCGCTGGTCGGAGGATGAGGCGCTCAGACAATTCGACGCGGCGTTCCTCGATTCCGTCGCCGTACACCAGCGCGCCGACGTAGAGTGCGGGCTCTTCCTTTCCGGCGGCATCGACAGTTCCGCGGTGCTCGCCGCCATGGCGCGGTTAAACGAGCGGCCGGTCAAGGCATTTACCGCGGGCTTTGCGGGAACCGGCGTCGCGGACGAGCGGGCCCATGCCCGCACGCTTGCCCGGTCGGTGGGGGCGGAGCACGTCGAGGTGGAACTGACCGAGCAGGATTTTTGGACCATGCTGCCGGGTATTGCGGCGGCAACCGACGATCCGGCGGCCGACTACGCCCTGCTGCCAAGCAGCAAGCTCGCGGCCACGGTGAGCGGCCAGCTCAAGGTTGTGCTGACGGGCGAAGGTGGTGACGAGCTGTTTGCCGGTTACGGTCGCTACCGGCGCGCGTTGCGGCCGCGCTGGCTGGGCGGGCGGGCACTTCGGACGCGCGGTTTCTTCGACGGTCTCGAGGTCTTGCGCGAGGCGCCCGTCGGCTGGCGCGACGGTATCGAAGCTGCCGAACGAGCCGCTCGCGCGTCGGGCCGAAGCCGCCTGCAAGCGGTTCAGGCGGCGGATTGCGCCGACTGGCTGCCCCACGACCTGCTGCTCAAGCTCGACCGCTGCCTGATGGCGTACGGGGTGGAAGGACGTACGCCGTTCCTTGATCCGGTGATGGCCGAATTCGCCATGCGTCTGCCGGATAACCTCAAACTGCGCCGAGGCACCGGCAAGTGGCTGCTGCGCCGCTGGCTGGAGAGCCAGCTACCAGAAGCCCGACCGTTCAGCGCAAAGCGGGGCTTTTCCGTGCCGGTTGCCGACTGGATCGGCCGTCAGGGCGCGCGTCTGGGTCCACTGCTCGCCCGTGACCCGGCAATCGAGGAGATTTGCCGGCCCGGCGCCGTCGAACGGTTGATCGCGGAGCCCGGCCTGCGCAGCGGGCTGCCCGCCTGGACCCTGCTGTTCTATGCCCTCTGGCATCGCCGGCATATTCGGGGCGAGCTACCGGTCGGAGACGTTTTCAGCTGTCTTGAAAATTAATCGGTGTTAACCTTAACCGTGTGATCTCAATCATTTATGGAATGCTGACGGGCCTGCAATATCTATCGGGCCACGGTCATGGTATTGGACAAAGAGAGCGATTTGCAGTCGGGAGGCTCTGGGGCCCGCAGTGACCGGCTTGCCGATCCAAGATGCAGCGCTGTATACCCCTTTCAAGGAGGAGAGGGGCCGGTGAGCGCGGAAGAAATTTAAGGGCACGGCGAGAGCGATCGTCGAGTTCATGGCGTTTGTCGATTATCCGCCGGCCCGTTCGGTGCGGCGGCTGCTCGATCGAGTTCTGCTCAAGGCTCGCGAGATGACCGGGGCCGAGGCGGGATCTGTGTTCATAATGCGCGAGCGCGACGGTGAGGCGGTGCTCGACGCCGCCAGCGTGCAGAACGACGCGCTCGAGATCGCGCGTCGGCGGATTTCCAGGTGCCGGTGGACCGGGTGTCCATCGCCGGCTATGCGGCGACGACCGGCGAAGTGGTCATGATCGACGACCTCTACGCTATTCCCGATGATCGCTCCTACGGTTTTGATCACAGCTTCGACGAGAAAAGCGGCTATCGCAGCCAGTCGATGCTGTGCTTTGCGCTAAACAATTACGACGGGCAAGCCATTGGTGTCGTCCAGCTGATTAACCGGTGCGATCCGGTGAGTGGCGAGGTCGCGCCTTTGGGCGAACACCAGGCTGATTTGATCGTGCCCTTCAATCATGTCGTGGGCTCGGCCATCGAGCGCGCCGATATGCTTGAGAGGATCGAGGGCCAAAACGAGGCGTTGCGCGAGCGCAACAGGTCGCTATGGCGTCAGCGGCGGAAAATCCGCGACCTGAAAAGCGAGATGGAAGACGCCTTCATGGTGTCATCGAGTTGCTTGCCTGGGCCGCGGAAATTCACGATGAAGATACCGGTAACCACATCGTGCGAACCAGCGAGTACGCCTATTTCCTGGGCCAGACCCTAAGTTGTCGCAAACGCCTGTGCGTGGAGCTGCGCTACAGCGCCCAACTCCACGACGTAGGCAAGATGAGTGTGAATTCGGCGGTGCTCAAGAAGGCAGGCCGCCTCGATCCCGATGAAATCGACGAGATGAACCGTCATACCGTCTATGGCCATCAAATTTTCGCGGGCGAGGACACCCCCCTGGCTGCGCGAATCGTCCAGATCGGCGATGTTTACGACGCATTACGCTCCAAGCGCGTCTACAAACCCGCCTTCAGCCATGAAAAGGCATGCGAGATCATCCTCAAGGGTGACGATCGACTCGATCTCCGGGGTCACTTCGATCATAAGCTGCTCGAAGTCTTCGCTACGCATCACAAGGAATTCGATGCGATCTGGCTGCAGCCCGCCGATTGAGGGTTGCCGGGTTGCGCGCTATCCTCCTTAGGGCAGCGTCAGCACCATGCCTTCCCGAGCGAGGGCCGCGCCTAGCATCTCCTGCGTAGGCGCGGCGGCAATGGCGTCAAGTGCTGCGTCGGTGCGGCCGCATCGGTGATGGCTGAGCACGAGCCGTCGAACGCCCGCGGTGCGGGCATGGCGCACGGCATCCTGCCAGCTTCGGCCTGTTTCACCGGGAACGGTATCGTCCGCGGGCGCGGCGATGAGCGCAAGATCGGCGCCGTCGAGCAAGCCGGGCGGCGGGGAATTACTACTCGCCTCGCCGAGAATCGCCAGGCATCCGGCAGTGTCCTCGATCCGGTAGGCAAGGGCGTCGGGCGCGCCGTCGATGGCGAACGCCGTCACCGCGGGGCCGTCGGCCAGGTTGGTCCGGCTTCCCGGGGCGAGCGCATCGAGGTGGCGCACCGCACCCAGGAAGCTGCGCGGGATGGGAAAGAGCGGCGCACTCATCATCTTGTCGAGCGCAGCCTCAAGTGCCCCTTCGCCGCCGCCTGCGTGCAGCCGGAGGCCATTTTTCGGGTCGAACGCCGCCGCGCAGAAGGGCAGGCCGCAAAGATGCTCGTAGTACAACGTGGAAAAGTAGAGGTCGAGCGCGACGGGCACGTGGGCAAGCAGTGCTACGCCCAACTCGCGTGCGCCTGTGCCCGCATCGAAGACCAGACGCGAGCCCCCCCAGCGCAGCTCGACGCAGGCCGTGTTACCGCCGTAGGCGGACGGCGCGGGGCCGACCCAGGGCAGGCCCGCACGGACACCGTAGAGGCGCAATTGCGGCGGGGTTGAATCAGGGCGGTCGTCGGTCATGGCGACTAGGTGCGTTGTATCTGTCCGGTCTCATTCTAACGACAACCGCCGGAGCGGTTCATCATCGACGACGGTCAATTGCCTACGGTATCGCGAAGCCTAGATGATAAGGGAAGGAGAATGATATAAATTGGAGTGGCCGAGCGCGAGTTTTGCTCTGGCCCAGAGTGCATTAAAGGACCCCGTCGATGGACGTCATCCCTTCTGTTTGCCCGCACGATTGCCCGAGCACCTGCGCGCTTGAGGTCGAAAAACTCGACGAGCACACTATCGGACGGGTGCGCGGTGCGGCGTCGAACAGCTACACCGCCGGCGTGATCTGTGCCAAGGTGGCACGATACGCCGAGCGGGTTCACCACGAGGAGCGGCTGAGCCAGCCGCTGCGCCGGGTTGGTGCCAAGGGCGAGGGGCGCTTCGAGGCGATCTCCTGGGACGATGCTCTCGACATCGCCGCCGAAGCGCTGCTCGAGGCGGAACGCAAGCTGGGGCCGGAGACGGTCTGGCCTTACAACTATGCCGGAACCATGGGGCTGGTTCAGCGCGACGGCCTGTGGCGTTTGCGTCACGCCAAGCGCTACTCGACCCAACACGATACGATCTGCACGGCGCTGGCCTGGAAGGGGTTCATGGCGGGTACGGGCGCTTTGCGCGGTGTCGATCCGCGCGAGATAGATTTGGCCGACCTGGTGATTATCTGGGGCACTAACGCGGTCCATACCCAAGTCAACGTGATGACCCATGCGATGCATGCGCGCAAGCATCGCGGGGCGACGATCGTGGCGATCGACCCCTATCGCAATGCCACCGCCCAGCAGGCCGACATTCACTTGCAACTGCGCCCCGGCACCGACGGCGCGTTGGCCTGCGCGGCGATGCATGTGCTGTTCAAGGAAGGCTTTGCCGATCGTGATTATCTTGAAAAATTCACCGACCGGCCAGCCGATCTAGAGGCCCACCTGCAAACGCGCACGCCCGAATGGGCGGCTGCAATTACCGGGCTCAGGGTCGAAGAGATCGTCGATTTTGCGCGGTTGATCGGCCGCACGCCAAAGAGCTTCTTCCGCCTCGGTTACGGGTTTTCGCGCTCGCGCAACGGCGCGGTCAACATGCATGCCGCGTCCTGTCTGGCGGCGGTCACCGGCGCATGGCAACACGAAGGCGGCGGCGCGTTTCACAGTAACGGCGGGATTTATCCGTGGGAGAAGACGACGCTGCTGGGTCTCGACGTTCGGGATCCGTCCGTGCGCATGATCGATATGTCACGGATCGGACCGGTGCTGACCGGCGATCCGCGCGCGCTCGGCGACGGCCCGCCGGTGACTGCAATTTTCATGCAGAACACCAATCCGGCCGTGGTGGCGCCCGAATCCTTAAAGGTGCGGGCGGGCCTGATGCGCGACGATCTGTTCCTCTGCGTCCACGAGCAATTTTTGACCGAGACGGCGGCTTATGCGGACATCGTTCTGCCCGCAACGACCTTTCTCGAGCATGATGACATCTATCAACAGGGTGGCAGTTCTCACGTCATCTTCGGGCGCAAGATCATCGAGCCCTACGCGGAATGTCGTAGCAATCACGACGTGGTGTGCGCCTTGGCAAAGCGTCTGGGTGCGGAACATCCGGGCTTCGAGATGAGCGAGCGGGAGGTCATCGGAGACCTTCTCGCCCGCTCGGGTCTGCCCGACCTCGCCTATTTCGAGGAGAACCGCTGGTACGATTGCGCGCCCGATTTCGAGACCGCGCATTACCTCAACGGCTTTGCCCACGACGACGGAAAATTCCGCTTCGCACCCGATTGGAGCGGTTCACGCCTGACGGCCTTCGGTCCGGATAACGTTCATATGCCGGAATTTCCCGATCACTGGGAGGTTATCGACGAAGCCTGCGACGAGCGGCCCTTCCGGCTGGTTACGGCGCCGGCGCGCAACTACCTGAACACTTCGTTCACCGAAACGCCGAGTTCAAAGAAGCGCGAGGGCCGTCCCACCGTGATGGTGCATCCCGAGGACGCAAACGGGCTCGCTATCGGAGAGGGCGAGCGCGTGCGCCTCGGCAACGACCGGGGCTCGGTAGTTCTCCATGCCGAGCATTTCGACGGCTTGCCGCGCGGCGTTCTCGTGGTCGAGAGCGTTTGGCCCAATGCCGCATTCGAGGAGGGGATCGGAATTAACGCACTGACCGGAGCCGATCCCGTAGCGCCGTCGGGGGGCGCTGCGTTTCACGACACGTCGGTCTGGTTGCAGCCGGCCTGAGTGCGTCGGGGCGCGCGGCTCGAATCCTCAATAATCGTAGGCAGTAACGCTGCGGCCGAGGCCGTCGTACAGATCAAGCATGCGCTCAAGCCAGTCACGCAGCGGATCGTCTTTCTCGATCACGGCGAGCGGGCTGACGCCCCGCGCCCATTGGAAGGTGCCGAACAGGATGTAATCGGCATAGGCGGGCAAGGTTCCACACAGGAAGCCCTGGCGCTTGAGCACCTGGCGTGCCGGCTGCAGGCTTGAGCGGAAGGGTTCAAGGTAGCCGGCCGCTTGCTCGGCACATTGCTCGAGGCGTTGGCCCAAGCGTCCTTCGCGGGATTCGCGAAAATAGTCCTGGTCTTCGGGCCGGGCGTGGGTGTAGATATCGGCGACCAGAAGGTGAAGCAGCGACGGGAAGACTTCGGTTTCCATCCAGCAGCTGATGAACCAGGCAGTTGCACGTCCCACGTCACCCCCAAACAACGTCGGTGCGTCCGCGTAGGTCTCATCGAGATAGCACGCGATGTCCCAGGAATCGCAGATCGTCGTCTCGCCGTCGACCAGCACAGGAACCTGTTTTTGGCCGCTGAACGCAATCTTGTCCTTTTCCATGAAACCCATGGGAACATAACCGGTATCAAGCCCCTTGTGCGCGACGGCCATCCGCGCGCGCCAGCAATAAGGGCTGAACCGGCGGTCGTCCGCGCCGAGAAGTTCATAGAGTTTGCGTGTCATGCGATGCCTACGAATGAGTATGTTCCGGTGCGGGCTGGCGTAGTCATTCTATCTGGCGCGTGGGGACGGGAGCAAGAACGCCAGATGCCTGGTACATCAGGTAGTTCGTGGGGTCGCGGTAGAGGCTAAAATCGTTGCCTTTCCAGCAGGGCTGGGGCAATGTTTATCCAAACCTAGGCTAATGATGATGATGGTAGTTTACGGCTTTGCGCCTAGGGAACCTCGGCGGTTCCCGCCGAAACGAACCGAAAATGACTGAATGAAATGGGAGAAATTTTATGAGTAACACGACGCGACGTAATTTTCTGAAAGGCACCGGGGCCGCCGCGGCCGCCGCGGGTGCTGCCTCGTTCCTGCCGATGGGCAAGGCTCATGCGGCGGACGAAATCAATCTTTTCTGCTGGGACGGCTATTCGGATCCGCGCCTGCTCGATGGCTTCACCGAAGAGAGCGGGACTGCGGTTAAGTATGAGCTGTTGATTTCCGATCCGGACGCGGTCAACCGCCTGCGGGCCGGCGAGACCAAGATCTGGGACATTATCAACCTCAACCAGTATTGGGCCCCGAAGGTTATGTGGCCGGAGAAGCTGATCCGCGAGATGGATAAGGATCGCTTCGCTCCGTACTTCACCGATGACAACTGCTGGCAGGTGAGCGGCGAAGTCGCAAAGAACGTCTACAGCGAAGACGGCGAGCACATGGTGGGCATGGTCCAGCGGGCCGACTGCTTCGACTTCGGCGTCAACACCGATGTGATTTCCTGGCAGACCGGCAACGACGAGGGTTGGGAGATGTTCCTCGACCCGGCGATGAAAGGCCGCTACGGCATCCTCGCCTATGATAACTGGAACATCTTCCACATGTGCATGACGGCCGGGCTCGATCCGTTCGTCAAGCACACGGACGACGAAATCGCCAAGTTCTCCGATGTTTGCCGCACGATCGTGGACGGCGCGAATATGATCACCGATGACTTCGTGCAGATCAACCTGGGCATGCTCAACGGCGAGATCGACGCCGGCTTCTCGAGCGGTACCTATTCGCTCTCGGGTGTGCGGTTCGACGGCAACTGGAACCTCGTGCATGTCATGCCGAAGTCGGGCCCGGCCCGTGGCGGCTTTGGCGGCGTCAACTGGATCGAGGTGACTTCGTTGGTCAACAACCCGGACGTCAATCCGGCAGCCGAGGATTTCATGGAGTATTGCTTGCAGCCGGAAATTTGCCACATCGTGGCGACGGCATCGGGCGTTCTGAACCCGGTGCTGCAGATGAAGCAGCCGGACGTGTACAATATGTTCAGTGACGACGAGCTGCGGGCGCTCTCCTACTATCCTGAGCACGATGACTATGGCCACATGGGCTACAATTATCGTCTCGATCACGCGGTCCAGTACGAGGAAAACCCGGACTATGACGTGATGTGGGAAATCTACAACGACGCGCGGCGCACGAAATCAAGCTAAGCTGTTTCGCTGAGCGTCTTAGACGGGAAATTGGGGGTCGCGCAGGATTAGCCTGTGCGGCCTCCGCCCGCTCAACGCTACACTCACAGGTCGCTATCCCGACCGTCGCTCGGTGAGCATTGCGCGCGTTCGCAGTGCGGCGGCGTGACATGGGTATTTAGAGGGAGACGTTGATGGCTGAAGCCGAGGCGTTTTTACGACTGACGAAGCTCACCAAGCAGTTCGGGAAATTCACGGCTGTGAACGGTGTCGACCTCGACATCCGCGAGGGTGAATTTTTCACGATCGTGGGTCCGTCGGGGTCGGGCAAGACGACGTTGCTTCGGATGCTGGCGGGTTTGGAGCGACCGAGCGCAGGAGATATCCTGCTGCGGGGCCAGCGGATCAACGACGTTCCGGCGAACCGGCGCCCGACCTGTATGGTGTTCCAGTCTCTGGCATTGTTCCATCACCGGACGGTGGGCCAGAATATCGAGTTTTCGCTGAAGATGCGGGGCGTGTCGCGCACGGAGCGCAAGGCGCGGGCGATGGAACTGCTGGATATGCTTCAGCTGCCCACGGACTATTACGGCAAGAACGTCACCAAGTGCTCGGGCGGCGAGCGCCAGCGGGTTGCGCTGGCACGGGCGCTGGCGTCGGACCCGGAGATCCTGTTTTTCGACGAGCCGCTGTCTGCGATCGACTACCGGTTGCGCAAGCTTCTGGAAGTGGAGCTGAAGGATCTTCACCGGGCGACGGGGAAGACGTTCATGTACATCACGCATTCGCTGGAGGAGGCGATGGTGATGTCGGACCGGATCGGGATCATGCGGGAGGGCCAGATCATCCAGATCGGGACGCCGAACGATATCTACACGCGGCCGCAGAGCCGATTTGTCTCACAGTTCATGGGCGAGGTGAACGTGTTGGCGGTGACCGCGTCGGGGGACAAGCTGGAGGCGCCGGTACACGGCGCGATGCTGACCTCGCCGCCGGATCGAGCGTCGGGGTTCGAGCAGGGTCATCTGGTGATCCGGCCGGAATCGGTCCGGTTCGTAAGCGAGGGATCGGGCGCGGAGAACCAGTTGACGGGGATTTTGTACAACGAGTACGCGATGGGCTCCCGGGTTCAGTACCATGTTCGGGTGGGCGAGGAGATGTTCACAGTGGAGAAGCTTCGTGAGCAGGCCTACCAAGGGAACCTGAACGACGAGGTGACGATCGGCTGGGACGCCAAGGACAGCGTGCTGGTGGCCGAGTAATGTCCGACGCCTCTCACAGGTTGGATGAGCCCTCGCGGCTGTTGGCGCTGCTTCGCAGCATCGCGTCGCCCGGCGTGCTCAACGCGGTGCCGCCGTTGTTGTTGTTCTTGACCGGCTTCCTGGGGCCGCTGGTGCTGGTCGGGCTGACCAGTTTCATTCCCGCGCGCACCTTTGGATTCCACGGCGACTGGACGCTCGAAAACTACAGCCAGTTGTTTGCGGAAGGCTCCAGCCATTACATTCCGTTCCTCTGGTCGTTTGGTCTGGCGGCTGCCTGCGTCGCGTTTTTGCTGATGATCTGCTACCCGATTGCCTATGGGATGGCCAAGGTGTTCGGCAAATGGGCGAGCCCCATTACGCTCCTTTTGGTCCTGCCGCTGTTCGTCTCCGAGAATGTCCGCCTATTTGGCTGGGTCATCTTTCTGATGAAGGGTGGCGGCATTTTCGCGGGGATTATGAAGACGTTATTTGGGCTCGATCCGGGCTCGATGCTCTATACGCCGGCGGTCGTATTGTTTGGGCTTTGTTACGTCTATCTGCCGTTCATGCTGTTCCCGATCGTGCTCGGCGTTTCGATGATTCCGAAGGACCTCGTGGAATCGGCAAACGATTTAGGCGCCTCGCGGTTCCAGATGTTCCGGGAGATAGAGGTCCCGCTTGCCATGCCGGGGCTTCTGGTCGGCGGCCTGCTGACGTTCATCCTTGCGGTGGGTGCGATCTCGGAGACTACGATCCTGGGCGGACAGAATATCAGCGTCGTCGCACTCGATATCCGCCACGAGTTCACCTACAACCAGAACTGGCCGGGCGGGTCGGCGATAGCCATGCTGGTGACGGTCCTGACCGGCGTGCTCGTGATGACTTTGCTCAACCGGCTCAATCTCGATCGCCTGCTCGGGAAGCGCTAGGGATGAACAAGGATACCAAGCCCTGGGTCCGGAGCCTGCTTCTGGCGTGGACCATCGCCATCGTGGTGTTCATGTACATCCCGATGATCAGCGTGTTCCTCGCATCGATCAACGCGCCGCGCTATTTTCGCTTCCCGATCAAGAAGTTCGGGATGAACTGGTACGACGACACCTTCGCGGCATCGGTCACGGGTGACATTCATCTGACGTCGCTCTATGTGGCGGCAGTGGTCGCACTGGTCGCGACCGTCCTGGGCTTCTTTGGCGCCCTCGCGTTTGCCCGCTTCAATTGGCGGGGGCGGAGCATCTATCAGAAGATAATCCTGCTGCCGATTTTCTTTCCCCAGGCGGTGCTCGGGCTGGCACTACTGCAGTGGTATACCTTCCTCGGGATCATCCCGAGTTGGGAAACGGCGGCGTTCGCTCACATGGTCTGGATCGTGCCGATCGTGACCCTCGTGATCTCGATCCAGGTCTTCAGCTTCGACGCCTCGATGGAAGAGGCGGCCTACGACCTCGGCGCCACCCGCTTCCAGGTCTTGCGCGAAGTGACGATTCCGGCGCTAGCCCCGGGCCTGTTCTCGGGTGCGCTGTTCGCCTTCCTGCTGTCCTGGGGAAATTTCCCGCTCTCAGCTTTCACCTCAGGCGCCGATTCAACCGTTCCCGAGTGGCTCTATTCCAAGATGACCGTTGCCTACACGCCCATGGCCTCGGCGATCGGCTCGCTGTCCGTGGGCGGCTCGCTCGTAATCCTGTTCGGAGCTTGGTTCATGCTCATTTTCTGGCGTCGGCGTCAGGCCTAATAGAGCTCCCCGGAAGACCCATCGAGCGCGGGCGGCCTATATGTCTATTGGTCAGTCCGATGGTTAGGGTACATTGTATCCCTTACCCGGTATTGCAGGGTGTCACTATGCTCTCTTGCGTTTGCGCAGGGGCAAACATAAGGAATGGGGCATTTTTATTTAACAGCGGGCACATGGTCCGCGATTAATGGGAGGTAGACAATGGCGAACCTGAAACTTTCACGGCGCGATCTGCTCAAGGGCATGGGCGCCGGTGCGGCCGTTGCTGGCGCCGGCTCGATGGTGCCCATGACCGCACAAGCCGCTGACGAACTTAAAATTTTCGTTTGGAGCGGCTACAGCTCCGATCCCGTGACCAGCCGGTTCGCGGACGAGTACGACACGCCGGTCACGTATGAGCTGCTGACTTCCGATCCGGACGCGGTGAACCGCCTGCGTGCCGGCGAGAAGGACATCTGGCACATCATCAATTTGAACAACCCCTGGGCCCGCGAGTGGATGTACCCCGAGGGGACGATCGTGCCGCTCAACACCGAGCGCTTCGCTCCCTATTACGAGGGCAACAAGGTGTTTCCCGAGTTCCACCATCCCTACAAATGGGCGATGGATCTCGATTACGAGCACATGCTTGGTATCGTCCAGCGCATCGGCACCTTCACCTATGTGGTGAACACCGACAAGATCTCGCAGGCGACCGCCGAAAGCGAAGGCTGGGATCTCTTTGGCGGGCTGAAGGACCGTATGGCGATCCTGACCTGGGATAACTGGAACATCAGCCACATGAACCTTGGCGCCGGCCTGAATCCCTACGAGGAGAAGTCGGAGAACGATATGGCGGCGTTCGAGACGACTTGTCGCCAGTGGTTCAACAATTCGGCGATCCTCTCGGACGATTACTTCCTGTTGAATAACGCCATGCTCAACGGTGAGATCGACGCCTACGTTACCGGCAGCTCGTACACCACCTCGACGCCGCGCCTCGAGGGCTACAACCAGTTCTGGGGCACGGTGCCAGACAGCGGCCCGGTCGACGGCAAGGGCGGCATCATGTGGATCGAGATCACCTCGGTGGTCAACAACGCCAACGACCCGACCCCTCGCGCCGAGGACTTCCTCGAGTTCTGCCTGAGCCCCGAACTGTCCGCCGTTATCGGTCAGGACGAGGATGGCATGACCAATGTGGCTCAGATGTCGGATCCCGAATGTCTGGCACACTGGACCACCGAGAACCTCCATGCGGTGCAGGCCGATGCGCTGGAGAGGGAGATCGAACGCTCCTTCGACATGTACATCAACCCGAACTATGACGCTCAGTTCGAGATTTACACCGCGGCGAAGCGCGAAAAGGAATCCTGAGCCAGCGCTAGGGGCGGTTGCTAAGGCCTTCCCGTGAAGTTATGAACGCCGGTTTCAGGCTAACATCCTGAAATCGGCGTTCGTTGTTTTCATCGACGGGCTGGCAGGTTGACCCGGTATCGCGACAATGCCGGCCGCCGCCGCAAGGGCGGATGACCCGGACCGGCCAGAAGGGCTCGGCATGGCCGAGCAGGGGAGAGGGAGACGTTGATGGCTGAAGCCGAGGCGTTTTTACGACTGACGAAGCTCACCAAGCAGTTTGGGAAGTTCACGGCTGTGAACGGTGTCGACCTGGACATCCGCGAGGGTGAATTTTTCACCATCGTGGGTCCGTCGGGATCGGGCAAGACGACGCTGCTGCGGATGTTGGCGGGGCTGGAGCGACCGAGCGCGGGGGATGTTTATCTACGGGGTCAGCGGATCACTGACGTGCCGGCGAACCGGCGCCCGAGCTGCATGGTGTTCCAGTCATTGGCGCTCTTTCACCACCGCACGGTGGGCCAGAACATCGAATTTTCGCTCAAGATGCGGGGGGTATCGCGGTCTGCGCGCAAGGAACGGGCAATGGAGCTTCTCGATATGCTTCAGCTGCCGGTGGAGTATTACGCCAAGAACGTGACCAAGTGCTCGGGCGGGGAGCGCCAACGTGTTGCGCTGGCGCGTGCGCTGGCGTCGGACCCGGAGATTTTGTTTTTCGACGAGCCGCTGTCCGCGATCGACTACCGGCTGCGCAAGCTGCTGGAGGTGGAACTGAAGGACCTTCACCGGGCGACGGGGAAGACGTTCATGTACATCACGCATTCGCTGGAGGAGGCGATGGTGATGTCGGACCGGATCGGGATCATGCGAGAGGGTCAGATCATCCAGATCGGGACGCCGAACGATATCTATACGCGTCCGCAGAGCCGTTTTGTCTCGCAATTCATGGGCGAGGTGAACGTCGTGGCGGTGACCGCGTCGGGGGACAAGCTTGAGGCGCCGGAACACGGGACGAGCCTGGCCTCGCCGTCGGAGCGCCCGTCGGGGTTCGAGCGGGGCCATCTGGTGATCCGCCCGGAATCGATTCGTTTTTTGCGCGAAGCGGGCGAGGCGGAGAACCGGATGATGGGGGTTTTGTACAACGAGTATGCGCTGGGCTCACGGGTTCAGTACCACGTCCGTGTAGGCGAAGAGATGTTCACGGTGGAAAAGCTTCGTGAGCAGGCCTACTGGGGCGAGCTGAACGACGAGGTGACGATCGGCTGGGACGCCAAGGACAGCGTGCTGGTGGCCGACTAATGTCCGACGCCTCTCACAGCCTGGATGAGCGCCCCACGCGCCCCCCGCCTCCTGTGATCGCGCCGCCCGGATTGGTGCGCCGGGTTGCTCAATGGTTTCGCCAACCCGGTGTGCTCAACGCGCTCCCGGTTTTAGTGCTCTTCGTTACCGGCTTCGGGGCGCCTCTGATTATCGTGATGGAGTTCAGCTTCTTGCCGTCCCGGACGTTCGGGTATCACGGCACCTGGACGCTTGAGAATTTCGAGCGGATTTTCAGCGAGACGTTCTACATTTCCTACCTCTGGTCGTTCGGCATGGCCGCCCTGACCGTCGCGATTCTACTCGTCGTCTGCTACCCGGCAGCCTACGGTATGGCCAAGCTGTTCGGTAAATGGTCGATCATCGTCACCTTCCTGTTTCTGATGCCGATGTTCGTTTCCGAGAACGTCCGTCTGTTCGGCTGGTTTCTCTTCCATTTGCCGAGATCGGGCGTACTTGCCGGCATCATACGGGAGGTCTTCGGTGCTGAGGACATCGGCACTCTCCTCTACACACCGACTTCGATCATCTTTGGCCTGGTTTACGTCTACCTGCCGTTCGTACTGTTTCCGATGACACTCGGCATTGCGATGATCCCGAAAGATCTAGTGGAATCGGCTCGCGATCTGGGTGCCTCGCGGTTCCAGATTTTCCGGGAAATCGAGATCCCGATTGCCATGCCCGGTATTCTGGTCGGCGGCCTTCTCAGCTTCGTCCTGGCGGTGGGCGCCATCTCCGAATCCAAGGTGTTGGGCGGCATGTCGGTCATCACCATCGCCAATGAAATCCAGCATGAATTCACCTATGCCCAGAACTGGCCTATGGGCTCGGCGCTGGCAACCATCATGATCGGGGTTGTCGCCGTGATCGTGACCTTCGTGATGGGCCGGCTCGACCTCGACGCTCTGTTGGGGAGAAAGTAGCGATGAAGACCCCGTGCTGGATGAAATGGCTGGTCGGCAGCTGGACGGCCTTCCTCGTGCTTTTCCTCTATGTGCCGATCATCTGCGTCATAATGGCGTCGTTCAGCAAGTCGCGCTTCTTCAAGTTCCCCTACAGCGATTTCACCACCAAGTGGTACGATAAAACCTTCGCTTCGCCCGCGGTCGAGGGCTTTCTAAGCAACTCGCTGCAGATCGGCGGCGTGGTCGCGGGCTTTGCTATAGTGTTGGGTTTTTTGGGCGCCCTGGCCTTCGTGCGCTACGACTGGAAGGGCCAGAAAATCTATCAGAAGATGATCCTGCTGCCGATCTTCTTTCCCCAGGCGGTGCTCGGGTTGGCGCTTCTGCTCTGGTTCACCTATGTTGGCATCATCCCGAACTGGTGGACGGCGGTACTCGCCCACCTGGTCTGGATCGTGCCCATCGTTATCCTGGTGATCTCGATCCAGATGTACGGGTTCGATGCCTCGATGGAGGAGGCGGCCTACGACCTCGGAGCGAAACGCTGGCAGGTCTATTGGGAAGTAACCCTGCCCGTGCTAGCGCCGGGCGTGATCTCGGGAGGTTTGTGGGGTTTCCTGCTCTCGTGGGGAAATTTCCCGCTCTCGGCCTTTACAACAGGGGCGGACTCGACCTTGCCCGAATGGATTTTTGGCAAGATGGTTGGGTCCTATACGCCGATGATTCCGGCCATCGGCTCTCTGATAATTGCCGCCGTCGCGGTGCTTACCTTTGGCGGCTTCTTCGCGTTGATCCTGATGCGCCGCCGGCACGCCCGATAGGCGCTGTTTCGGGAACGTATCCATCGAGGGGTAGGCTTGAGTTGGCACACAGCGTCGAGGTCCGCCGGTGAAAATCCTCGCCATCGGGCCCGACGTGCCCGATCCGCCCGGTATGATTTTAGAAGCCTGTGCGGCTCGTCACGAGGTGGCCGTCGAATCGCGAATTCCTCCCGACGGCGATGACATGCCGCCCGACGACAGCGACTATCTCGGGTTAATCGTTCTCGGCGGGCCGCAAAGTGCATACAACCGTGATTCAGATTCCTTTCTGCAAGGCTCGGATCAACTGGTCCATTGCTTTCACGATGCCGGTAAGCCGATCCTGGGGATTTTCCTGGGGGCGCAGATTATAGCCGGCGCGTTCGGGGCGCGGTGCTATGAGGGCCCGGAGCCGGAGCGGGGCTTTCCTCGCATCTACGCCACCGCAGAAGCGGTGGGCGGTCCGTTGCTGCCGCCAATTCCCGGTGATGGATTGCGCCTGTTGCAGTTTCACCGCGACAGTTTCGAGTTGCCCGACGGCGCGGCCCGCCTGATGCGCGGCGAGATTTACGAAAATCAGGCGTTTCGCCTTGGTGATGTGACCTACGGGTTTCAGCCTCACATCGAGGCAACGACCGACCATCTGGATGCCTGGCTGCATACGGGGCCGGGCGTCGGCTACCGGGAGCGAATTCCCGAGGCCTGGGCCGAAATCGACGCCGAGACCCATCTGTGCGACGAAGTGCATCGACCGCTCGCCCTGGCGTTTGGCGATGGTTGGTTTGGTCTGGCTGTCCGGCGGGCTGAGACATGAAGGTACTGGCCGTGCTCGGCGCCCGATGGGGGCCGCCCGACGTCTATCTCGATGCGTCGGCCGCTAAATTTGGGGTCACGATCGATGCGCGCATCCCGCCCGACGGCGACGATTTGCCGACCGACGAATCCGAGCATGACGGCCTGATAATCCTGGGGGGACCGCAGAGCGCTTACGAATTCGTCGAGCATCCGTTCCTGCGCCGGTGCGACCACCTTATCCGGTGCTTTCATAAAGCAGACAAGCCTATTCTCGGCATCTGCCTCGGCGCGCAGTTGATCGCGGCATCTCTGGGCGGGCGCTGCTACAAGGGCCCGATCGCCGAGCTCGGCATCCATCGGGTCTATCCGACCGCCGATGCGGCGCTCGATCCGCTTTTGCCGCCGATCTCCGAGGCGGGGTTCCGGACCCTGCAATTTCACCTCGACACGTTCGATTTGCCCGACGGCGCCGTGCGGCTCATGCGCGGCGATAATTACGACAATCAGGCGTTCCGCATGGGTGAGTCCACCTACGGCTTCCAGCCTCATTTCGAAATATCGCCGGAGGGACTTCGGACCTGGCTCTACCAGGGGCCGGGCGCGGCGTTCCTGAAGGATCACCCTGAAGTGCTTGCCGAGCTCGACGCCGAAATGGAGTTGTGCGGCGAGGTCCACGGGCCGCTTACCACGACGCTCGGCGAGCGTTGGTTCGATCGGGTGGTCAAGCGGCACGGGCGGTCTAAATAGGTTTCGTGACCTAAAAGCTGGTTAAATCGGGCATGCGTGCTACGCGCGCCTTGGAGGGAGATTATGCGATGCGCTGCGTGATTCACGAAAAGGTACCCGGGTTGGATGGCCTGACCCTGGCGGATCGACCGATCCCCGTTCCCGGTCCGGGCGAGGTGTTGCTCGAAATCCGTGCCGCGGCGCTCAACCACCGGGATATCTGGACCTGTCTGGGCCGGGATCTGGACAAGCCCGCCGCCATTCTCGGCTCGGATGGTGCCGGCGTGATTGCCGGCCGCGGCCCCGGGGTCGAGGATATCGACGAGGGTGCGGAGGTCGTCGTCAACCCGACCCTCGATTGGCCCGACGAGCGCAGCGGCCCGCCCCGTGGCGGCTATGACGGGTTGCTCATCGGCTATCCCACGGACGGCACACTCGCGGAATATGCCGTGGTGCCGCGTGCGAATGTCGAGCCCAAGCCCGCCCATCTGAGTTGGGAACAGGCTGCGGCCGTGCCGTTGGTCGGAATTACGACCTACCGGGCGCTGTTTACCGAGGGGGAGTTGCAGAGCGGCCAGATGGTTGTCATTCCCGGGATTGGCGCGGGCACCTCGATCATGGCGCTCCAGCTTGCCAAGGCGGCTGGGGCGCGGGTCGTGGTGACCTCGCGAAGCCCGGAAAAAGGCGAGCGGGCGCGAGCGCTCGGCGCCGACCTGGCTCTTGCCAGCGATGCCGAGTGGGCGCCGGCGGTGCGCAAGCTTACCGGCGGCGCGGGCGCCGATCTGGTCATCGAATCCGTGGGTGCGCCGACCTGGAATCAATCGGTCGCGTGCCTGCGCCAGGGCGGTCGGCTGGTGGTGTTCGGCGCGACGGCGGGCGATATCGTCGAGATCGATTTGGCCTACGTGTTTCTGCACTGGATCAGCATTCGCGGCACCACCATGGGCAATACGGCGGAATGTCGGGCGATGCTCGAGATGGTCAACCAGCATCAAATCGAACCGGTCATCGACCGGATGTTTCCGTTGAGCGAGGGTGTCGACGCGATCCGCCATCTCGATGCGGGCACCCATTTCGGCAAAGTCGTGGTGCGCCCGGAGCGCTAAGTCGCCGGCGCCGTAAAGCGCTTAATGCTCATGGCCGATATGTCGGTCGGGGTCGCGTCGTCCAGGGCTAGCTCGGCCAACACGGCGCCGGTCGCCGGTCCGAGCTGGAAGCCGTGGCCCGAAAACCCGATGGCGTGAAATAGCCCTGTCGTCGTCGCGCTCGGTCCGATGATCGGGTAGCCGTCCGGCGTCTTGCCCTCGATGCCGGTCCAGGTGCGGATCACGTTGACGTTGGCGAGCGGGCGCACCAGCTTGACCGCGTCGGCAAGGCTAGCAAGCGTATCGGCGGGGCGAACCTTGGTTCGTCCGCTCGCGAGATCGACCTCGCCGCCGCCGCCGTTTCCAAGGATGATGTTGCCCCGCGGGATCTGGCGGACATAAAGCTCGCCGCCCACCATCCCCAGCACGGGCTCGAGAAAATAGGGGCAAGGCTCGGTCACGGCCATTTGCGGGGCGAGGGGCACGATCGGCACCTGCTCGCCGAACAGGGCCGCGATCTCGGCACCCCAGCCGCCCGCACAGTTGAGCAGGCGATTGGCCCGGACCGCCAGTCCGGATTTCGTGGCGATCTCGAAGCCGTCGCCAAGCGTTTCGGCGTGAACGACCGATTCGTGTTCACGCAAGTCCGCGCCGGCGGCCCGGGCGGCCTTGGCAAAGGCGGGGCCGACGAGCCTAGAGTTTGCGTGGCCGTCGGACGGGCAGTGCCAGGCCGCAAAGGCCCATTCTCCGACCCAGTCGTAGCGCTCCATCAGCGCGTTGCGGTTCAGCGGTTCGAGGCCGAGGTCGTAAGGGGCCGCCGCTTCGGCGTAAGCATCGAGAAGGGCAAGCTCGTCGGCGTTGCGGGCCAACTTCAGTTGGCCGGTGACCGTGAATTCGCAGTCCGTGCCCAGCCAGTCCTCAAGCTTGTGCCAGTAATCGGCCAGCGAACGTGTGGCGAGAGCCATCTCTTCGATATGGCGGCCGTTTCGCCGCACGCCGCCGAAATTCACGCCGCTTGCTCCGGCCCCGGCGAATCCCTTATCGAAAAGCATGACCGGAACGTTCCGGCGGGCAAGATGCAGCGCAGCGGAGCATCCCGCGATACCGCCGCCGATAATGGCGACCTCGGTCTCAATCCGGCTCATGAGCCCTGCCCCGGGATGGGTAAAGGTTTGATCGGCGCCTGGCCGCGCAGTCGGCCGACCGCCGCTGCCTCGCAGCCCAGTTGTTCCGCCAGAACTTCGGCCGCTGCGGTGTGGCAGACCCGGCCCTGGCAGCGGCCCATGCCGACGCGGCTGAAAGCCTTCGCGCGATTCACCTCGGCGGCGCCGAGACCGTGTGCCTGGGCGCGAAATTCTCCGGCCTTGATGGATTCGCAGCGGCACAGCAGGACGTCATCGCCGAGGCCTTCCGCGAGACGTCGCGGAAAGGGAAATGCGGTCTCGAGACCACGGCGAAAACGTTGCAGGCGGGCAAGTTCCCGGCGCAAGCGCGCCACCCGACGCGTATCCACGGCCTGGCCGTGATCCGCAAGCAGGGCAAGTGCCGCGAGTTCGCCCCGCCGATCGGCGGCGTCTGCTCCCGAAATCCCGGCACCGTCTCCGGCGAGGTAGACGCTTTTGATGCTGGCGCGACCATCGCCGTCTGCCCGGGGCCGCCACTGATAGCCCAGCGGATCGAACTCGAAGGCGCAGCCCAAAAGATCGGCAAGCTGGGTTTCGGAACGCAAACTGTAGCCGAAGGCCAGTGCATCGCAGGCGAGATGGTGTTCACGCCCGCGGCTGTCCCGATAGCGAAGGGCACGCACGCGGTCTTCGCCGTCGACGCCGATCGGCGTCACCCCGTTGCGCAGGGGAATACCGTGTAGCGCGAGCCAGCTTCGGTAATAAAGGCCCTTCGCGAAGGTCGCCCCGCCCCACAGCAAGTCGGGCAGGGCGCGCACCCCGTCGCTCAGGCGGGCGGTATCGAGCACGACGGCGACCTCCGCGCCGTGCGTCGCGTATTGATAGGCAACGAGGTAGAGAAGCGGGCCGGTGCCGAGCAGCGCGACGCAGCTGCCGATGGCGCAACCCTGGTATTTGTAGGCGATCTGCGCGGCGCCGAGGGTGTAGACGCCCGGTGTCGTCCAGCCGGGGAAGGGGATGATCCGGTCCATGGCGCCGGTAGCAAGCAGGGCTGCGTCGTAGGGAATACGCTCCAGGGTGCCGTCACTGTGGCGCGTGCAGGCCTCGCCGTCATGGACGTTCCAGACCAGGGTCTCGGGCCGGTAGTCGACGGCCTCGCCCAGGCCATCGAAGGCTCGGTGCAGGTCGAGGGCCTTGGCCGCCTCGAAACCGTAGAGATCCTTGGCCGGGCGGTGGCAATCCCGTGGCGGACGACGATATACCTGGCCCCCGCTGCGCGGCGCTTCATCAACGACGACCGGCCGCAAGCCCGCAGCGGCGAGGACGGCGGCGGCGCGGCTGCCGGCCGGCCCAGCGCCAACGATCAGGACACGAGGGCCCGTCATGAGGTCGATTTGGGCCTGCGCACTCGTAGGCCGTCGGAGACGAAGGTGCTGCAGGCCCGAACCCGTCCGCCCGCTTCGAGGTTGATCCAGCAATCCTGGCAGGCGCCCATCAGACAAAATCCGGCGCGGGGCCCGTCGCCGAATTCGGAATCTCTTAAGTGATGGCCGGTGGTGAGCAGGGCCGTGAGAAGGGTGTCGCCGGCCAGGGCTTCGACCGGCTCGCCGTCGACGACGATAACCACCCGTTTCCGGTCGGTGTCAGCGAGGCGCCGGAACAGCGCGTCCGTCATGGTGTGCCCGATGGCCGTTGTCTTTTGCCACGCCGCGTTGCGCGGTGCAGGCGCAGGCTTAGCGCAATTCGGGGCACGGGACAATCACTCCATCAAAAGAGTGGCTTCGAGGTTCAGCGACGGTAGACGCGCCCCTTCCATCGCGAACGGTGCCCCCGCCAATAGCGGAACGCCGAACTCCAGGTCATCGCCAGGTAGAGCGCCCCGATAACCGGCATGGAAAGGGCAAGCAGGGGTGAAAGCCCGTAATAGCGGAGCGTCGGGATGTAGCTCACGATCATGGCGGCGAGACCAAGGCCTCCGAGAATCTTGACGCCCACGCCGGGAAAGGCGACGAGGGCCAGCAGGGGCATGGCGCAGGCCAGCGCGAAGACGGCGGTGACGAGCAACAAGAGAACGGGTGAGTAACGCAACTGGGTAAAGGCATTGCGGGCAACCATGCCCCAGATTTCGCCCAGTACGCGGTAGGAGCGGAGACTGACGGCGGAATGGGTCAGGCCAATCCAGGTGCGCTGGCCGTCATGTTTGATGGCACGTGCCAGCGCGCAATCGTCGATCAACGCGCCCTGGATGGCGCCAAAGCCGCCGATTTTTTCAATCGCCTGAGCCTCGACCAGGATGCAGCCTCCCGCGCCCGCCGCGATGGAGCCGCGCGCCGCGTTCGAGAGTGCGAAGGGGTAGAGCAGCTTGAAGAAATAAACGAACGCCGGCATCAGCAGGATTTCCCATCCGCTGACCATACGCAGCTGGGCCATCAGCGACACGAACGCGGCGCCGCTCTCGCCCCGCCGGCGCAACAACGCTGGAATGGTTCCGGGCTCAAGTCGGATGTCCGCATCGAGCAACAGAAGAAGCGCCGTGTTGGCGTGCTTTCGACCCTGTTCGAGAGCCCAGAGCTTGCCGCTCCAGCCCTCCGGAAGTGGCTCGCCGTTGACGATCTCCAGACCCTCGGGTGAGCCGGCGCGGGCCGCCGCTGCCGTGCCGTCGTCGGATTGGTCGTCGATCAGGACGATTCGTAAGTGCGAACCTTGCGCGCCGAGCGCGGCGAGCACTTCGCCTATGACGCTCGCTTCGTTACGGGCCGGGATCAAAACGGTCAGGTCGGAGAGGTCGGGCGCAGGTTCGCCCGGTGTCGCATCGAGGGTTTCGCGGGTGCTCCAGGGCCGCCACGGCAAGAGCAGGATAACGAGCCAGATTGCCGCGCTGGCTGCGGCGAAGATCATCCCGCTCACGCCACGCTACCTGCCGGGAGCCTCCTCACGAACGCGGGCCCCAGAGAATCAAAAACACGCCGCCGATCACCAGTGCCGAGCCCAGGATCTGCGGCCAGGAAAAGCTTTCGCGAAAAAGGAAGAAAGACACGAGGGCTGTAATCACCACGGTGCCGCAGACGACGATGGGAATGACGACATTGGCGGGCATTGTCCGGCCGCCGCCCAACCCGGAAAAAAGATAGTAGTAGGCGACCTCCGCACTGCCGATACACAAGCCCGCGATCATCGCCCACTTAACGGTGCCCAAATTCAGCTTGAAGTTGTGTCCACCCTGGATCGATAGGATGGCAAGCAAGCCGAGGGTGGGGATCAACGTCATAACCTGCATCGACAGCGTTGCCAGCACTGTCGTAGTCGTTGTAGCGGGCAGGTGATCGGCGGCCACCTTGACGAACAGGTTGTAGCCCGCGTAAGCGACGGTCACGAAGGCGATCAGGAAGATGGTCAGCATCGGTGCATTATTCCGCGGGCTTTCGAGCCTGTTTACGCGCCGTCAGCCGGCCGCGCTCTTCCACATGGCGGTTGCCAGCACGCGCGCCCCGGCGGCGAGATCGTCGTCGAGGGTGTCCTCGATCTCGGCATGGCTGATACCGCCGATGCTGGGCACAAAGATCATGCCTGTGTCGCACACCGTCGAGACCCACACGGCGTCGTGCCCGGGGCCGGAATACATGCGCTGGTTGGACAGGCCGAGGGCTTGAGCCGCCTGTTCGACGACGTCCTGGCAGGAGGGTGCGAAAGTCACCATGGGGTTCGCCGAAAGCTCGACGATTTCGTGCTCCAGGGAGCGCCGCGCCGCGATCTCCTCGATGATGGCGGCCAGGCGTTCGCGCATTCCATCGAGTGTCGCCGGATCTTGCGAGCGCAGATCGAAGGTGCAGGTAAGATCGCCGGGGATCACATTGACCGAGTTGGGAACGACCTCGATATAGCCTACGGTCAGGCGGTTGCCGTCGCCCATCTCCGTGGGTAGCTTCTCGGCCGCGAGAAAGATTTCGGCGGCGGCCATCAGCGTGTCGCGGCGCAACTCCATGGGCGTCGAGCCGGCGTGGTTGGCCTGGCCCTTGAGGCGCAGCTCAAGCCAGTAGAGGCCATAGACGCCTTCGACGACGCCGAGCCGAATTTCCTCGGCGTCGAGAATAGGGCCTTGCTCGATATGTAACTCGAAATAGCGGTGCAACGCCCCCGCCTTGCACGGCACGTCGCCCTTGTAGCCGATGCGTTCAAGCTCTCCGCCCTGGGTCTTGCCGTCGCGGCTGGTGCAGCCATAGGCGTAGTCCAGGGTAAAGTGTCCGGCGAACACGCCCGATCCGATCATGGAGGGGGGAAAGCGGCTGCCTTCCTCGTTGCTCCAGGCCACGGCCTCGACGGGGTGGGCGAGGGCGTGGCCGGCCTCCTTGATGGATTGCACGGCCTCCAATGCGCCCAGCACGCCGTAGGCGCCGTCGTAGCGTCCGCCCTTGGGTTGGCTGTCGAGATGAGAGCCGGCGAATACCGGCGCACCGTCGGCGTCGCCGTGACGGGCAAAAATATTGCCCATCTCGTCGACCCGTACCGCGAGCCCGGCGTCTTCGCACCAGCGCACGAAAAGATCGCGGCCCGCCTTGTCCTCGTCCGTATAGGCAAGTCGGTGCACGCCGCCCGCCGGCGTCGCGCCGATTTTAGCCAGCTCGTTGAGCCGGCTGATCAGGCGATCGCGGTTGATCTCTATTGTCTCTGCCATAGCCCGCGCGCTCCCTCTTCATCCAATGAAGTCGTCATTCTAGCGGAGTACGCCGCGCGGGCAATCGCCCCCTGAAGCGACCCTAGAAGCGGGCCAGGGTCAGTCCGTTCAGCTCGATGGCCGGGGACCGGCCGGCGATGATGTCGACCAGCAGTTCGGCGGTGCCGCAGGCCGTGGTCCAGCCGAGCGTGCCGTGACCGGTGTTGAGGAACAGGTTGAGATGCGTACTTGGCCCCAAAATCGGGGCACCGTCGGGCGTCATGGGGCGCAAACCAGTCCAGAACTCCGCCTGCTCGGCATCGCCGCCGTTGGGGAACAGGTCCATCAGTGCGTTCAGCACGGCGCGGCTGCGCACCGGATTTAGGGTTCTATCGTCGCCCGCAAGCTCGGCGGTGCCGGCAGCGCGCAGCCGGTCGCCCAGGCGCGAAATAACGATTTTCCGAGTTTCATCGGACAGGCTGACCCGGGGCGCCCGGTTGGCTCCCGCTGTGGGGATGGTCACGGAATAACCCTTCACCGGGTAGATTGGCAGGCGCAGGCCAAGCGGGCGGGCCAGGCGGCGGCTTTCACTGCCCAGGCACAGGACGTAGGCATCCGCCGTGAGTGAGCCGGCGCTCGTCTCGACCGAAGAAACCATGTCGCCTTGAGTGCGGATTCTCGAAATTGCGGTTTCGTAGCGAAACTCGACTCCAAGGCGTTCGCAATCTGCGGCCAGCGAGTGGGTAAAGCGATGCGCGTCGCCGCTGCGGTCGGTCGGGAAGTAAAGCCCGCCGGCGAATTTGTCCCGGCAGTCTTCGAGCGCGGGCTCGATGGCTAGGCAACGGGCGTGATCGACGACCTCGCGCCCGGTGCCATCGTCGCCATGACGGGCTTCACGCTCGAGCGTGCGGGGGTCGGCCACGAGATCGAGAATTCCACGGCGTTCCTCGTCGAACGCGATCGTGGTCTCGGCCAGCACGGTTTCCATCATGGCGCGGGAATGCAGGCCCAGCCTGATCAGGGGTATCCGGTTGCGCCGGGCGCGTGCGGTTGTGCAGTTGCGTAAAAACTGCAGACACCAGAGCCACATGGCGGGATCGGCGCGCAGGCGCATGATCAGCGTTCCGTCCTCGCGGCCGATGGAGGATAGCGCGGTGCGGATCGCCGCCGGGTTCGCCCAAGGCTCGGCGGAACTGCTCGCGAGCTGGCCACCGTTGGCAAAGCTGGTCTCCAACCCCGCGCCCTCGCGCCGCTCGATCACCGTGACCTCGTGGCCGTCCTGGGCGAGAAACCAGGCCAACGTCACGCCGACGATGCCGGCTCCAAGCACGAGGATCTTCACGGTTCAGCCTGTTCCGAGAAAGTCGAGCAGGGCGTCGCCGACCCCGGAGGCACGCTCCTCGACCAGAAAATGGCCGGCATCGATCGCGTTACCCGATACCTGTTCGGCGCGTTCGCGCCAACATGCAAGCACGTCGTACCACTGGTGAACCCGCCCCTGGGCGCCCCACAGGGCGAGCACCGGGCAGGTGAGGATTCGGTCGAGATCGGCCCGGTCGTGATCGAGGTCGATCGATGCCGCAGCGCGATAGTCCTCGCAGCTCGCATGGATGGTCTCGGCAGTGAAGCAGCGCTCGTATTCGGCCAGCGCGTCCGGGTGGAACATCTCGAGGCTGCCGCCGAGCCGGGCAAGGCACCAGTGCAGGTAAAATTTCGGATCGTTGCCGATCAGCCGCTCGGGCAGCGGCTCGTCCTGGATCAGGAAGAACCAGTGGTAGTAGCCCGTCGCGACGCCCTGGCTAAGCTGGCTGAACACCGCCAGCGTGGGCACGATATCGAGCACCGCAAGCCGCTCCACCCGGTCCCGGTGGTCGAGCGCCATCCGGTGTCCCACCCGTGCGCCCCGGTCGTGGCCCAGAACCGCGAAGCGGTCCGCGCCCAACGCGGCCATGACGGCGACTTGGTCGGCGGCCATGGCGCGTTTGGAGTATCCCGCGTGGTCGGGGCCGCCTGGCGGCTTCGTGCTGTCGCCGTAACCGCGCAGGTCGGGCACCACCACCCGGTAACGTTCTGCCAGCTTCGGCGCAACGGCGTGCCACATGGCGCGGGTCTGGGGATAGCCGTGAAGCAGCAGGACCGACGGCCCGTCGCCGCCCACCACGAGATCGATGGCTGCGCCGTCGGTCTCGATGGTCCGCTGTTCGAAGCCTTCGAACATCACCCCGGCTTCTCTTGCCATGCCCCGTCGAACCGGGCGCCGATATCAGGCAGGTTGTCGATGATCGCAACGGCCGTTCCACCAGCGAAGAATTCCGGGTCGCCGACACCGACGAAGGCGACGTTCGCGGCCTTTGCGGCCTCCATGTCGACCAGTGAATCGCCGACCATCAGGGCGTTGGCGGCCGAGACGTTGGTGAATTCGAGCTCTTCGGCCATATGGCGCTCTTTGGGATTGTTGAGCGTGGCGCTGTAGACGGCGGTAAAATGACCGGCTATGCCGAGGCTTTCAAGGATCGCATCAATCACCCCGGCGGGCGTTCCCGTCACCAGTACGAGGCTGCGTCGCGTCGCCTCGTGGGCCAAAAAATCCCCAACCCCGGGAAATAGCGCCAGTCCCGGTGTGGCTTGCGTTTCCAGTCGGGCGAAGATCGCCTGCGCCCGGCTGTGCTCCGCGTCCGTCATGGCGCGCGCGGCCAATTCCTCGAAGACGAGGGTAAAAATGCGGTCCCGACCGCTGCCTGAGAATCGACGATAGAGTCGGCCGATCGCGTCGGGGGCAAAGCCGCAGCCCTCGAACGCCTTGATGAAGGCATCGGTCTTGGCCGGCATACTGTCGGCGACGACGCCGTCGAAATCGAGAAACAAGATCGTCGGATTCACAGGGAGCAGCGCTTTCGCAAGTGCAGTTTCGAGCTGGCGGCGCTAAGTTTAGGGCTCCGCTGAGAAGGTGCAAGTCATGACCGACATCGAGGGCCGGCTACGTGGGGCACTCGACGAGCCCGGATTGTATCTGACCGGGCCCGACGAGGTCGCCCCCTATGGCGTCGACTGGACCCGCAAGTTCAGCGGCCGGCCCGCCCTCGTTGCTCGCCCCAACAGCATCGAGCAGGTCAGCACGTTGCTGCGCGCCTGCGATGCCCATGGTATCGCGGTCGTGCCCCAGGGCGGCAACACGGGGCTGGTCGGCGGCTCGGTGCCGCGCGACGGCGAGGTTGTACTCAGCCTTGCGCGGCTCAACGCGATCGAAGAGTTCGATAGCGCATCGGGCACGGTCCGGGTCCAGGCCGGCGTCGTGCTGGAAAATTTGCACCGGTATCTCGCGGAGCGGGAGCAGGTATTTCCCGTCGATCTCGGGGCCCGCGGGTCCTGTCAGCTGGGCGGCATGGCGTCGACCAATGCGGGCGGCGTCAAGGTGATCCGCTACGGCCATGTGCGCGACCAGATTCGCGGCATTGAGGCGGTCCTGGCCGACGGCACCGTGGTGAGCGGGCTCAACAAGCTGCGGAAAAACAACACCGGCCTCGATCTCAAGCAGCTGTTCATCGGATCCGAGGGCATTCTCGGCGTGATCACCCGTCTCGTACTCCAGGCCCATCCCCGGCCCGCCGCCCGGCACACGGCGCTGTTCGGGGTCGAGACTGCAACTGCCGCCATCGGTCTGTTGGAAGTCTTACGCCAGGGTCTGCCCGGGCTCTCGTCGCTCGAGATGATCAGGTGCGAGGCGATCGAGCTGTTGTTCCGGCATAATGCCGCGGCGCGCCGGCCCTTTGCCACGATCTATCCTCTGCTCGTCCTGGTCGAGGCGGAATCCGGCGCGGGCGCGGGCGAACGCGAGGGGTTCCTGGACGCTCTCGCGGCAGCCCTGGAGGCTGGGCATGCCGTCGATGCCGTGATCGCGGAATCGGAGGACCAGGCGGCGGCACTGTGGCAGCTACGCGAAGGTGTGACCGAGGCGATCAGCCGCGAGGGTCTGACCCATAAGTTCGACGTCACCGTGCCGCCCGGCCGGATCCCGGAGGTCCTGCCCAAACTCGACGCGATTGCCCAAGCCATCGGCGGCGTGCTTTGCCTGGTATACGGCCATCTCGGCGACGGCAATCTGCACGTCAACATGGTGCAGAAGCGCGAGGCGCCCGACGAGACGTTCCGGGCGAAGGGCGCTCCCCTTGCAGAGCGCATCTACACCCTCGTGGCCGACGCCGAAGGCAGCATCAGCGCCGAGCACGGAATCGGTATTATGAAGCGGGACTATCTCGGGCTTTGTCGCACGGAAGAAGAGATCGCGCTGATGCGCCGGCTCAAACGAACCCTCGATCCCAACGGCATCATGAACCCGGGCGTGATTTTCGCAGATTGATGCGTCCCGGCGCTCAAGTCTCCGCCCACTGGCGCAACAGATCGTGCAGAACGTTCGATTCGAGGGTCGCCTCGTCGTTCATGTCCTTTGCGCCCGGACGTTCGACCAGGTCGTTGCATTTGGCGAGGATGTCGCGACGGGCCGGATCGCGCACATAGCTATGCACCCAGAGCACGGCGGCCAGCCGCTCGCCGCGGGTCACGGTCTCGACCCGGTGCAGGTTCGGGGTCGGATAAATCGCGGCGCTGCCCGCGGGAATCTTGAGCTGAATCGGCTCGGAGCCGGCATGAATGGTCAGTTTGCCGCCGTCGTAGCTATCCGGTTCGCTAAGAGATACGGTGCACGACAAGTCGCTGCGTACCGCGTTGGGATGACCCCAGTTCGGGATCGCGCCGTCCGTGTGATAGCCGTAATACACGCCTTCCTGGTAGCGGCTGAAGATGGGGCAGGAAAACCTGTTGGGATAGGCGTGGGTGCGGATCGCATCGCTGCGGTTGAGCGCGTCGATTGCCGAGGTCGCAAGCTGCTTGCGGGTGTCGTCGGCCTGGAGCTCCTGATTGAGCTTGAGAGTGGCGGGCGCGTTTCGGGTCGTGAGGGAACCATCGATGAATTCGCCGGCGGCCAGCCGGTCGGTAATCTCACGCACTTCGTCATGGCTAAGCACGTCGCGTACCGTCAGCAAGGACATCGCAAGGACCATCTTCGCTTGAATTCTGAGTGGAAATGAGCTTCGCTTGAAATGGCTAGCCGGCTGTTAACGCTAAGATTGCCGGCGATTAACAGGGTGTGTTCTTGACAGGCGGCGCGCATTCTCCTACATATCTGGCACTCACAAGCAACGAGTGCTAACAAACTAGGGAAAAGCTCTAGTTTTCAAGGATTTCTGCCCCAACCGGGGCGTTCGAAGGGTGGGAGTGACCAATGAAATTCAGACCTCTTCATGATCGCGTGCTAATTAAGCCGCTTGAGAGCGAGGAAAAGACCGCCGGTGGCATCATTATTCCCGATACGGCGCAGGAAAAGCCCAGCGAGGGCAAGGTTGTGTCCGTCGGTTCGGGCGTGCGCGACGAGAACGGCAAGCTGATCAAACTGACGGTTAAATCTGGCGACCGCGTGCTCTACGGAAAATATTCGGGCACCGAGGTCAAGCTCGATGGCAAGGATATGCTGATCGTACGCGAAAACGACATTCTTGCGGTGGTCGCCTGACGCCGGGCTGCCCCGAAACCAAGGGAGAGAGAATCCGATGGCCGAATCCTGGAAGGATATCGTGTTTTCCGCGGAGGCCCGTGAGCGCATGATTCGAGGGGTCGAGATCCTGAACAGGGCGGTGGCGATAACGCTCGGCCCGAAGGGGCGTAATGTGCTGCTGACTAAGTCGTTCAGCATGGGCATGCGGGTCACCAAGGACGGTGTGACCGTCGCCAAGGAAGTCGAGCTCGAAGACAAGTTCGAGAATATGGGCGCGCGCCTGATTCGCGATGTCGCGATGCGTACCAACGATGTGGCGGGCGATGGCACCACGACGGCGACGGTGATTAGCCACTGCATCGCGCGTGAGGGGATCAAGGCCGTGGCGGCCGGGATGAACCCGATCGATCTCGAGCGGGGGATCGACGCGGCGACCAAGGCCGTGGCCAACGAGCTCAAGAAGCAGAGCCGCACCATCGGAAAACGCGACGAGATCGCGCGGGTTGCGACCATTGCGGCCAACAACGATAGCGAGGTTGGCGAGTGGATCGCCGAGGCGATGACGACGGTGGGCACCGACGGTCTCGTTAGTGTCGACGAGGGCAAGTCCCTTACGACCGAAATCAAGCTGACCGAGGGCATGAAATGGGATCGCGGCTATTTGTCATCGCATTTCGTCACCGATCCCAAGCAGATGGTCTGTGAGTACAACAACGCGCTAGTCCTGTGCTTCGAAGCCAAGATCGACGCGATTCCGGCTCTCGTGCCACTGCTCGAGCTCGTCATCAAGGCCAAGAAGCCGCTCCTTATCGTGGCCGAGGACGTTGAGGGCAAGGCCCTGGCGACGCTGGTGACCAACAAGGTCCAGGGCGGCCTAAAGTGCGTTGCGGTCAAGGGGGCGGGTTTCGGTGACCGGCGCAAGGAATCGCTCCGTGACATCGCGATCCTCACCGGTGCTCATTACGTTAGTGCGGACGCTGGCGAAAAGCTGGAAAACGTCACCCTCGACATGCTGGGCCGGGTCGACAAGGTGGTCGTGCGCAAGGACGACTGCGCCATCATCGGCGGCAAAGGCAAGAAGGCAGATCTCAAGAAGCGGTGCGAGGAAATCCGCAAGACCATGGAGGTCACCAAAGCGTCCTACGATTACGAGAAGCTCAACGAGCGGCTCGCGCGACTGTCCTCGGGCGTCGCAGTCATCAGTGTCGGCGGCACGACGGAGACCGAGGTTCGTGAACGCAAGGATCGGGTCAACGACTCGCTCAACGCGACCCGTGCGGCGATTGCCGAGGGAGTTGTGTCGGGCGGCGGCCTGGCATTGCTGCGAGCGCGCAAGGCTCTCGACAAGATAGAGCTTCCAAATTCTGACCAGCGCGTCGGGGCCAACATCGTCCGCGAGGCTCTCCAGGAACCGATACGCCAGATCGCAGAAAACGCGGGCGAGCACGGCTGGGTCGTGGTGCAGAAGTGCATGGACGCTAAGGACCCGGCGATCGGCTTCAACGCCGAAACCGGTACCTACGAGGATCTCTTCAAGGCCGGCATCATCGACCCAACCAAGGTGGTCCGCTGCGCGCTGGAAGATGCAGCCTCGGTTGCCGCCCGCATGCTCACCACCGAGGCGATGATTACGGAATCGCCCGATGTGCCCAAGGAGCCGCCGGCAGCGCCGCCGATGGGCCGTGGACCCGGTGCTGGTCCCCCGGGTGGAATGGGCGGAATGGGCGGAATGGGCGGAATGGGCGGAATGGGCGGAATGGGCGGAATGGGCGGAATGGGCGGAATGGGGATGTAATCCTACCTCCAACCTCGCTAGCCTGAGATGTGACGGGGCCCGGCTTGATGCCGGGCCCCGTTTCGTTTGTCTGGGGTTTAAAGCGCGTTGATCGGTATCTTCAGGTAAGTCACGCCGTTCGATTCAGACGGCGGCAGCTGGCCCGCGCGCATGTTGACCTGAACCGATTGAAAAAGCAGCTCCGGTAACTCCAGCTTGGCGTCACGCGCCTCGCGCTTGGCGGAAAACTCGTCTTCCGAGATGCCTTCCTTGACATGGATATTCCCGCGGCGCTGGGCGCCGACCGTGGTCTCCCACGCGATGGCCCGCCCGTTCGGCCCGTAGTCGTGGCATAGAAACATCCGCGTCTCCTCGGGCAGGCTGAGCAGGCGCTGGATCGACTGATAGAGGGTGCGCGCATCGCCGCCCGGAAAGTCACAGCGCGCGGTGCCGAAATCCTCCATCAAGATCGTATCGCCGACGAACAGCGCGTCGCCGACCCGATAGCTCGCGCAGGCCGGCGTATGACCTGGGGTACTCATGACCTCGAGTTCGAGATTCCCGATCGCCAGTTTCTCGCCGTCCGCCAGAAGATGGTCGAATTGCGATCCGTCGGTCGCAAGCTCGGGTCCGGCGTTGTACAGCCCGGCAAAGGTATTCTGGACCTCACGGACATGCTCGCCGATGGCCGTTTGTCCTCCGAGTGCCTCTCGCAGATAGGGCGCCGCGCTCATGTGGTCGGCGTGGACGTGGGTCTCGAGAATCCAGTCCACGTTTAGCCCGCATTCTCCGACATGGGCGATGATCCGGTCGGCGGCTTCGGTCGTGGTTCGCAGCGCGCGCGAATCGAAATCGAGCACCGAATCGATGATGAGGGCGCGGCCCGTATCTGGGTCTGAGACCAAGTGGGTGATGGTGTAGGTACGCTCGTGAAGAAAACTATTCACTACCGCTGTCACGGTGGAGCCTCCCTCTCGCTCGGACATCTGATCGCGGCCTCTTTCGGCGAGTCCAACTTCAATGAGACTATCGGAGCGAAGGGCTGGGACGCGATGAATTCTCTGGAAATTCGGATGTCCCTTGGGCGAAGTCGTAAAAAATAGGCCCGCCGTAAGGCGGGCCTTGGAATCGCGTGTTGGTATTGCGTCAGCCGTTCCAGTGACCGTCCTTCTTGAGGTCGCCGGCCACCTTGTCGAGGGCGCGGCTGTAGCGGTCCAGGACTTCGTCGATATCCGATTCGTTGACGACGAGCGGCGGCGAAAAGGCCGTGGAATTCGTCCCCATCAGCGAGCGGATAACGAGGCCTTCGTCCATGCAGGCGGCGATCATCTGGGGGCCGACCTTGAGACCGAGGTCGAATTCCTCCTTGGTCGCCTTGTTCTTGACCAGCTCGACCGCAGCAATCAGGGCGCGGCCGCGGATCTCACCGACCAACGGATGATCCGCCAGGCGGGCCCGGAGCCGTTCCTGCATATAGCCGCCGACCTTGTCCGAGTTGTCGACCAGATTCTCGCGTTCGATGACGTCGAGGTTCGCCATCGCGGCGACTGCGGCAACCGGGTGGGCGCCGTAGGTATAGCCGTGGCCAAACGGCCCAATCTTGGGCGAACCTTCGACGAGCACGTCCCACACCCGCTGGGATATGGCCGACGCGGACATCGGGATGTATGCGCTGGTCAGGCCCTTCGCCATGGTTATTATATCGGGCTTGATGTCGTAGGCGTAGGTGCCGAACCATTTTCCCAACCGCCCAAAGCCGCAGATGACTTCGTCGGCGATCATCAGCACATCGTGCTTATCGAGCACTTTTTGGATTTCCGGGAAGTAGCCCTCCGGCGGCGTGATCACTCCGCCCGCGCCCATCACGGGCTCGGCGATGAAGGCGGCCACGGTCTCGGGGCCCTCGCGCTCGATCAAGGCGTCGAGCTCGGCGGCGAGATGCTTGGAAAACTCCAACTCGCTCATACCCGGTTCGGCCTGGCGGTAATAATGGTTGGGCAGGGTATGGATGATGTTGTTGATTGGCAGGTCGAACGCGTTGTGCAGCAACGGCTGACCGGTGAGGCTGGAGGCGGCGATGGTCACGCCGTGATAGCCGCGCTCGCGCGAAATGATCTTCTTCTTTTCGGGCTTGCCGCGCAGGTTGCTGTAATACCAGACGAACTTAACGTTCGTGTCGTTCGCATCCGATCCTGTATTGCCGAAGAATATCTTGCTCATGTTGTCCGGCAATAGGCCCAGAAGGCGATCGGCAAGACGAATGACCGGTTCGTTCGAGGCGGTCGCGAAGCTGTGGTAATAGCTCATCTGCTTCATCTGGGCCGCGACAGCATCGGCAATTTCATCGCGGCTGTAGCCGATATTGACACACCACAACCCGGCCATACCGTCGATGAACTCGTTGCCCTGTGTGTCCGTGAGCATGATGCCCTTGGCGCCGCTCCACACCTTCGGGCCGGTCTCTAGATTGTCGGCGAGAGAGGAATAAGGATGGAGGTGGCTCTGCTTGTCCATCTCCTCCAACGATAGGTTGCGTCCAATATGAGCCGTCATGGTTTTGGTCTCCAAATATGCAATAATCGTGCCCATCACCTTTCGCTGCCATGACAGTAGAAAAAAGTGGAGCTCTTACCCTGACTATCGCGTGAATTAGCGCGCGGTACCAGTACCATCGTCTCTACCATGGAATTTAAAACAGTGGTAGTTCGTTGGCGCCATTACTTATGGTGTGTACGCCCGGACGGGGCAGAAACTGTATTCCCTACGAGAACGCATGCATCACAAAGACATTGACGGTAAGGCCGTATCCGAGGAAATCCTCGGTCAGGTGCGCGACGCGGCCCAGGCCCTTGTCTCTACCGGCTGGCCATCGCGGCTTGTCTCGATCACCATCGGCGATACGGCGCCGGTCGAAGTCTATGTCCGCAATCAGCGCCGGCGCGCCGAGACGGCGGGTATCGCCTTCGAGGAACGTCATTTTCCGGCCGACGTGACCCGCGGTGAAATCCTAGCGGCAATTGCGACCTTGAATGTCGATCCCCGGGTCACGGGGATCATCGTCCAGCGTCCGGTGCCCAAGCCGCTCAGCATCAAGGAGCTGCAAAGCGCGGTGCATCCGCTTAAAGACGTCGAAGGCATGCACCCAGCCTCGATCGGTAACATCGTCTACAACGAGATTGAGCTCGCCCCTTGTACGGCCGCCGCGTCGGTCGAGATGCTCCGGCGTACGGGGGTTGCGTTGGAGGGACTGGACGCGGTCATCGTCGGGCACTCCGAGATCGTCGGCAAGCCGATTGCCTTTCTGCTCATGGCGGAAGGCGCTACGGTCACCGTCTGTCACCATATGACACGAAATCTCGCCGTACATTCACGCCAGGCGGACGCGCTGTTCGTCGCCGTCGGCAAGCCGCGCATGATAACGGCCGAGATGATCAAGCCGGGCGCTGTCGTAATCGATATCGGGATCAACCGGATCGAGGACGAAGATGGCCGCTTGATCACCGTGGGCGACGTGGATTACGAGTCCTGCCGCGAGGTGGCCGGATGGATCACGCCCGTGCCGGGCGGCGTTGGCCCCGTCACGGTATCAATCCTGATGCGCAACACGGTGATTGCCGCTCAGCGACAGCGGGCCCATTACGAATCCGAATTCGGTCAGACCGGCGCCGTCCTTCCCGGCACCGCGCAGCGTCCCTGACATCGGCTAAAAAATAAGCCGGCCCGGGGCTTCCGGACCGGCCTTGATTTTCGACCCTCCCGCCCGAATGGGCGGAGCGGCTTTAAGCGTTTCTAATTTTTCGGCTTCCAGCGGCCATCGGCAACGAGCTCGTCGGCCAGCTTGTTCAGGCCTTTCTCGAAGCGACCGATGATGTCGTCGACCTCGCTCGTGGTGATGGTCAACGGCGGCGCGAACGACGACGAGTTGTGCCCGAAGAAGCCGCGCGTGATCAGCATCTCCTCAAGGCAGAGATCAAACAGGCGGTGCGAGCAATCCCACTCGAGATTGAGCACTTCCTTGGTGTCCTTGTCGGCCACCAGCTCGACTGCGAGCATCAGGCCCTCGCCCCGAACTTCGCCCATCAGCGGGTGATCGCCGATGCGCTCGTTCAGCTGGTCCTTGAAGTATTTGCCGACCACCTTGGCGTTGTTGATGAGATTTTCGTTCTCATAGATGTCGAGGCAGGCAAGTGCGGCTGCGCAGGCGATCGGATGGCCCGCCGCAGTCGATCCCGATGCGAACATCGGCATCTCGGGATGAGTCGCGCTGATCACGTCCCACACCTTCTTGGAGACGACCGACGCCGAGCTCGGCATGTAGGCGCTGGTGATGCCCTTCGAGAGCGTCATCAGATCGGGTTCAATACCGTAGAGCTCGGAACCAAACCAGGCGCCCAGACGACCGAAGCCGGTGATTACCTCGTCGGCGATGAACAGCACGTCGTGCTTGTCGAGAACCTTCTGGATCTCCTGGAAGTAGCCTTCCGGAGGGCAGACCGCAGCGGCCGCGCCCATCACCGGCTCGGCGATGAAGGCACAGACGGTCTCGGGATCTTCGCGTTGGATCAGCTCGTCGAGGTTCTTGGCCAGGCGCTTGGAATAATCCAACTCCGACTCGCCGGGATTGCCGCCCCAGAAGTAATGCGGCTTATCCGTATGGATCACGCAATCCAGCGGCAGGCCAAAAGCCTGATGCATGATCGGCAGGCCCGATAGGCTTGCCCCCATGACGGTTACGCCATGATAGCCCCCCTCGCGGGCGATGATCTTGCGCTTCTTGGGCTTGCCCCGGAAAATCTGGTAGTTCCAGGCCAGCTTGACGTTCGCGTCGTTGGCTTCGGAGCCCGAACTTGCAAACAGGATCTTGCTCATGTTCTGCGGCAGGAGGCCGTTGAGCAGCCGGTCGGCGAGCAAAATCTGGGGCTCGTTGGCGTTGCCGCAGAAGGTATGGAAGTAGGCCATCTTGTGGGCCTGCTCGGAGATCGCGTCGGCGACCTCTGAACGGCCATAGCCGACGTTGACGCAGAACAACGACGCCATGGAGTCGATGTAGGTACGGCCCTGGGTATCGGTGATGTAAATTCCGTTGCCGCTCGCGATGATGCGTTCGGGTCCGTTCTTCAGGTGCTCGTCGAGCGCGGTATACGCATGAAGCGTAGTGTCCGTGTCCATCTGCTCGAGGCTGACGTTCCTCGCAGCTTGATCTGTCATTCTATGCTCACTTTCTGAACTTGGCTGGTTGTTCTCCCGTATGCCCGCGCGCCTGATTAGGTTCGAGCCGAGCATTCCCAATAAGACGCCACTATAGGCCTAAAATTCACCGCACATCCAGCCCTGTTTTGGACCCCGAACCAGGAGAAAACCCTATATTTAGTCTAGTAATCGGGCGAGGGCCCTGTTCGCGCTCGGCCAACAGCCGGGCGAGGAGCGTCTCGTCGATCTCGCCGGTCGCTTCCATGTCCTGGGCCTTCTGATAGGCCATGACGGCCTCGGTGGTCAGCGGCCCGAGCAAGCCGTCGATCGCGCCTTTGAAGAAGTCCAACTGGTCGAGGCGGCGCTGCACGGTTACCACGAGTTGGCCGAAATCGGCGGTGCGCATCAGCTCGACGCCGCCTGCCGGCGCGATGGCGGCCAGCTCGACGATCTGGCGGCCCACGGCGTTGGCTGCAATGGTCTGGGCCCAGGCGAGCGTTTCGGGGCCGATGTTTTCGGCCAGCCGCTGGCGGTTGTCTTCGGCGGTGCTGGCCACCTTGGCGTCGTCGCCCTGGGCGGCAAGATGGAACCGTTTGTAGGACTCGACGAAGTCTTTCTCGACGCCTAGCCCGTTGGCGTACATCAGGCCCAGATTGTTCTGCGCGAGCGGTTCGCCCTGGGCCGCCGCCTCGTGATACCAGTGCGCGGCCGCCAGATAGTCGTGGTTCACGCCCTGGCCGTAGTTGTAGAGGATACCGAGATTGGCCTGGGCGAGAGCATGGCCCAGCTCGGCGGCCTGGCAGTACCAGCGCACCGCGATCGAGGGATCACGCTTGACCCCGACGCCATGCTCATAGAGATAGCCGAGGTTATTCTGAGCATCGGTACAGCCTTGCTCGGCGGCGTCGCTATACCAGCCGATCGCCTGACCGACGTCTTTCGGCACGCCGAGCCCTGATTCGTAGAGGTGCGCGAGGTTGTACTGCGCTTCCATCAGGCCCTATCCGGCAGCCAGGCGGTACAAATATCGACGGCTTCGGTGAAAGTCCTGCAGGACGCCTTGGCCATGCTCTTAGGCGATCGCCAGCGCAAATTGGGCCTTGGCGTGACCGCGCTGGGCGGCGCGGACCGTGTATTCGATGATACGCGACAGGCCGGCTTCGCCGTCCAGCCCCAATTTGTATTACTGGGCCAGCCGGAAGGCTGCGGGGGCGAAGCCCCGATCAGCGGCACGACGATACCACTCGCGGGCCATGACCAGGTCGGGCTCGCCGTCGACGCCCTGCTCGTGGAGCACGGCCATGTTGTACTGAACGTCGACGTCGCTCCGGTTGGCGAGCACCAGCCATTCGTCGTGCGCGGTTTCAAGATCGTCGCTGCGAGCTGCGCTCCACCCGGCGGCGAAATCCGCGTTCGCGGGCGCTGCCACGCCCACGACCATGGCTGCCAGCACCACCGCCCCGCCCAGCCGGCCGGCGCGTTGTCGGATTGTCCTCGTCACACCACATCTCCCGCAGGCGGCTAGGCCGCCCCTGTTTTTTGTCGATGATAGCGTTCGTTTCGGCGGGGAAAAACATTGTTCTCAACCGTCCCCTCGCCTCCGGGGTTGCGTCGGTGGAATGCGGGTGAGACAAAAGGGCATGAAGCTCCGTCTGTTCCAGGTCGACGCCTTTACGAGCCGGGTTTTCGCGGGCAATCCGGCGGCGGTTTGCCCGCTTGAGAGCTGGCTCGACGACGCCGTGCTGCAGGCGATCGCGGCCGAGAACAATCTTTCCGAGACGGCGTTTTTTGTACCCGAAGGCGACGGCTTCGCGTTGCGCTGGTTTACCCCGGCAATCGAGGTAGAGTTGTGCGGCCACGCCACTCTCGCGTCCGGCCATGTGGTGCTCACGATTCTCGACCCTACCCGCGAGAGCGTGACCTTTTCGAGCGCTAGCGGCCCGCTCACGGTCAGCCGCGCTGGCGATTCTCTGGCGATGGATTTCCCCGCCCTGCCGCCTGAGCCGTGCGCTGCCCCGGCCGACCTCGTCGCCGGCCTGGGCACCGAGCCTGATGTGGTACTGGCGGAGATGGACTACCTAGCCGTGTTCGCCTCCGAAGCCGACGTGGCGGCGCTGGCACCCGACATGGCGGCGCTTACGCGCCTCGACCGGCGCGGCGTGATCGCCACCGCGCCCGGCCAGAGCGTCGACTTCGTCTCGCGCTTCTTCGCGCCCCGGGCGGGCATCGCCGAAGACCCGGTGACCGGTTCGGCCCACTGCCTGCTGACGCCCTACTGGGCGGAGCGCTTGGGCAAGACCCGGTTGGAGGCGCGCCAGATTTCCGCGCGTGGTGGCGTGCTCACCTGCGAGCTTCAAGGCGCACGGGTGCGCATCGAGGGGCGTGTCGCGCTCTACCTCGACGGCGAAATTACTCTCTGAGCGGCGGGAGCGGCTTGCGGCCAGCGCCATGAACCCATCTATCGAAACGCCCACCGTCCGCCCGGCCAACCCGTGTTTCTCGTCGGGCCCCTGTGCCAAGCGCCCCGGCTGGACGCCCGAGACCCTGAACAGCGCCCTGCTTGGGCGCTCCCATCGGTCCGCCGCCGGCAAGGCGCGCCTCAAGGCGCTGATCGAGCGCACCGGGGCGCTACTCGGGGTGCCCGAGGGCTGGCGCATCGCCATCGTGCCGGCTTCGGACACGGGGGCGGTCGAAATGGCGCTGTGGTCGTTGCTGGGGCCGCGTGGCGTCGACCTTCTGGTGTGGGAGAGCTTCGGCGCTGGGTGGGCGAGCGACGTGATCAAGCAATTGAAGCTCGACGACGTTCGCAGTTTCGATGCCGCCTACGGCGGCCTGCCCGATCTGGGCGCGGTCGATTTCGCGCGCGACGTGGTGTTCGTCTGGAACGGTACGACCTCGGGGGTTGCCTTGCCCGACGGCGACTGGATCGCGGCGGACCGTGAGGGGTTGACGATCTGCGATGCGACTTCGGCCGCGTTCGCCATGGCGCTGCCCTGGGCGGCGCTCGATGTCGTCACTTTCTCCTGGCAGAAGGCGCTAGGTGGCGAGGCCGGGCTCGGCATGCTGGTTCTGGGACCGCGCGCCGTCGAGCGGCTCGAAAGCTATGCGCCACCCTGGCCACTGCCGAAGCTCTTTCGTTTGACCAAGGGCGGACGGCTCAACGAGGAAATTTTCGAAGGCGCGACCATCAATACGCCTTCGATGCTGTGCGTCGAAGACGCGCTCGACGCTCTCGGTTGGGCGGAATCGATCGGCGGGCTGGAGGCGTTGATCGCGCGCAGCCGGACCAATCTCGACGCCATCGAGACCTGGGTTGCGCGCACCAGGTGGATTGAGTTCCTCGCCGCGGATCCAGCGGCGCGCTCCTGCACCTCGGTCTGTCTGCGGTTCGCCGACCCGGAAATCGCCGCCCGCCCGGTCAATGACCAGGCAGTCCTCGCCAAGTCCTTGGCGAAATTTCTCGAGGCGGAAGGGGTGGCCTTCGATATCGCCGCCTACCGCGACGCCCCGCCCGGCTTACGGCTATGGGCGGGCGCGACCGTCGAAACGGCAGATCTAGAAGCGTTGTTTCCTTGGCTCGACTGGGCCTGGGCGCAGGTTCGCGCCGGCTAGTTCACCGTTTCCTGAAGATCGGTACTGATCCGTTCGGCATCTTCGAGGGCGCGCAGCAGGTTGCCGCCCCACAGCTTGGCGATCTCCGCCTCCGAATAGCCCCGGCGCGCCAGCTCGAGGGTAACGTTGAAGCCCTCGCCGGCGTGGCGCCAGCCGGCGACGCCGCCGCCGCCGCCAAAGTCTGAACTGATCCCCACATGGTCGACCCCGACGACGCCGACCATATGGTCAATGTGATCGACCAGGTCGGCCACCGAAGGCTCGGGCCACCGGGCCATCAGCGCGTCGTAGGCCGCCTCGTAGGCGACCCGGTGCGGCTCGTCGCGCTCCAGCACTCGCCAGTCGTCATGGCCCATCAGGCCCCACTCCTCGTGGAACGCCCAGTCGGCCTCCGTCTGCTCGGGCGGGTAAGTGATCAGGTGGGTCGGATACGCGACCGTCTGGATCACGCCGCCGCTCGCGGCGATGGCCCTGAGCTGTTCGTCGTCGAGGTTGCGCGGATGGTCGATCAGCGCGCGGGCATTTGAGTGCGACGCGATCACCGGAGCCGCTGATGCGGCGATGGCATCAATCAGGGTCGCGGGCGCGATATGCGAGACGTCGATCAGGATGCCGAGCCGGTTCATTTCGCCGACCACCTGGCGGCCGAATTCCGAGAGCCCGCCATGCTCCGCGTCTTCGTCGCCCAGTTCGGAGTCGGGCTGGGCGGAATCGCCGATCGCGTTATGGCCGTTATGGGTCAGCGTCATGTAGCGCGCGCCGAGTTCGCGGTAGCGTGCGAGCAACGCTATATCCTCGCCGATCACGAAGCCGTTCTCGATCCCGATCAGCGCCACCAGGCGTCCGGCTTCGTGCAGACGGCGCGCCTCGGCCGCCGTGTCGGCAAGGCCGATCTGCTCGGCGTAATCCTCGGTCATCCTGCCGATCGCCTCGAACTTGACCAGCGCGTCGGTGGTCGCCCGGCCGTAGCCCTCGATCGTCCGTTCCCGCTGGCCGACATAGACCACGAAGAACGCGCCATCGAGACCGCCAGCGGCCATCTTGGGCAGGTCGACCTGCCAACTGCCGTCGTCGCCCGGATCGGCCAGATCGGTGCCGAAGACGAACGGAATATCGACGTGGGAATCGAGGGTGAAGACCCGCTCGTGAATGGCGCGGGCCTCCGCCACCATGGGATCGCTGCTGGCGCTGCCGCCCGCGTCGGCCGGGCTCGCCAGCAACACGGCGAACGCGAAGCAGATCCCCAGCACAGCGGAGCGGCGCAATGAACGGATAATTCGGGTCTTGGGAATCGCGCCTACCACGAATTGCGCAGTTCGCGCAGGCACAGGAACACCGCCTCGGGGTCGGGCTCGTCACCCAGGTCGGGAAAGGCCTCGCGCAGCCGCGTGATAATCGTCGGACTGGAGAGCCGGAAGAAGCTGTTGACGTCCTTTTCCTGGCCCAGAGTCGTCACCAGGGCGTCGTCCGGGTCTTGCGACTCGATCGTGGCCAAGAGCGCCGCCGCGGGCGCGTTACCGGACTCCCGGTCGAGGGTAAAGCGCAAATTGTTGGCGATGTAATCGTGGCCCGGGAAGATCCGCGTCGCGTCGGGCAGGCGCGCGAGCTGGGTTTCGAAGCTCACGTAGAGCTCGTGGGGATGGCCCCCATTGTGGCAGTTTCCCGCGCCTGCGTTGAACAGGGTGTCGCCGCAAAACAGCGCGGGTTCGTCCGTGTGGGTGAGCAGGCAGACATGGCTCATGGTGTGGCCCGGTGTGTCAAGCACCTCAAGCTCGACGCTGCGCCCGACCCGGACTACATCGCCGGCGTCGAGCCCGCAGTCGAGCCCGGGGATCGCATCCTTCGCGTTCTTATGCGCGAGCAGCGTCGCCCCTGTGGCCTCGATCATCGCGGCGTTGCCACCCGTGTGGTCGCCATGCTCGTGCGTATTGAGCACCTGGGTGACGCTCCAGCCCTTGTCCGCCGCCCGGGCAAGGCATTTGCGGTGATCGAGAGGGTCGATCGCGAGCGCTTCGCCAGTCTCGGGGCAGGCGATGAGATAATTGAAATTGCGATACGCGTTTCCGGTCCAGATCTGTTCGACAATCATCCGGCTCCATTCTTCGTCGGCGCGACGATCTCCTCCTTGTAGCGCGTGATCAGCTCGAGCGATTCGTTCTTTTCGGTCTCCGCCACAGCGTGAGCGTCGAGCGCGCCAACCAAGTGGGCGCCGGTGGCGTGCCAGTCGCGTTCGGTTAACGCCAGCCCATCACGGGCGCTTACCATGTCCGCGCCCGTGTGGATCGCCGGGCCGCCCGCAAGCGCGCAGAAGAAATCGACCGTGCGCTGCACGATTCGTTGGCGGTTCTGGCGGCTATGACCGCGAAAAAAAACTGCGGTCTCGGGGGCGGCGAATGCGCTGACGACGGATGCGACCGCGTCATAGCCGCCGAGGCTGTGGTAGAGAGGCCCGGACGATGCGTCCGTCATTGAGCTTATCCCCGAGTGTGTCTTTTCTCACAGTGTCATCCTATGTTAGCTGATCCCGGCTTGCCAACCGCTTTTGGCGATCTTGGCGCCGCCGTAATAGCCGGGCGGAAGAGGGGGTCCCATAATGCCCAAGGTTCTTATTTCCGACAAGCTCAGCCCCCGGTGTCTCGAGATGTTTGCCGAGCGGGGCATCGAGGCCGAGATGCGCCCCGGTCTTGACGCGAGCGCGTTGGCCGCTGCCCTGGCCGGTGCCGACGGACTGGTCGTGCGCTCGAGCACACAGGTCACCGCCGAGCTCTTGGCCGCCGCCCCCGATCTCAAGGTCGTGGGCCGCGCCGGGATAGGGATCGACAATGTCGATCTCGCGGCGGCCACCGCGCGCGGCATCGTCGTGATGAACACGCCGTACGGCAATTCGATAACCACGGCCGAGCACACTATCGCGATGTTGATGGCGCTGGCCCGCCAGATCCCCCAGGCCGACCGCTCGACCCAGGCAGGCGAATGGGCAAAGTCACGGTTCATGGGGGTCGAGTTGTGCCAGAAGGTGCTGGGCATCGTCGGGTGCGGTAATATCGGCTCGATCGTGGCACGTCTCGCCCAGGGCTTGCGCATGCGGGCCATCGCCTACGATCCTTATCTATCTCCGGAGCACGCCCAGGCGCTAGGCGTCGAAAAGGTCGAATTTGACGAGCTTCTGGCGCGCGCCGACGTGGTCTCCCTGCACACGCCGCTGACGGACCAGACCCGGCACCTGATCGATGCTGCGGTGATCGGGCGAATGAAGCCCGGTGCCCGGCTGCTCAACTGCGCGCGCGGCGGTCTGGTTGACGAGGCGGCGCTCAAGACCGCGCTCGAAAGCGGCCATCTCGCCGGCGCCGCATTCGACGTGTTCGAAACCGAGCCTGCCACCGACAACCCCCTGTTCGGCATGGACGAATTCGTCGCCACGCCCCATCTCGGTGCCGCGACCGCGGAGGCCCAGGACAGCGTCGCCGGACAGATCGCCGAGCAGATTTCGGATTTTCTGCTGACCGGCGCGGCCAGCAACGCGTTCAACATGCCTTCGGTCAGTGCCGAGGAGGCGCCGCGGCTAAAACCCTATCTTCAGCTCGCCAAGCAGCTCGGGAGCTTCGTCGGCCAGCTGACCGAACGCGGCCTGCGCGCGGCACGGATCGAGTACGAGGGCCATGTTGCCGGGCTTAACACCAAGCCGCTGACGGCGATCTGCCTCGAAGGCCTGCTAAGCCCGCTGATGGAATCGGTCAACATGGTCAACGCTCCGGTGGTCGCGCGCGAACGCAGCATCGACGTTTCCGAGGTGCGTCACGACCGGCCAAGCGACTACCAGACCTTGATCCGGCTCACCGTGGTCACCGAGCGCCAGGAGCAAACCGTGGCCGGAACCCTGTTCGCCGGCTCCCGGCCGCGTTTGGTCGAGGTCAAGGGCATCCCCATCGAGGCCGAGCTTTCGCCCCATATGCTCTACGTGACCAACGAGGACAAACCAGGTCTGATCGGTGCTCTCGGGCAGATCCTCGGCGACGCGGGCGTCAACATCGCGACCTTCCATCTTGGTCGCGCCGCGCCGAAAGGCGATGCCATCGGCCTCATTCAGGTGGACGATCCAGTACCCGATGGGGTACTCAAAAGAGTTCGCGCCCTGCCACATGTTATTCAGGCCAAGGCGCTTCATTTCTGACCGCGTTGTGCGCCGCCGGGCGTGGCGCTAGGGTTGACGGGGACGGGCCGCTTCATGGTCGAAGGCAAGGAATTAGGGCTGCTGCCTGCCGGGCTGAAAGATGTCCTGGCGCCTGATGCCGCGTTCGAGGCAGCGGTCATCGAACGCGTGCTGGCCGAGCTGGCCGGCCATGGCTACGAACGGGTCAAGCCCCCTCTGGTCGAGTTCGAGGAAAATCTGATCGAGGGTAGCGGCCAGGCCATGGCGATGGATATTTTCCGGGTCATGGATCCGGTCTCGCGCCGCATGATGGGCGTGCGTGCCGACATGACGCTGCAGGTCGCGCGCATCGCCCGGAGCCGTTTGGCGACGGCGCCCCGTCCCTTGCGCTTGAGCTACGCGGGCGAGGTGTTGCGGGTGAAAGGCGGCGGCTTGCGTCCCGAGCGCGAGTTCGCTCAGGTCGGCTTCGAACTCATCGGCAACGCCACGCCCGAGGGCGACGCCGAGGTCGTGCGCCTCGTCGCCGAGGGCCTTGCGGCGGTGGGCGTCGCAGACCTGACCATAGACCTCAACGCACCGACGCTAGTGCCTTTAGTATGCGCGGCGCTCGGTTTGGAGGGCGGTGCCGCCCAGGTCGCCCGGCGCGCACTTGATCGCAAGGATGCGGCCGCCGTTGAAGCGTTGGGCGGAGAAGCGGGAGCCTTGCTCGCTGCGCTGCTCGCGGTCGGTGGACCGGCGCACACGGCCCTACCGGCCTTGGCCAAACTCGATCTGCCCGATGGCGCGCGACAAAGCGCCGCTGAGCTCGGCGCGGTGGCCGAACTGGTTGCGACCGCGATTCCCGACCTGGGCTTGACGGTCGATGCGGTCGAGCACCGCGGGTTCGAGTATCACAGTGGTGTGAGCTTCTCCATTTTTGCTCGTGCCGAGGCGGCGGAACTCGGTCGGGGCGGGCGTTACAACGTCGGCGATCCGGCAAGCGGCGAATCCGCCACCGGCGCCAGCCTTTACATGCACACGGTGTTGCGTGCCCTTTCGCCGCCGCCCGACGGACGGCGCATTTTCCTTCCCCTCGGCACCGATCTCGCCGTCGGTGCCGGTCTGAGAGCCGAAGGCTGGATCACCATCGCGGGTCTTCAAGCCGCTGGCGATACGGGCGCCGAGGCTGCCCTCATGCGCTGTGGCTGGGTGTGGGATGGCGCCGCGGCCCGGGCGCTCGAATCGACGGAGAGTTAAAGTATGGCCAATGTTGTTGTCGTCGGCGCCCAGTGGGGCGACGAAGGAAAGGGTAAGATTGTCGACTGGCTTGCCCGCCGGGCGGATGTCGTCGCGCGCTTCCAGGGCGGCCATAATGCGGGTCACACCCTGGTCGTTGGCGACGAGGAATTTCATCTCAGCCTGCTGCCCTCGGGCGCGGTACGGGGCAAATTTTCCGTTATCGGCAACGGTGTGGTGATCGATCCCTGGGCCTTGCTGGGCGAGATCGACCGCTTGGCCGAGCGTGGTTACCCGGTCGGTCCCGACAAGCTGCTCGTCGCGGAGAACGCCGCGCTCATCCTGCCGCTGCATCCCGAGATCGACCAAATTCGCGAGGCGGCGCGAGGCGAAGCCAAGATCGGGACAACCGGTCGGGGGATCGGTCCCGCCTACGAAGATAAGGTGGCGCGTCGCGCCGTCCGGGTATGCGATCTCGCAAACCCCGAGCGTTTGCGCGCACAACTCGACGAGCTTCTGCTCCACCATAACGCGTTGCGCCGCGGCTTGGGTGTCGAGGAGGTCGACGGCGCCGCGCTCATAGCCCAACTTGACGAGATCGCGCCGCGTGTCCTGTCCTATGCCGGTCCGGCCTGGAGGCGGCTCGACGACGCCCGGCGCAATCGGGAGCGCGTGCTCTTCGAGGGCGCGCAGGGAATGATGCTCGACATCGATCACGGAACCTATCCCTTCGTCACCTCGTCGAACACGGTGGCGGGGCAGGTCTGCGCCGGCGCCGGAGTGGGGCCGGGCACGGTCGGTTACGTGCTGGGCATTACCAAGGCCTACACGACGCGCGTCGGCGGCGGTCCGTTTCCGACCGAACTGACCGATGCCGTCGGCCAGGGTCTGGGCGAGCGCGGTCGCGAGTTTGGCACGGTCACGGGGCGCAAACGGCGGTGCGGCTGGTTCGACGCGGTGCTGGTTCGCCAGGCGGTCAAGATCGGCGGCATCTCGGGGATAGCTCTGACCAAGCTCGACGTGTTGGACGGGGTCGAGGAATTGAAGGTTTGTGTCGGCTACAATTGCGCTGGTGAGACACTCGACTACCTGCCCGCCTGCAGTGCCCTGCAGGCGGCGGTCGAGCCGATTTACGAGACCATGGAAGGCTGGTCCGATAGCACCCGCGGGGCGCGCAGTTGGGCCCAGCTTCCGGCCACGGCCGTCAAATACATCCGCCGCCTCGAAGAGTTTATCGGGGTGCCTGTCGCCCTGCTCTCGACCAGCCCCGAGCGCGAAGACACTATCCTGGTGACCGATCCCTTCGCCGATTGAGCCCCGAATCGGACGAGATTTCTTCTAAGTGTTAACCGATCCCTTGCAACCTCCAATGTTTTATGTGGTGCACGCAGTGCGTCCTGTAGAGGATTGAAATGACACGAGAATCTATACAAGCCCGGGTCGACGATGGCGAACGGGCAGGTGAATCGCGAAATTTGGAAGGTTGCTATCGCATCTGCTTCGATCGCCGCTTGCCCGAGCTTGACCCCCCGTTTGCCGAAGCGTTCGAGGTTGTCGATCCCGAGGACTCCAACGCCTCGCTGTAAGGTCTGATCTGCCGGACGGGCGCACCCGTCCGGGGCGAAGCCCTGGAAACCTTGCGTACACTGCGCCACCGCTGCCCGCTGCGGCTGGCGGCGCACAGTATCGTTGTCCCCAGCCGCGCAGCGGACGCCAGTCGCGCCTCCTCGTCCTCGATTGGCCTGTCGGCGGCGCGTTGTTTCCGGCCGAAGGGCCGCCCAAGCCGTGGTCAGAAGACGAATTAGTCCGCGGCGTGCTGCCGGCTCTGGTGGAGGGCTTGGCGGTGTTGCACGGCCGCGGTCTCGTTCACCGCTCGCTGCGTCCGGAAACCATCTATTCTCTTGATGATAAGGGCAGCCGGGTCGTTATAGGCGGGTGCGCGAGCGGCGGCGCCCGGGCGCAGTCAGCCTCTCGCCTACGAGCCCATCGAGAGCGCCATGGCGCAACCGTCCGGCCGGGGCGAGGGGACGCCCGAGGCTGATTTTTTTGCGCTGGGCGTCACACTTGTGGCGCTTCTGGCCGGGCGTCACCCCCTGGCCGGCGTTGACGACGACACGGTGATTGCCCGGCGTCTCGCCGTCGGATCGCTCGAGGCCATCGCGGGGTTGTGCAACGCGACCCTCGCGATGACAGAGTTGCTGGCCGGGTTGCTCACCGACGTTCCGAAATACCGCTGGACGCTCGAGCGGCTGCAGGGCTGGCTCGCGGGACGCCGCGGCGGCCCGTCCTTCGCCGAACCCCGACGCCGCTCGCACCAACCCTACGAATTCCTTGGAACCGGCTATGACCATCCGCGGGCCTTGGCCTGTGCGTTTGGGTGCCACTGGGATGCGGCCCATCGAGCCGTGCGCGAAGGCCGCCTCGCCCTCTGGCTTGATCGTTCCGTCAACAATACCGAGATGGCCCGGTCCGTCGTCGCCGTGCTCGATGCGGCCGAGCGTGGCACGGGGGGATGCCAGCCGCTCAGCGAAGACGAGTTGGTTGGGCGCATCTGTGTGATCCTCGATCCTGAGGGGCCGGTCCGCTACAAGAGCTTCGCCGCAAATCTCGACGGTTTCGGGCCCGCGTTGGCTGAAGCCGTGACCGAAGGGTCCGACGAGGCGGTTCAGATTGCCGGGCAGGTAATTGCCAGCGGGCTCGCCGCGCGCTCGATCGAGGAGCGGCCCGATGGACAGACCCGGCTGGCGACGTTCCATAGCAGCTTCATTAAGCTTGAAGCCATGCTGCGTGACCGGGGATGTGGTTACGGCGTCGAGCGCTGCCTTTACGAACTCAATCCGTCGCTGCCCTGCTAGACGCCGCTTCTCGAGGGTCGCTGGGCCGACGATTTCGATAGCCTGCTTGAAGGCCTCGAGGCCGCGGCGAAATCTTATGATCCCAAGGTCAGTCCGTTCGACAAGCAGGTCGCTGCCTTCATCGGCAGCCGGCTCACCATTCCCGATCAGGAAGAACTGCAGGCGATGGGCCCGACCGCTGCCGATACGGGGCGCGACGCAGTCGCTGCGCTTACCGTACTCGCGCTAGTTCAGCAGCGCTCCGGCGTACGCAAGCTTCCCAACCTGGCCCGTTGGCTGGCGGCGCGCCTGGCCAGAGCGGCTGAGAACTTGCGCAATCGCGGGCTGCGCCGTCAGCTCAAGCAGGATCTCGCGGTTGCCGCATCGAACGGTTCGCTGGCCCGGCTGTTTCATGCCGCGACCAATCCCGTGCGCGCACAGCGTGGCCGGCAAGGTTTTCGCGCTGCGGTGGCGCGCCGGCCCCAGATCCGAGCGGAGATCGCCCGGATCGACAAGCAGGATGACGCACCCCAGGCGATCGCCGAATATTACGGTCACCGGATTGCGACGGGCACCTTCTACCTGCTTTTGGCTATCGCTGTGTTCGGTTTCGCCTTTCGGGGAATGCCGTGAGTAAGTCGGGCGCCTTGGGAGCGCCCCGCCGCGGAGCGGCAACAGTGGCGCGACCGACTGGCCGGCCGCTACGCGCCTTTACGGTGATTTCGATACTTATGGTTGCCACCGGGCTCGGATCGATGGTCTCGATGCCCATGGTCTTGACGGTTCTGGCTGGCATGCTGCCGGCGATCGTTGCTTTCGTCGTCGAGAACCGGCCGGGGCGGCACACCTTTCAATGTGTTGCGACGCTGAATTCCGCGGGCGTTGCGCCCGTGGTGCTGGGGCTCTGGCAGGGCGGCCTCGGCATGGACCGCACCGTGGCCCACCTCATTAACCCGTTCAATTTTTTTGCCATGTACGGAGCGGCAGCGATCGGCTGGGGCCTCGTCTGGCTCGCGCCGATCCTGACCACCGTATTTGTCCAGACCATGCTGCAATATCTCGCTAACCGGCTACGTGCCGAAGACGCGGCACTCGAACAGGGTTGGGATTTAGCTCTACGCGACAAGACCGAGATCTTAAAATAAAGGGCCGGCGTAAGGCCGGCCCCGATCATTCCGAAACAACGTTTTTCGAGCGCTACGGTTTAGGACGCGGGCGGAATCGCCTCGCGGGCCTGTCGGCGTTCTTCCGCTTCGGAGGCGACCATGGCCTTCTGGAGTTTCTCAAAGGCACGGGCCTCGATCTGGCGCACGCGTTCGCGCGAGATGCCGTATTGCTGGCTGAGCTCCTCCAGGGTCTTGGGCTCCTCGCTCAGGCGCCGCTCGACCAGGATGTGGCGCTCACGATCCTTGAGGTCTGCCATGGCGTCGTTCAACATGCGCCGGCGCTGGGCCGTCTCCTGGAATTCGCCCAGTTGGGTTTCCTGATCGACCGAGCTCTCCTCCAGCCAATCCTGCCATTCGCCCTCGCCGTTTTCGCGGAGCGGCGCATTAAGCGACTGGTCTGGGCCGGACAGCCGGCGGTTCATGTTGGTCACCTCGGTCTCCGAGACGCCAAGGCGTTCGGCGATTTGACGCGTATGCTCAGGCGTCAGATCGCCCGCATCCAAGGCCTTGAGCTCGCCCTTGATCTTGCGCAGATTGAAGAACAGCTTCTTCTGCGCCGCCGTGGTCCCCATCTTCACGAGCGACCAGGACCGCAGGACATATTCCTGGATCGAGGCGCGGATCCACCACATGGCGTAGGTCGCGAGGCGAAAGCCGCGTTCCGGGTCGAAACGCTTAACCGCCTGCATCATGCCGACATTGCCTTCGGAGATCAGCTCGTTGACCGGCAGGCCATAGCCGCGAAAGCCCATCGCGATCTTAGCCACCAGGCGCAGATGGCTGGTCACCAGCTGGTGGGCCGCGTCGACGTCGCCGTCCTCCTGAAACCGCTTGGCCAGCGCATACTCCTGACCTGGCTCAAGCATCGGAAACTTGCGGATCTCGCGCAGATATTGCGACAGACCGGTGTCCGAGGAGATGCTGGGAACGCGTGCGACAGCCATGATTTTCACCTGTTCTATTCTGACCGGCGGGATTATTGGCACTCTCGCCTATCGAGTGCTAATCTACCCGCTTTGTTCTCAATTTGTCAAGGAAATTGCACATCGCACAACGCCCTTGGACGCCTGTTATATGGGGGGACGCGGCGGAATTGTGACCCGTAGCCGGTCAATAAATCGTGAACGGAAAGTAGCCGGGAACCTACAAATCCCAATGTCCAGTTCCGCTCCATTGACAGCGTCCCGACGGGAGCCCGACAATCGAGCGGGCTTAACGGCAGAATAGGGGAGGGAGAGGATCATGCTTCAATACAGGGCCGATGGCCGCGATGGCGGCGAACTCGAAGCCTGGGAACCGTTCGACGAGCTTGATTATGCCGCGGTAGTCGCCGGCGATCCGCACCAGTCGGGCCGCCTCGACGTGGGCACCGCCGAGAGCGCAACACAGGTCGGGATCTGGGAATGCACGCCGGGAACCATGAGTTGGACCGGCCAGGGCGACGAAACCTACATCGTGCTCGCGGGCCGCGCGCGCATCACCGATCCCGCGGGGCAAACCTACGAGGTCGGTCCCGGCGATACGGTTTTCACACCCAAGGGCGACACGGAAATCTGGGAGGTGACCGAGACCTTCCGCAAGATATTCTGTCTGCAGAACGTCGCGCCGTCGCGCGCCGCGGCGTGACCCGCCTGCGACAGCGGGCCGCACACGAAGCGGCGTCTCTAAAATCATCAAGGCGTTGAAAACATACGATTTTTAGAAATTATGATGTGCCGGAGTGGTGGTTTTCTCGGTTGACAGGCAAGGGGTCCGGCAACATAATCCGCCGCAGACTCCGCCCGGACGATCCGTCGCGGAACGCAATTTTTATTGAGGGAGACCCCTATGCTTGATTACGCACAAAATCTTTCCCAGGATGGGCTAGAGCAGTGGCATCCGCTCGAGGAGATCGGCGCCGAGATCCTGAGCGGCAGCCCCGCACAGTCCGGCCGCATCGACTACGGCTCGCTCGAGACCCCGTTGATCGTTGGCGTTTGGCAGTGCACCCAGGGCAGCTTCAAGGTGAGCTATCCCTGGAACGAGCTTGCCACCATCCTTGAGGGCAATATCACGATCACCTTCCCGGACGGTTCTTCGCACGACTTCGGCCCCGGCGACACGCATTACGCCACGAAGGGCGATACCGTGACCTGGACGATCCACAGCGAGAAGGTCCGTAAGGCGTTTTTCATCTACACCGGCGATCAGGTCGAGGCTTCGGTCGCGGCCGAATAACCGGCAAAAACAAACGAAGCAAGTGGTTTGAGAGGCTTGCAGGACGGTCATAGACGACCGGGACTATCCAGAAGGCGGCGTGAAGCCGCCTTTTTTTGTTCGCGTGGTGGCTTCCACGTCCTGCCCGAATGTGACATCCGCGCCCGACGATCCGACAATCTGTCCAGGCCCGTAACGAGCGGCACGAAGCGTGTCGCGGGCCCCCAACCCAAAGGATAAATCCATGCTTGATTATGCACAAAACCTGTCCCAGAGCGGGCTCGATCCGTGGCCTTCGCTCGAAGAGAGCGGTGCCGAATTTCTTGACGGCACCCCGCAGCAATCCGGTCGTGTCGATTACGGCTCGCTTGAAACTCCGTTGATCGTCGGTGTTTGGGAATGCACCAAGGGAAGTTTCAAGGCGACCTATCCCTGGAACGAGATGGCGACCATTCTGGAAGGCAACATCACGATCACCTTCCCCGACGGCTCCGGGCACAACTTCGGCCCCGGCGATACGCATTACGCCACGAAGGGCGAAACCGTGACCTGGACAATTCACAGCGACAAAGTCCGCAAGGCGTTCTTCATCTACACCGGCGACCAGGTCGAAGCCGCGGTGGCTGCCGAATAGACTACGAGCGGGGCCTTAACCGGGCCGAACGACGGGAAGCTGTACTTGGGAGGCTTGCCCGAAGGGACCGATCGATAACAGACTGGAAAAGGCGGCTTCGGCCGCCTTTCTTTTTTCGCTCGCGCCCTAGCCGGTCGACGCGTCGCGGAGCACGCTCAGCAGTCCGGCCATGTCGTCGGGCAGAGGGCTTTCGAATTCCAGCTCCCGGTCGTCGATGGGGTGGCGAAAGCCAAGTCGGCCGGCATGCAGTGCCTGACGGGGAAAGCCTGCCAGCGCAGTTCGCACGGTTTCGCTCACTTCCTTCGCAACTGCGCGGCGCCGGCCCCGGCCGTAGAGCCGATCGCCGATGACCGGGTGTCCGAGGCTGGTGAGGTGAACCCGAATCTGGTGGGTACGCCCGGTTTCGAGCCGGCATTCGGTCAGGCAGGCCAGCGTCGTGCCGAAGGTCTCCAACCGGCGGTAATGGGTCAGGGCCGGCTTTCCGCCACGCGTCACGATGGCCATTTTCTTCCGGTTTCTAGGGCTGCGCCCGATATTACCCTCGATCTCGCCCTCGGCCGGGCGCAGCACCGCCCACACCAGCGCCTGATAGGCCCGGGTCAGGCTGTGGGCGGCGAACTGTTCGGCCAGGCCGTGATGGGCGGTGTCGGTCTTGGCGGCGACCAGTAGGCCGCTGGTGTCCTTGTCGAGGCGGTGGACGATGCCCGGCCGGCGCACGCCGCCGATGCCCGAGAGGCTGGCGCCGCAATGGGCGATCAGGGCGTTGACCAGGGTGTGATCCGGGTTGCCTGGCGCTGGGTGGACGACCATGCCCGCCGGTTTGTCGATCACGATCAGCGCCTCGTCTTCATAGACCACGCTGAGCGGCATCGCCTGGCCCTCGGGCGTCGCGGGGCGCACCTCGGGCAGAACTAGATCGAAGCGCTCGCCCGGTTTGACCCGGTATGCGGGGTCCGCTATCGTCTGGCCGTCACGCGAGAGGCGGCCGTCGAGGATCAGCGCCTTGAGGCGCGAGCGCGAAAGGTCGGGCAGCGCCTGGGTCAGGAAAACATCGAGCCGCTGCCCTGCCGCGTCGGCCCCGGCATCGAGCTGGTGATGGCTTGTCGTCGTCATAGCGTGGAGAGTGGACCGAAACCATGCAACTTCTCAAGGTCGCCGTCATCGTCATGGGTGTCATGATCGTCGTCGGTATCGGCATCCTGGGTTACACCATCGTCTCGCGCAGCTCGAAATTGGTCTCCAGCGACAGCGCCGCGCCGTCCGCCGCCGCGCCCGCGCCTGCGCCGGTTCTGCCCGGAAGCGAGGCCGCCCCACCCACCGGGTTTGCGTCGAGCGCGCTGGGCCTGCCCGCAGGAAGCTGGGTCCAGAGCATGAGCATCGAGGGCCGCCGCCTCATCCTGGTCGTGGACGTGCCTGACGCTGGCGAGCGGGTGATTGTTGTCGATCTCGAGAGCGGCGCCCGGCTGGGTGCGATCCACCTCGAGGCCGCCCCCTAGGCGGGCGCGCCATGTTGGTCATGTCCCGGGCCCAGCTCAAGCAGGTCGTCGACGCTGTCGAAGCCGCCTATCCGCGCGAATGTTGCGGCCTCCTTGCCGGGCGCAGTGGTCCCGACAGCGACATCGAAGTCCGCGCTGTTCATCCCAGCGCCAATCTCGACCGCAGCGGCCGGGCCGACCGCTTCGAAGTCGATTCGAAGCTGTTCATCGATCTCAGCCGTGATCTGCGCGGCACCGAGGAGCGGGTCGTTGGGGTCTATCATTCCCATTGCGATCATCGCGCCCAACCGTCCGAGACCGATCTCGAGCTCGCCTGGGACCCGGATCTGGTCTGGCTGATCGTTGCGGTCGAGGACGGCCAGGCGGTGCATTCGACGGCCCATGCCCTGGACGCGGGCGGCCGCCAGTTTCACGACACCGGCCTGCGCACCGACGACTGGACCGCTTACCCCGTGCGCAGCGACGAGGAGAACTCATGAACTTTCGCAGCGACAATGTTGGCGCGGTGGCGCCGGCGATCCTCGACGCGATCGTAGCGGCGAACGCCCGCTCCGCCGCCGGCTACGGCGAGGACGAGATCACCGCGCGGCTCGACGGGCTGTTCGGCGCGCTGTTCGAGACCGAGGTCCGGGTGCTTCCCGTGCTCACGGGCACGGCAGCGAACGCCCTGGCGCTTGCGGCGGCAACCCCGCCCTACGGGGCGATCTACTGCCACGAAGCGGCCCATATTGAGTCTGACGAATGCGGCGCGCCCGAGCTCTTCACGGGCGGAGCCAAGCTGGCACTCCTGCCCGGCGAGCAGGGCAAGATCGATCCCGTTGTCCTGGCTGGCGCGCTCGCCAATTCAGGTGTCGGCGATGTCCATCACGCCCAGCCCGCCGCACTCAGCCTGACCCAGCAGACCGAGACTGGCGGCATCTACGCCATCGACCAGATCGCCGCTCTTGCAGATGTCGCCCACGGCCACGCCATGACGGTCCACATGGACGGGGCCCGTTTCGCTAACGCTGTTGCGGCGCTGGACTGCGCCCCGGCCGACGTCACCTGGCGGGCCGGCGTCGACATGCTCTCGTTTGGCGCAACCAAGGGCGGCGCCATGGCGGCCGAGGCGATCGTGCTGTTTCGTACCGAGCTGGCCGAGCCGCTTGCCTATTACCGCAAGCGCGCCGGGCAACTGGTCTCAAAGATGCGTTTTGTCTCGGCCCAGCTCGAGGCCTATTTGGCGGACGGGTTGTGGCTCGATCTGGGGCGCCACGCGAACGCCATGACCGCGCGCCTCGCTGCAGAGTTGGCGGCGTTGCCGGGCGCGCATATCGAGGGTGTGGTCGAGGGCAACGAGATGTTCGTTACCCTGCCCGAACCGGTGATCGCGGGGCTCGAGGCCGAGGGTGCGGGGTTCCATCGTTGGCCCGAAAGCTCGCCCACCAGCCCCACCATTCGGTTGGTCTGTGCGCACGACACCACAGACGCCGATGTGACGGCCCTGCTGGCGGCGACCCGGTGCCTTCTCGAAATTTGATGGAGATCGCTGCGCGGGCAGGTCAGATCGTCGGCACGCAGTAAAGCTCGCGGGACTTGAGCTGGGCGCACAGCGCCTGTGCCGCGGAGATGTCGCCAACCGGGCCGGCCTGGGCCCGGTAATATATCCCCTGGCCCGGTCCGAGATCGATCTCGGCGATATCGAGCGAAAGAGGGCCCAGCAGATCTTCATTGGCCTGGCGCAGTTCCGCCCAGCCCCGTTTTTGTATCTTCGACCGAGCGATAGGAGGCGATATGCACGCGCATGTCGCCGCTGGAGGCGGCGGGCGCCACACTCGTCTGGGTCGGCGTGAGGGGATCGGGGGCGCTTGCGTCGGGTGTTGGGGGCGCGGGGAGCAACCGGAGCGGGCGCAATGGGCAACAACGCCTCGAGCAGGGCGCTGCGCTCGAAGCCGTAAACCTGATTGGTGATAAGTTCGGTTTGCCGGTAAAGCTCGAGGCTCGACAGCCGGTCGATAATTTAGCTCGCTAGCGGTGGGATCACGTTCTGCGGCAGCGCCGGGCTCTCGGCGCCCGGGCGGCGAATTTTCCGGTGCTTATCAGACCGGCGGCTAGCACTTTGTTCAGAATCTCGAGACGGGCGGCACCGGTCGAGAACTGAGGTGTTTTGTCGGGCACCACCGTGCGCGCGTTGAGCCGCACCAGGTTCTGGCGTGCGATTTCGGTAAGCGACGCGCCGGTCATCCCCTCGTCGGTCGATTTTTCGGCTTCGGTTGGAGGATCGATCAGGATGACCCGGGCATACACCTCACGGGCCTGATCGATCCGCTGGGTATTCTCGAAGACGACGCCCATGTTGAGGAGCGCGTGGGGATTCGACGGGTTGGCTTCCAGCGCCGAAGTCAGATAGACCTCGGCGTCGCGGTAATTGGCCTCGCTCAGCGCCTTGTGGCCCCGGTCGGCGAGCAGCATGTCGTTCGACGGCGTGTCGTCGATTTCTGCGACGATCTGCTTCAGGCCGGTCACCGCGTCGGCGTGAATGTCGGAGCAACCGGCTATGCTCAGCGCCAATGCGCCGCACAGCAGCGACACAGGCCACCCGAAGCTGTGCCGGGCAAGTGTGGGTAAGACGGTCGAAGAGGCCTTCGGTGGAACAATCGCCTGGTCCGCAGTGTCGCCATCCGGCCCCGACGCTACGCGGCGCAATTGATTTTCCCGCGACCTTGGGCTATCACATGCCCCCTTGCCGCTGGTCCCCATCGTCTAGTGGCCTAGGACGTCGGCCTCTCACGCCGAAAACGGGGGTTCGACTCCCCCTGGGGACGCCAGCTTTTTAAATTGATCACTGAAACGCAAAGCGTGCCTCGAAGGGGGCAAGCGGCGCACGCCCCAGGATGTAGTCAGCGGCGCGCGAGGCGATCATCTGGGTCGGGGCGTTCAGGTTTGCGCTGATGACGCGCGGCATAACCGAAGCATCGACCACACGCAGCGCCTCGATACCGTGAACCCGCAACTCCGCATCGACCACGGCACCGGGGTCGTGGCCCATGCGGCAGGTTCCGCAGGGATGGAAATCGGTCGACGTCATGCGCCGGACCGCTTCTTCGATTTCCTTATCGGTCTTTGCGTCGAGGCTGAGCCCGATTTCCCGGCCGCGTAGGCCGTCGAAGGCCGGTTGCGCGACCAACTCGCGCATCTTCTTCACGCCCTCGACCAGTTCCCCAAGATCGAACGGGTCCGACAGGTAATTGAAGAACATCGCAGGCTTGTCGTTGGGATTGGCCGACTTCAACGCGATATGGCCGTGGCTGCGCGGGCGCAGCTGGTCGATCTGAATGCAGAAAGCCTGCAGCAGTTTTATCTTCGTGCCCTCGTACTCATAGCCCGTAGGGGCAAAGTGGTATTGCAGGTTCGGGTAATCGACATGGTCGTTGCTCCGGATCAGGCCGCCAGCTTCCCATACGTTCGACGAGGCCATGCCGGTGCGGTTGATCATCCACTGGGCCCCGACGAGAAGTTTGTTGAGCGGCCGGTCGACCCGGTGCATGGGGAACGACTTCTTGCTCTCAAACTGGAAGAGAATAGCCGCGTGATCCTGCAGGTTTTGGCCCACCCCGGCCAGGTCGAGCCTCGGTTCGATGCCGAGCGAACGCAGATGATCGGCCGGACCTATCCCGGAGAGCATGAGCGTTTGTGGCGAATTGATCGCACCGCCCGAAAGAATGACCTCCTTTTCGGCCTCGACGGTTCGCCGTTCGCCCTTGTGATCGAACGCGATGCCCGAGGCGCGGTTATCGTCAAAGATGACCGTTTGAACCATCGCGCCCGCGAGCAGCGTTAGGTTGGGGCGAGTAAGCGCGGGCTTGAGAAACGCGACGGCGGCGCTACAGCGCCGACCGTTTTTCTTGGTTGCGTCGAGCCGCGTCACGCCTTCTGGGTTGAAGCCGTTGGGATCGTCCGTGGCGCCTTGGCCGGCCTGTTCGCCGGCCTCGAGAAAGGCGTCGTAGAGCGGGTTCTGGAAATTCCCCTTGGTCACCCCCAGCGGCCCGTCGCCGCCGCGCCAGTCGTCGACTCCGCGGTCGCTCGTCTCACCCGCCTTGAAATAGGGTAGACAATTGGCATAACGCCATTCCGTCAGGCCCAGTTCGTCGGCCCAACGGTCGTAGTCCTGAGGCTGGCCGCGCATGTAAACCATGGAGTTGATCGACGAGGAACCGCCCACGACCTTGCCTCGGGGCATATCGATCTGACGATCGTAGAGTTCCGGCTCGCCCTCGGTCACATAATTCCAGTTAATTCGGGGATCCACGTGGGCACGGTAGACGCCGGCCGGCATGTGGATCAGCAAACCGCGATCCATCGGTCCGGCTTCCAGAACGAGCACCGAATTCTTGCCGTCTGCGCTTAGCTTGTTGGCCAGCACGCAGCCCGCCGAACCGGCGCCGACAATCACGTAGTCGTAGCTCACCATAGATGCGGCTCCGCTAGGTAGAGACACCAGTCAGTAGGAATAAACGTCTTCTATTATATAGAATCTTTGATCGATGCCATGGCAAGCGCCATACGCTGTTCTGATAAATATTTATTGGAGCCGGCCGTCCGTCCATTCCTATCGTTTGACAGGCATGCGGGCCTTGGCGTAATTCAGAGCCTCACGCTGAACGGCGCCACAAACACACGGGGAGAAGACAATGGCCATATCCGATCACATCGGGACCTACGCTCAGGGCTGGGTCACCGGCGATTCCGGCTGTCACATGAAGTCGACCGCCGACAGTTTCTATTTCGACGATCCCAACGCGGGCAAGATCGCCAAGGCGGATTTCGAGTCCTATTTTGCCGCGCTCAAGTTGGCAGTGGACGAAATCCGCGCCGGCAAGGCGTTCGACAACTTCATGGACATAACAGAAGTGGTCACTAAGGAAGAGGACGACGGCACGGTCACCGTGTGGTGCTGGTGGGCAATTGCCGGCACTCCCTTCGAGGGCACGGGCCTGATCAAGGTCGCCGACGCCGGCGTTCTCTCCGAGGTCATCTGCTATTACGGCAAGACCGTCGGCTAGGTCCTCTGGCTCAATGCCGGCGTGAAGCTCATCCGGGGCGGGCGGGGCCCGCCTCGTGAAGCTCGGACCGTCGTGCGCTCGCGTTGGGATCGTCTGCTATTATGCTCGTAAGGCGGGTTGATCCCGCCGCACCATCCCGGGAGATCCTGCCATGACTAACTTGCTTCGCCGCCGCGTTTTGGCGCTTGCCGCAGTGGTACTCGCGGCGGGTTTTCTCACCACGCCCAACGCCGCCCGTGCCGACTGGTTCGAGCGCAAGGTCGAGGATGGCATTGCCGGGTTCGTCGAGACCTTCAACGTGGGCGACGCCACGGTACTCGGCCAGCTTTATGCGAAGGACGGTGTCATCATGGCGCCGAACGGCGGGCCCGTTGAGGGCCGTGACGCCATCGTCGAATTCTGGGATGGATTCTTCGGCGCCATGGATGCCTTCGAATTGACCCTGACCAACAGCCAGGCCGAGCGCAACGGCACGCTGGGCTGGTCGCGGGGTGATTTCACGCTCTCCTTTACACCCCGGGGCGGGGCTGAGATCAGCGATGAAGGCAAGTACGCGCTGGTCTGGCGGCGCGGACCGAACGGAAAATGGCAGATCGCGCTCGACGTCTGGAACACCAACCTGCCGCCGGCCGGTCAATAGGGCGCGCTCAAAGGATCGTGATCCTCGGCGCCGTCCTGGCGCTGGGCGCATCGTCCTCGGCTGTGGCGGGCTCGGCGTTCGACACTATCTGTCTTGGCGCAAGCGGCCGGGTGGTTCTGTGCGACGCCGTTGGCAAGCGTTCCGTCACTCTGCCAAATTCCGTCCATATGCCCCGGATCGATCTCGGCACCATTATCGGCGTCACCTGGCTGGCGGCAGGAGCCGTGACCGGCGCGCAGGATCCTGATCGAACCAATCAGCTCGCGCTGCGCGACAGCTATTACTTCATGGTTGAAGTCGACGGAGGGGGGGGGTGGTGCCCCGTTGCTTCGACCGGTCAGCTGCATCGAGCCCTGTTGAGCTTGCGGGAGAACAAAAATCGGATCCGGCCACGAACTAGACCGGTTACTCATAATTGGTCCATTGTAAGTTCGCATTATGGCTATATGACGCAGAACCAATAGATATAATCGGTATAGTTGGACCAATAGGCCAATTTGGCTAAGTTGCGTTCCGGTTCCGATGAAACAGGCCGGGCATGGAACGAGCCTGTGCGGCGGGAAACAGCGAGTGCGAACGGCGCCGGGGATCGAATGGGAGAGACTGGTGAACTGCGCAGTAATATAGACCGCCGACGTCCGGAAGGCGCGTTGGCGGACGAATTGCTGTATACTGAAAAAGAAGGTTTCCGCGGGCTGTCTGTCGGCGTCATAAGCTGTTCGTCGAGTTCGCCGACGGGGCGAGGGCCCCGAAGCGGGCTTGATTTGAATCAAGGCTGCCGGGTCGATCGACGCCATATTCGCTCGATTGATTATGTTCGGGGCCATGTGCCCCACGTTGTAAATTTACCGTCGGGTCACCCCGGCGCGAAGATGAAAATGCCCGGCCAAGCCGGGTAACGAACCCAAGCTGGAAGGGAGCCGATCTCATGGCACGCGATCCAAAATACGACATTCTGTTCGAGCCCATCAAGATTGGGCCTAAGACGATGAAGAACCGCTTCTACCAGGTGCCCCACTGTATCGGAGCCGGATCCGATAAGCCGGGCGGCCAGGCGAGCTTTCGTTCGATCCGCGCCGAGGGCGGCTGGGGCGCTGTGTGCACCGAATACTGCTCGATCGATCCGGATTCCGACGATACGCCGCGCGTCCACGCGCGGCTGTGGGACGACGGCGATGTCATCAATCTGCGCCACCTGACCGAAAGCTGCCACGAGCACGGCGCGTTGGTCGGCTGCGAGATGTGGCATGGCGGCCCCCATGCTCCCTGCATGGACACCCGCCACGTGCCCATGAGCCCGTCGCCCTTTTCGTCGAACTTCGAAAACCGGACCTATCCTCACGAGGCCGACGAAGACGACGTCAAGCAGCTCGTTCAGATGTATGTCGAGGGTGCCAAGCGCGCTGAGCAGGCCGGATTCGATCTGATCTACGTTTACGGCTCGCACAGCTATCTGCCACTGCAGTTTCTCTCCACGTACTACAACAAGCGCACCGACAAGTATGGCGGCAACATCGAGAACCGCGCCCGCTTTTGGATGGAATGCCTTGAGGGCGTGAAGACCGCCGTCGGTGCGAACTGTGGCGTCGTCACCCGCTTCGCCATCGACACCATCATCGGTTCGGCTGGTGTCGAAATGGGCGAGGACGGCATGAAGTTCGTCGAGCTCGTCACCCGCGAGGGGTTGACCGATCTGTGGGACGTCAATATTTCCGACATCGCCGAGTGGGGCGAGGATGCGGGGCCGTCGCGTTTCTACAAGGCGAACCACCAGCGACCATGGGTCAAGGGCGTCAAGGACGTGGCCAACGTGCCGGTCCTCACCGTCGGGCGTGTCACGAGCCCCGACGACATGGTCGAGATCATCAAGTCGGGCCAGGCCGATATCATCGGTGCGGCGCGGCCCTCGATCGCCGACCCCTTCCTGCCCACGAAGATTGAGGAAGGCAGGCCCGAAGACATCTGCGAATGCATCGGTTGCAACATGTGCATCTCGCGTTGGGAGATCGGCGGTCCGCCGCTGATCTGCACCCAGAACGCCACCGCGATGGAAGAATACCGCCGCGGCTGGCATCCCGAGAAGTTCGAGAAGGCGCCTGAGGAGGCGTCGGTGCTCGTCGTCGGGGCCGGACCTTCGGGTCTGGAATGCGCGCGGGTGCTCGGCATGCGCGGTTTCGAGGTTCATCTCGTCGAGGCCGACGCCGAGGTCGGCGGCTCCATGAAGGAAATTCAGCGCTATCCCGGCCTCTCCGAGTGGGGCCGCATCGTGACCTACCGCGAGCTCCAGCTCGACAAGTTGAAGAATGTCGAGGTCCACACAAAGACGCGTCTGTCGACCGACGACGTGCTGGGCTACGGCGCGGACAAGGTCGTCATTGCGACCGGATCTTACTGGGCCGGCAACGGCCACAACTGCGTCGACCACGAGACCATCGCCAACGTTGATTCCTCGCAGGCGCAGTTCTGCACGCCCGAGCAGGTCATGGCGGGCAAGGAAGTGGGCGACCGGGTCGTGGTGCTCGATGCCGATGGCTATTTCACCGGTGTCGGCATGGCCGAGTTTCTCAAGGACCAGGGCAAGGACGTGACCATTATCACCCAGTTGGGTGAGGTTGCGCCCTACACCGAGTTCACCCTCGAGGGGCCGAACCTGCACCGCATGCTGCACGAAAAGAAGATCAAGGAAATGACCGGTCACTGGGTCGAGGAGATCGAAGTCGGCAACGAGGTTCGCGTGCGGGCCTACGATCTCTCGCGTGACGGCTATCGGCGCACCACCGAGCCGCGGGTCGGCGAACTGCCCCGCACCCAGGGCACCGAACATGAGGATCTCATGGTCGATACCGTCGTGCTGTGTACGGCGCGGCTCTCCAATGATGGCCTGTTCCGCGAGCTTAAGGCCCGCAAGGCCGAGTGGGAGGAAAACGAGATCCAGGCGATCTATCTCTCGGGCGACGCCTACGCACCGCGCTACATCGCGGACGCGGTGTTCGAGGGCCACCGGATCGCCCGCGAGTTCGAGTCCCCCAATCCTCAGCGTCCGATGCCCTACATTCGTGAGCGTCAGATCTGGGGTCAGGAAAATATGCCGAAGCTGAGCTAGAGCCAAACGGCTGAATGTGACGGCTGAACGAGTACAGAAAGGGAGTTTGATTATGGCCAAACGGGTATCGGCGCTCGACGCACGCTTGCGCGAACTGGGCGCGGAAATGGGCGAATGGAACGACATGGATGTTCCTTTCACTTTCCCCACCGACTCTCAGGACGAGCGGGACGCAGTGCGCAACGGCGTCGGCATGTGGGACACCTCCGCGCTCAAGAAACTTCATGTCCGTGGGCCCGACGCCCTGGCGGTGGTCGATCATCTCGCCACCCGCGACATGAGCAAGATCTACGTCGGCAAGTCGGCTTACACGCCCGTCCTTCTGGGCAACGGGCATTTCTGCGACGATGCCTATATCTACAACCTGGCCGAAAACCACTACCTCGTGGTCCATGGCGGGGGTGAGGGCGTCGAGCGGGTGAACGAGTCCGCGGCCGGCAAGGATGCTGCTGTTGAACTCGACGACGATCTGCACATGCTCTCCGTGCAGGGGCCGAAGTCGGTCGATCTGCTAGGCGCGGATGCCGCGGATTCTATCGCCGAGCTAGCGTTCTGTCACCAGATGAGCACCAAAATTTATGGCGTGGACGTCCGCATTTCGCGCACCGGGTTCTCCGGCGAGCGGGGCTACGAGGTGATGGTGAACGCGGCCAACGCGGTCGACGTCTACAACCAGATCTTCGAGAACGGCAAGCCCATGGGCTTGCTGCCGATCAGCTTTGGCGGCATCGACGTCCTCCACGTCGAGAGCGCGTTGCTGTTCTACGGCGGCGATGCGACGCCCGACCATACGCCGTGGGAATGCGCCTGTGCCTGGGCCGTCTCGCGCAAGAAGGGTGATTTCCGTGGCCGCAAGGCGCTGTTCGAGCTTGAAGGCAAGGAAAAGGTCGTGACCTGCGGGATCGAGGCGCAGCACGACGGTGCCGTCGATATCGGCGCCGTCGTCATGGTCGGCGGCGAGAAGGTCGGCGTTGTTAACAGCCCCGCCTTCTCCCGTGCGCTCGGCAAGTCGATCGCCATGTGCCATGTCGCTCCGGCCCACGCCGCGACCGGCACTGCGGTCGAGATCAAGGGCGAGACCGTCAGCTGTTCGGCCACCGTGGTGCCGATCCCCTTCGTCGATCCGAAAAAGGAGCGCTTGCACGCGATGTAAGCGCGCTAACGGGCGCACGGTTGTGCGCCCCGGAAACGAGGCGGCGGAGCAAATGAGATTACTCCGCCGCTTTTTTTGGCCTATAGTCCTTATAGCGACGGTGCCCGCTTCTGCGGGCTGAAAAGGGAACACGGTGCGGTCGGATTGAGACCGAAACGTGGCTGCCCCCGCAACTGTCAGCGGCGAGTCCGCACCCCTCGTGTGCCACTGGGAAACTGGGAAGGCCGGGTGTCGGGCGGTGACCCGCAAGCCAGGAGACCTGCCGTCGGATAGCGTCGCATACCCGTTGGGTGGGGACTCCCGACGGGACGGTTAATCCGTATGTGGTGACGCAGGGAACTGCTGTTGCCGTGTAGGGATGTTCGGGGTGGCCGCTCACAAGTTCCGTAGCTCGATCGTCTCATCATCCGTCCGGGTGCCGCGCTTTGCTCGGTTGTTACCCGGGCGATCCCCGTCTCTCGTCCGGCGTCAGCGGATTCCACGTTTCCCAACGGAGTCAGCCATGCCCGAATCACCACGTTCTATTCGATCGTTGCCCTCTCGTCGCCTCGCTGTCGCGGCCGGTGCGTCGCTTCTTGCCGCCCTTTCGATCAGCTCGACCGTCGGTGCCGCAGACCCGGAGCCGGCAACCCGGACGACGTCTCCCGTCGTCGTTACCGCGACCAGCCTGCCCACCCCGGCGACGAGCGTCGCGAGTTCCATCACGATTATAACGGCTGAGGAAATTGAGGAGCGTCAGCACCGCTCCGTCAACGACGCTTTGCGAAGCGTACCCGGGCTCAATCTCGTCCAGTTGGGCGGTGCTGGAACGGCGACCTCAATCTTCATGCGCGGCACCGAGTCGAATCACGTGCTCTTTCTCGTCAACGGCCGGCGGGCCGGTGATCCGGCTGGATCGGGCGGAGTGTTCGATCCGCAATCTTTGTTGGTAGATAATATCGCGCGCATCGAAATCGTCCGGGGTCCGCGCAGCGTATTGTACGGCTCCGACGCCATCGGCGGGGTGATTAACGTTATCACCAAACGGGTCAGCGGACCTATCACCGGTTCCGCTCACGTTGAAGCCGGAAGCTTTCGGACCGTCTCGGGCCGTTGGGGGCTGGGAGGCGATGCCGGGCCGGTGACCATGCAGCTCAATCTGGCGAAGCTCAGGACCGATGGCGTCTCGATCGCACCCGACGATGAGGGCAACCCCGAGAACGACGGCTTCCGCAACGATGTCGCGTCTATCGCCTTGGGTTTTTCACCGACTGAGAGCGTGACGGTCGACCTCTACGGCCAGTATGTCAGGGCTGTCACCGAAATCGATAGCTTCGGGGCGGACGATGTGAACGCCGAAGATTCTAGAACGATCCGTCTGGCTCAGCTCGACGTTAAGGCCGACCTCGTTGACGATCTCTGGGGTGCCCGGTTGACGGGCGGGTTCAACGATCAGGATTTCCAGAACGACAATCCCCCCGAATCGGGGGTCGGCGAGACCAGCCGCTCGATCTTCGACGGGACGGTCATGGAGGCGGCCCTGCTCAACGATTTCCAGATTGCCCCACTCGGCACGCTGGTGCTTGGGCTTGAGGCCCGCCGTGAACAGGGCGAGAGCGGAGGCGGCGCATTCTTCAATTTTGCCGATCAGTCGCGCACCTATAGTGCCTTCGCCGAGTACCAATTCGAGTTTGCGAAGCGCGTATTCGGCACGCTTGGCGTGCGCGGCGACAACAACCGGGACTTCGAATCCGAAACCACCTACGGCGCGAGTCTTGGCTATCGCCATCTCGAGACGGCGACGACATTTCGCGCCAGCGTCGGCACCGGCTTCAAGGCTCCGTCGCTGGTCGATCTGTTCGGCGGCGTGAGCGGACTGTTTTTCGGTAATGCCGATCTCGTGCCGGAGAAGAGCTTCGGCTGGGATGCGGGGGTCGAGCAGGAGCTGCTTGCAGGACGCCTGGTGTTGGGCGCGACCTATTTCGAGAACGACATCGACGAGTTGATCGATGGCTTCGTGTTCGACGCCGGAGCCGGTCTGTTTACCACCCGCAACGTCGACGAGGCGAAAACCCGCGGGATCGAAACCTTTATCGAGGTGCAGCCGTTGCCCGAGGTTCTGGTTGCTCTCGACTACACCTTTACCCGCGCGTTCGATTCGTCGATCAACGAGGATTTGCTGCGCCGGCCAAAGCACAAGGCGTCGGTCAATCTGACCTGGTATCCGCTCGATCTCCTGACCGTCAATTTCGCAACCCTACACACGGGCTCGACCGTAGATGTGGGCGGCGTGCGCATGGCGAGCTACACGGTCGTCGATGTTGCGGCAGCCTACGATTTGGGTGACGGCGTGCACCTGCAGGGCCGGGTGGAAAACCTGTTTGATCGCGACTACGAAATCGCCGACGGATTCGCCCGCCCGGGCATCGCCGGTCTGTTCGGCGTCGGGTTCGACTTCTAGCGCTGCGGGAGAAGGGAGGGGGGACGATGCGTTTTGCAACCGTGATTCTGGCGCTGGTACTGCTGCTGCTCCTGTTGGCGGAGTCGGCAGTTGCCAAGTCCGAGCGCATCGTCTCCCTCAACCTTTGCGCCGACCAAATCCTGCTCGAGCTGGCTGAGCCCGAACACATCGCGGCCCTTAGCTTCGTGGCGCGCGATCCCTATCTTTCCTACCACGCGGCCGAAGCCGAGCGCTTCCCGGTCGTGCGCGGCAGCGCCGACGAGGTGCTGCTGCTCCATCCCGATCTGGTCCTGGCGGGCACGATGAGTACCCGCGCCACTGTCAACCTGCTGCGCCGCTTGGACGTTCCGGTGCTCGAGCTGCCCGTTGCCCAAAGTCTTGCCGACGTGCGCGAGCAGATCCGCGAGGTCGGAGCCGCGATCGGCGAAGCGGTGCGGGCGGAGGCGCTGCTTGCCGCGCTCGACGCCCGGCTCGCCGCTCTGGCCCCGCCCGTGGGCGCCTGGCGCCCCGTGGCTGCCGTCTATCAGACCAACGGCCATACCATCGGCGCACCGTCCCTAATCGACGACCTGCTCGGTCAGGCGGGGTTGATCAACCTCGCCCCCCGGGTCGGACTAGGCGTGGGCGGCTACCTCTCGCTCGAGCGTCTGCTCGCGGCCGACCCCGACGTCCTGCTCATGGAGCGTTACTGGCCCGGCGCCGCGTCGCTCGGCCAGACCCTGTTGCGCCATCCCGCGCTCCAGCATGCGATCGCCCAGCGCCCCACGCTGTTCGTGCCCTCGCGGTTGTGGATCTGCGGCGGCGAGTTTCTCGCCGAGGCGGTGGCGTTTCTGGCCGACGCGGCGCGCGCGGCGCTCGATGTCAATGATGGAGAAGCGCCGTGAGCGGCCCCGCGGCGAGCGCATCGGGCCGCCTCGCCGGGCGGAGCGACGGCTGGCTGTTCGCCGGCCTCAGTTTGCTCGTTCTGGTCCTCTTCTTGCTTTCGCTCGGGGTCGGCCGCGCGCCGATCCCGCTGATCGAATCCTACGGCCACCTGTTTGCCGACAACGGCTCGGTCCTGGCGCTGATCCTGCAGGAAATCCGCCTGCCCCGGGCGATCCTCGCCACCATGATCGGCGCCACCCTGGGGCTGGCCGGCGCGGCGCTCCAGGGCCTGTTGCGCAATCCGCTGGCCGAGCCCTCGCTGATCGGAGTTTCTGGTTCGGCGGCGCTGGGCGCCGTGGTGATGTTTTATTTCGGGTTCGCCGCCGCCTTTCCCCTCGCCTTGCCGCTCGGCGGCATGGCCGGCGCGCTCGTCTCGGTGGTACTGATCCACCTGCTCGCGGGCCGCGGCAGCAGTGGGTTGTCACTGATCCTGGCGGGCATCGCCATCAACAGCCTCGCCGCCGCGCTCACTTCTCTGGCGCTCAGCCTCGCGCCCAATCCCTACGCGGCGATGGAGATCCTGTTCTGGCTGCTCGGCTCGCTGGCCGACCGCAGCTTCGAGCATGTCCAGCTCGCCGCCCCCTTCATGGTGGTGGGCTGGATCTTATTAGCCGGGTTGGGCCGGCCTCTTGAGGCCCTGTCGTTAGGCGAAGAGACCGCGCGCACGCTCGGCGTCGATCTCAAGCGGCTGCGGCTGCGTCTCGTACTCGGCGTCGCTCTCGCCGTCGGCGCAGCCGTGTCGGTGGCGGGCAGTATCGGCTTTATCGGGTTGGTCGTGCCCCACATCCTACGCCCGTTGGTCGGCCACCGGCCGGGCGTGTTGTTGCCCGCGAGTGCGCTCGGCGGCGCGTCGCTGACCCTGGCCGCAGACATCGCCGTGCGTCTGGTCTCAACCGGGCCCGAGCTTCGGCTCGGCGTCTTTACCGCCCTGGTAGGCGCGCCGTTCTTCCTCTGGCTCGTCGTCAAGGTTCGCCGGGAGGTGCTATGAGCCTGCTCACCGCCCGCGCACTGATCGTCCGCTACGGCGAGCACACCGTGCTCGACGCCGTCGATCTCGACGTCAGGCCGGGCGAGGTGGTCGGCCTGATCGGACCCAACGGCGCGGGCAAGACCTCCTTGCTCAAGGCGTCGGCTGGGCTCGTGCCGGCGACGTTCACGCGGCTTGAGATCGTCGGCGCGCCTCCGGCTCGCGGTCGGCGCCGGGCGTTGGCGCGCGAGGTTGCCTATCTCGCGCAGGGCGCTGGCGTGCATTGGCCGCTTGCCGTCGAGCGCGTCGTGGCGCTGGGCCGCCTGCCCCATCTCGGCCCGTGGCAGCGCCCGGCGCGGACGGACCGCGAGGCGATCGCGCGCGCCATGAGCGAGGCGGACGTCACCGCGTTTGCCGCGCGGCCGGTAACCGAGCTGTCCGACGGCGAGCGCATGCGCGTCCTGATCGCCCGGGCGCTCGCGGTCGAACCGCGCCTGCTCCTGGCGGATGAGCCCGTCACCGCGCTCGATCCCTACCACCAGCTTCGGGTCATGGAGTTGATCGCCGGCGTTGCGGCCAAGGGCGGCGGCGTGCTGGTTGTGCTTCACGACCTCGCCCTGGCTGCCCGTTTTTGCCACCGTCTCGTGTTGCTCAACGACGGCCATGCGGTTGCCGAAGGGGCGCCCATGGCCGTGCTCTCCGAAGAGAATTTGCGCGAGACCTACGGCATCGCTGCCTTGCGCGGTGAGGTCGACGGCCAGGGCTATGTCCTGCCCTGGCGCTGTCTCGCTCCCGAGCGGCCGGAAACTGCGCCATGACCACGCTCGCCGTCGGCCCCCGGATCGTCGCCGAGGCGGCCTCGCCCCGGCGTTGGCGCGTGCGCGTCATGCTAATAGCACTCGCTATTTCCCTGCTGGTCCATGCCGCCGTCGCGGCGGTTCTGCTGTGGCCGGCCGCGGGGCCGCGCGACGCGGCGGGGGAGGGCGCCGCCCTCGTGGTCGAGATCGTCGGCGCCGCGCCGCAAGCCGCTGCCGATACGCCCGCGACGGCAACGCCACCGGCGATGCAGAACGCCAACCCCGCCGAGGTCAGCCCCGTCGAGACGGTCATCGAACCACCTGCGGCCCAGCCCGTCGTCGTTGAAGCGTCGATAGTACGCCCCGAACCGGAACCGGTTGTTGGGCCGGCCTTAGAGATCGCACACGTCGCCGAGCTCGCCGCCATCGAGCCCACCGCCGGGCCGCCACTGGAATCCGAGCCCGAACTCGCCGAGCCCGAAATCCCGACAGCTACCCTGGCCGCGCTCGCCCTGCTGACGCTCACGGCAAAGCCTGCACTGGCTGCCGCGCGCGCCGCCCCAGTCACTACTCGTCCCGTTGCCATACCCTCGGTGCAATTGGTTGAGGCCTCTGCCTCATCCGTACTGGGACAGGCCGTCGAGACGGCGGCGAGCACCACGAGCGAAGCCCCCCCGAGAGTGGCTAACGCGGAGCCCGGTGCGGCGCCCGCCGTCGCAGGGCCGGGCGTGGACCGCGCGCCGCTGTTTGATCTTCCGGGGCTCGACAACCCGTGGCCCGATTATCCGCGTCTCGCGCGCCGGCGCGGTCAGGAAGGCGAGGCCCTGCTCGCAGTGACGGTGCTCGCCGATGGTGCGCCCGTCGCCGTCGAGCTGCGTACCAGCAGCGGTTACGCCCTGCTCGACGAGGCCGCGCTCGACGCAGTCCGTCGCTGGCGTTTCGCACCGGCGCTTGTGGCCGGGCAGCCCGTTCAGGCGGTGGTCGATGTCCCGGTCGTCTTCCGCCTTGAATAATCGGTGCCGGCCCCGTCTTGGGGCTTGGATGGACCCGTCCTGCGCGGCTATAGTCGGGGCCAGCCAAACCAGGTCAGCCGAGGGGGAGACGACATGGAAACCAAAGCCGCAGTCGCGTTCGAAGCGGGCAAGCCGCTTTCCGTCGAGGCGGTGCAGCTCGACGGGCCGAAAGCCGGCGAGGTCCTTGTCGAAATAAAGGCCACCGGGGTCTGCCACACCGACGAGTTCACTCGTTCCGGCGCCGATCCCGAGGGGCTGTTTCCTGCGGTTCTCGGCCATGAGGGCGCGGGCGTCGTGGTCGATGTCGGCGCGGGCGTCACCAGCGTCGCCAAGGGCGATCATGTGATCCCGCTCTACACCCCGGAATGCCGCCAGTGCGAATACTGCACCTCGGGCAAGACCAACCTCTGCCAGGCGATCCGCACCACCCAGGGCCAGGGCGTCATGCCCGACGGCACCAGCCGTTTCTCGATCGGCAAGGATAGGCTGTTCCATTACATGGGCACCTCGACCTTCGCCAACCACACGGTGCTGCCCGAGATCGCCGTTGCCAAGGTGCGCAAAGACGCACCCTTCGAAAAGATCTGCTACATCGGCTGCGGCGTGACCACGGGGATCGGCGCGGTCATCAACACCGCGAAGGTTGAACCGGGTGCTAATTGCGTCGTCTTCGGGCTGGGTGGCATCGGGCTCAACGTCATCCAGGGCCTGCGCCTGGTCGGTGCCGATATCATTGTCGGCGTCGACCTCAACCCGGCGCGCAAGGCGCTCGGCGAAAAATTCGGCATGACCCACTTCGTCAACCCGGCCGAGGTCGAGGGCGATCTCGTGCCCTATCTGGTCGACGTCACCAAGGGCGGCGCGGATTACAGCTTCGAGTGCATCGGCAACACCACGACCATGCGCCAGGCGCTCGAATGCGCCCACAAGGGCTGGGGCGAGAGCGTCATCATCGGTGTTGCTGGCGCGGGCCAGGAGATCAGCACCCGCCCGTTCCAGCTCGTTACGGGCCGGAGCTGGCGGGGCACCGCGTTTGGCGGCGCCAAGGGGCGCACCGACGTGCCCAAGATCGTCGACTGGTACATGGACGGCAAGATCAACATCGACGACCTCATCACCCACGTCCTGCCGCTGGAAAAGATCAACGACGCCTTCGACCTGATGCACGAAGGTACGTCGATCCGCAGCGTTATTACGTTCTAGATGAGTGCCGCACCCGTTTTGCGCGAGGAGCACCGCCATTTCGGCGGCGCGACCCGCTTTTACAGCCACGTCTCCGACGCTTGCGCCGGCGAGATGCGATTTTCCGTGTTTCACCCGCCCCAGGCCGAGCAGGGCCCCGTGCCCGTGCTCACTTACCTCTCCGGGCTGACCTGCACCGAGGAGAACTTCACGATCAAGGCGGGTGCCCAGCGCGTCGCGGCCGAGCTCGGCCTGATGATCGTTGCCCCCGACACCAGCCCGCGTGGCACCGGCATCGCGGGCGAGGACGAGGCGTGGAATTTCGGCTCCGGCGCGGGGTTTTATTGCGATGCGACGCAAGCGCCCTGGTCGGCCCATTACCAGATGTACTCCTACGTCACCCAGGAATTGCCCGCCTACATCACCGAGCACTTTCCGGCCGACGAAGAGCGCCAAGGCATCTTCGGCCATTCCATGGGTGGTCACGGCGCGCTGGTCGCCGCGCTGCGCAATCCCGATCTCTACCGCTCCTGCTCGGCCTTTGCGCCGATCTGCAACCCGACCCGCTGTGAGGTCGGGCAAAAGGCGTTCGCCGGTTATCTGGGCCCGGACGAGGCCGCGTGGCGCGCCTATGACGCCTGTGAGTTGGTACTCGGCGCGGCGCGCGACGATCTGACCTTCCTCGTCGATCAGGGCTCGGGCGACGAGTTCAAGGACAGCCTGCTTCTGCCCGACGCGTTCCTCGCAGCGTGCAAGGCAGGCGGCCAGAAGCTCGAGCTTCGCTTGCAGGACGGCTACGACCACAGCTATTATTTCATCAGCAGTTTCATTGAGAATCACCTGCGCCACCACGCAGCCGTCCTCGGCGCCTGACCGGCCCGACCGGACAAATTCGTAAGGAGACGCCTCCGTGAAGAAGCCACCCAAGGCCTTCGCCACCAAGCTCGTTCATGGCGGCACCCCTGAGCCGCGTGTCGACGGCGCGGTCATCACGCCGATCTTTCAGACCGCGACGTTCGAATCCACCGGGGTCGGCGATCCGCGCGGCACGCGCTATATCCGCTACAACAATACGCCCAACCAGCTCGCGCTCGGCGAGGCCCTGGCCTCCCTCGAAGGCGCCGAGGCGGCGTTGGTCACCTCAAGCGGCATGGCGGCGATTTCGACCACCCTGATGTCTCTGGTCTCGCCCGGCGATCACATGCTGGTACTCGACAGCCTCTACGGCGGCACCTACGACCTGCTCAACGGCCTGCTTGCCCGCTACGGGGTTACGAACACGCCGGTCTCTGCCGAGGACATCGACGGCTGGTCCGATCGCGTCACGCCCGAGACCCGCCTAGTCTATGTCGAGACCGTCACCAACCCCCTGGTCCGGGTTCCCGATCATCCCCGTATCGTTGAGTTCGCCAAAACCCACGGTCTGGTCTCGGTGATCGACAACACCTTTGCCACGCCGGCGAATTTCCGGCCCCCCGAGGCGGGCTACGACCTCTCGGTCCACAGCGCCACGAAATACCTCAACGGCCATTCCGACGTCGTCGCGGGCGCCGTGATCGGGCGCACCGATCTGGTCGAGACGGTGCGCGCCACCCAGTGGAGCCTGGGCGGCTCGCTCGACCCCCACGCCTGCTTCCTGGTCCGTCGCGGCCTGACCACGCTGGCACTGCGCCTGCGTCAGCAGGAAGCCAGCGCGCTTGCGCTGGCTCGCGCGCTTGAGGCCCACCCTGCGGTTTCCCGGGTCAGTTACCCCGGCCTGAAAAGCCACCCCGATCATGCCCGCGCCGCCGCGCTGCTCGACGGTTTCGGTGCGATGCTGGCGTTCGAGATGGCGGCCGGCGAGTCGGCGGCTGAGCGGCTACTCGCCGCGCTCGATATCCCCGTCGTCGCACCCAGCCTGGGCGGCCCGGAAACCCTCGTAACACTTCCCGTGCGCACCTCGCACGCGCTGGTCCCGGAGGCCGAGCGCGTGGCCCTGGGCATCACCCCGGGCCTCGTGCGCTGCTCCGTCGGGCTCGAGGATGCCGCCGAGCTGATCGCTGATTTCGAGGCCGCGCTCAGCTGACCTTCGGGCCGCTCGGCGCGAGCTTGTCAGGGCCCGGCCGGTGGACTACCGTGGCCTCAGATTAGCGCAACAGACTGCATGGCGGTTATCGGAAAGGGAGATGCTCGGATGTCAATGGGCTGCGCGTTCATCGGCGGCAAATTCGTTTCTCTCGAAGACGCCAAGATTTCTATCTTCGACACGGGATTCCTCCACTCCGACGTCGTTTACGACGTCACAACTTCTTGGAAAGGTTGGATTTTCAGGCTCGATGAGCATCTCGAGCGCTTCGGCGCGTCGTGCGGCGGGTTCCGCCTGAAAAACCCCTATTCCGACGAGGAGACCGCAAAGCTGCTGGCCGAATGCACGCGCCGCGCCGAATGCGAAGACGCGGGCTTCATCCATATGCACGTCACCCGCGGCCAGTACCCCGAGGGCACGCGCGATCCCCGGCTTTGCGAGAACCAGTTCACCTGTTACGTCAGCCCCTATATCTGGCTGTGGGGTGAAGAGAAGAGCAAGGCGGGCGTCAATATTCACATGTCGAGCATCGAGCGGATTTCGAGCAAGGCGGTGGACACCCGCTACAAGAATTTTCACTGGGCCGATCTCATCCAGAGCCAGTACGAGGCCTACGAGGCGGGCCGCGACGACGCGGTGCTGTGCGGTCCCGACGGCAATCTCTCGGAAGGGCCGGGCTTCAACATCTTCGTCGTCAAGGACGGCGTGGCGGCGACGCCCAACGCAAACTGTCTGCTTGGCATTTCGCGCCGAACCGCCCTCGAGTTGTGCGAGATCGAGGGCATTCCCTGTGAGGTCCGCAAGGTCCATCCCGACGAGCTGCGTAACGCCGACGAAGCGTTCGCGACCTCGTCTGCCGGCGGCGTCCTGCCGGTCACGGCGATCGACGACAAGCCGCTGGGCAACGGGGCGCCGGGCATGATCACCAGCCAGTTGCACAACAGCTACTGGACACGGCGCAACGAGGGCTGGGAGGGTACCAAGATCAGCGAGTTGCTCGACAGCTGAGCCCGCTGCACGCGATAACGATTGGAAACACGGAGGCGCGCGGTGCGCGCCCGTCACGCTATTTGGAAGGGGAGAAAGCATCATGAGCGCGCTGAACCTGAAGGATTCGGGCCTGTTTCGCCAGCAATGCTATATCGGCGGCGAATGGCAGGATGCCGATTCCGGCGAAACCATCGAGGTCACAAACCCGGCCGACGGATCGGTCCTGGGTACGGTGCCCAAGATGGGCGCCGCCGAGACCCGCCGCGCGATCGAGGCGGCCAGCGCGGCCTATCCGGCATGGCGCGCCAATTCGGCCAAGGAGCGCAGCGTCATATTGCGCAACTGGTACGAGCTGATGATGGCAAACCAGGAAGACCTCGCCGTTATCATGACCGCCGAGCAGGGCAAGCCGCTCGCCGAGGCCAAGGGCGAGATTGCCTATGCCGCGGGCTTTCTCGACTGGTTCTCCGAAGAGGCGCGCCGTGTTTACGGCGAGACCATTCCCGCAGCCCTGTCCGACCGGCGCATCATCGTGACCAAGGAGCCCATCGGCGTGACCGCGGCGATCACGCCGTGGAATTTCCCGACCGCCATGATCACCCGCAAGGCGGGCCCCGCGCTGGCGGCGGGCTGTCCGATGGTCATCAAGCCCGCGACTGCGACACCCTATTCGGCGCTGGCGCTGTGCGAGCTGGCCGAGCGTGCCGGGGTTCCCGCGGGCCTCATCTCCGTTGTGACCGGTGCGTCCGGCGCCATTGGCGGCGAGCTTACCTCGAACCCCATCGTGCGCAAACTGACCTTCACCGGCTCGACCGAGGTCGGTAAAAAGCTGATCGAGCAATGCGCGAGCACCGTCAAGAAGGTCTCGATGGAGCTGGGCGGCAACGCGCCCTTCATCGTGTTCGACGATGCCGACATCGACGCTGCCATCGTCGGCGCAATGCAGTCGAAATACCGCAACGCGGGCCAGACCTGCGTCTGTGCGAACCGTTTTCTCGTCCAGGATGGCGTCTACGACAAGTTCGCTACCGCCTTCGCCAAGGCGGCGGCGAAGCTCAAGGTAGCGCCCGGCCTCGAGGGCGGCTCCGAGCAGGGGCCGATGATCGACATGGCGGGCGTCGAAAAGGTCGAGGAGCATATCGAGGATGCGGTCTCGAAGGGTGCCAAGGTCGCCACCGGCGGCAAACGTCACGCTCTCGGCGGTACCTTCTTCGAGCCCACCGTGCTCACCGGGGTCGATACCCAGATGAAGGTCGCGCGCGAGGAAACCTTCGGCCCCGTCGCGCCGCTCTTCCGTTTTGAGGACGAAGACGAGGCGATCCGGCTCGCCAACGACACCGAGTTCGGTCTCGCGGCCTATTTCTACAGCCGCGACATCGGCAAGGTCTGGAGGGTTGCCGAAGCGCTTGAATACGGCATCATCGGCGTCAATGTAGGCATCATCTCAGCGCCCGAGGCCCCGTTCGGCGGCATGAAGGAATCCGGCATCGGCCGCGAGGGCAGCCATCACGGCATCGACGAGTTCCTCGAGGTCAAATACCACTGCGTCGGCGGGCTCGATAGCTGATTTATGCTTTTGGAAGTATGAAGAGGAGTAACTAGCAAGTATCATAAGCCCCCGGCTATTGGCCACGGCGCACAGTCCTGGCGGCTTCAATAAGACCAAAAAAAGGGAAACCCGTGGCCAGTTACGACTTCGATCTTTTTGTTTTTGGTGCGGGCTCGGGCGGCGTCGCCGGCGGCCGGCGCGCGGGCTCTTACGGCGCGCGCGTCGCGATTTGCGAGGAGAGCCGTATCGGCGGCACCTGCGTAAACCGCGGCTGCGTGCCCAAGAAAATGATGGTCTACGCCTCGCATTTCCACGAGGAATTCGCCGATGCCGCCAATTACGGCTGGACGGTGGGCGAGACCCGGCACGACTGGGCCACCATGATGACTAACATAAACGCCGAGCTCGATCGCTTGAACGGCATCTATGATGGTCTGCTCGAGGGATCGAACGTTACCTATCTGCCCGAGCATGGCGAACTCGTCGATCCCCACACCGTGCGGGTCGGTGATAAGACCTACACCGCCAAGACCATCTGGATCGCGACGGGCGGCTGGCCCACCGTGCCGGAGATTCCAGGCATCGAGCACGCCATCACCTCGAACGAGGCGTTCCTGCTCGACGAGAAGCCGGGCAAGGTCGTCATCGTGGGCGGCGGCTATATCGCCTGCGAGTTCGCCGGAATTTTCAACGGCCTGGGCGTCGAAACTACGCAGCTTTACCGCGGCGAGATGTTCCTGCGTGGCTTCGACGACGATCTGCGCAATTGCCTTGCCGAAGAGATGCGCAATAACGGCGTCGATATTCGCTTCAAGGACAATGTCGGGGCGATCGAAAAATCCGGCGACCGGCTGATTGCCCACACCACCCAGGGCGAGACGCTCAAGGCCGATCAGGTCATGTACGCGACCGGGCGGGCGCCCAACACCCATGGCATCGGCCTCGCCGAGGCCGGCATCGAGCTTAACAAGAAGGGCGCGGTCGTGGTCGACCAGTGGTCGCGGACCAACGTCGAGAACATCTATGCCATCGGCGACTGCACCGACCGGGTTAACCTGACGCCCGTGGCGGTTCACGAAGGCCGCTGCCTGGCCGAGACCCTCTACAACGACAATCCCCAGGCGCCCGATCACCGTGACGTGCCCACCGCCGTGTTCACTCAGCCCGAGATGGGCACCGTGGGCATGACCGAGGCCGAGGCCCGGGCGGAATACGGCGACGTGAAAATTTTCCAAACCCGCTTCCGTCCGCTCAAGCACACCATCACGAAGCGCGACGAAAAAACCCTAATGAAGCTGATCGTCGAGCCCGAGAGCGACCGGGTCGTCGGTTGCCACATGCTGGGCCCGAGCTCGGGCGAGATCGCCCAGATCTTCGGCATCTGTGTCAAGGCGGGGGTGACCAAGGCCCAGTTCGATGCCACCATGGCGGTCCACCCGACCTCGGCGGAAGAGTTCGTGACCCTTTATGAGCCGGTGGCACAAGCCGCGGAATAGGCTGGAAAATTCGGCGGTTTGCGCGTATATCCAATCGCCATGTCAAAAAAATCCAAATCCTCCCCGGGGGCTTGGAACCCGGACAGCTGGCGTGCGCGCCCGATACTGCAGCAGCCCGAGTGGCCTGCACAGGCGCTCGCCGCTGCCGAGACCGAGCTGCGCGGCTCGCCCCCTCTCGTCTTCGCGGGCGAAGCGCGTCGCCTGCGCGCGCGACTTGCCGAGGTTGCCGAGGGCCGCGCTTTCCTGCTCCAGGGCGGCGATTGCGCCGAGAGCTTCGCCGAATTCCACGCCGATAACATTCGCGATACCTTCCGGGTGCTGCTCCAAATGGCCATCGTGCTGACCTTCGGAGCGGCCTGCCCGGTGGTGAAGGTGGGCCGGCTCGCCGGCCAGTTCGCCAAGCCCCGCTCCGGCGATATGGAGGAGCGGGACGGTATCTCATTGCCGTCCTATCGCGGCGACATGGTCAACGCGATGGATTTTACCGCAGAGGCGCGCGAGCCCAATCCCACGCGTCTGTTGCGCGGCTACGGTCAATCCGCGGCTACGCTCAACCTGCTGCGCGCCTTCTCCCAGGGCGGCTATGCCGACCTCCATGAAGTGCACCGCTGGAATCTCGGCTTCGTCGCGCGCAGCGCTCAGGGCGCGCAGTACGAAGATCTTGCCAACCGGCTGTCGGAGACCTTGAGCTTCATGGCCGCCTGCGGGCTTAATTCCGAGACCACGCCGCAGATCCGCGAGACCGAGTTCCATACCTGCCATGAAGCGCTGCTGTTGCAGTATGAAGAGGCTTTGACCCGTGTCGATTCCACCACCGGTGACTGGTACGACTGCTCCGCCCACATGCTTTGGGTGGGCGATCGTACGCGCCAGACCGACGGCGCCCATATCGAGTTCCTGCGCGGCATCGGCAACCCGGTGGGCATGAAGGCCGGACCGAGCATGAAGCCCAACGAGCTGCTTCGCTTGATCGATATCCTCGATCCCGACAACGAAGCAGGCCGTCTCACGGTGATTTGCCGATTTGGGGCGGAGAAGGTCGAAGAGATGCTGCCGCCGCTGGTCCGCGCGGTCAAGGCCGAGGGGCGCAAGGTCGTGTGGGCCTGCGATCCTATGCACGGCAACACGGTCAAGGCGTCGTCGGGCTACAAGACACGCCTGTTCGACAAGATCCTGGCCGAGGTGCGCGGCTTCTTCGCGGTTCATCGGGCCGAGGGCACCCACGCCGGCGGTGTGCATTTCGAGATGACCGGGCAGGACGTCACCGAATGTGTCGGCGGCGCCCAGGCCATTACCGAAGACGCGCTGGCGGCGCGCTACCACACCCATTGCGATCCGCGGCTCAACGGCTCCCAGGCCCTCGAGCTCGCGTTCCTGATCGCCGACGCGCTCAAGAAAGAGCGCACCGGCCAGAACGCGCAGGCGCGCGCGGCGTCGTAGGCGACGCGACGCGCGACGAACTTATCCGCATCAGTCCTTCCCGATTGGGATAACACCCATGGCGCCTAGCCCCGACGACATCGACCGGCTGACAGACCGCTATTTCAGCAAGACCCGCGAGATAGTCGGCCGGTTCGGCGACGTCACCGTGACCTACGCCATCTTCATGCGCCGCCCGGTGCGCTTCGCACCTCGCCTGATGGTCGAGTGGCTGACCGGCGTGGCCGAGGCGCGAGGCGTGGCGTTCGACATCGAGCTCTGCTTCGACGAGGGCGCCTGGGTCGGCGCCGGCGAGCCGCTGGTCTACATCACCGGCCCGCTCTACCAGCTTGTTGACCTCGAAACCCTCTACCTGCAGCGCCTCGGTGCGCCTTGCGTTGCGGCCTACAACGCCTGCGTCATGTGCACCGACTTGCCCAAGGCCGCGTTTATCGCCATGGATGCGCGCCACTGCGCAGGCGCGGACATGGCTGAATTCATGGCCTACGCCGCCAGCGTCGGCTCGGCTGCTGCCCGGGCCGAAACCGGGGCCGTGGGCTTCATCGGCAACGCCACCGACGCGACCGCCCATTACTTCGGCAACGAGCGCGGCCTGGGCACCATGCCCCACGCGCTGGTCGGTTACGCCGGCTCGACGCTGCGCGCCGCCGAGATGTATCACGAGACCTTTCCCGGTGACGACATGACCGTGCTGGTCGACTATTTCGGCCTCGAGATCGCCGATGCGCTCGACGTCTGCGCGCGCTTCCCCGAAGTCGCCTCAGAGGGTCGGCTTGGTGTGCGGCTCGATACCCATGGCGGGCGCTTCGTCGAGGGCTTGGATACGTCGTCGTCGTACGAGGTATTGGGGCGCCACCAGCCCAACGCGGTGCGCACTTATCGGCGCGAGGAGGAGCTTCGCTGGCTGGTCGGGACCGGGGTCAGCGCGGCTGCGATCTTCCACCTGCGCGATGAACTTGACCGGGCGGGCTTCGAGCGCGTCAAAATCGTGGTTAGTTCCGGCTTCAGTCCTGCGAAATGCCGGGTCATGGCCAGCGTCGACGTACCCATCGACGTCGTCGGCACCGGCTCCTACCTGCCCGAGGGCTGGCCCGAAACTTATGCCGTCGCCGACATCGTCGCCTACGACGGTGAGCCCCGGGTCAAGGTCGGGCGCGAATTTCTGCTCCGCGATCCCAAGGCCTGACGGGCCGACTCCGGCGGCGATTGACAGGGTTTCGGCCGCGGCCTAGGGTCCGGCGATCACGCTTCAACCGAGTAATCCGGCCATGACCGACGCCTTGGCGATCGCGCTTGCCCAGACCAATCCCACGGTCGGCGCCATCGATGCCAACCTCGAAAAAATTCGCGATGTCCGCGCCCGCGCGGCTGACGAGGGCGCCGATCTCGTGGTCTTTACCGAGCTGATGATTACCGGCTACCCGCCCGAGGATTTGATCCTCAAGCCCATGTTCCAGGACGCGGCGCGCGCTGCGATCGAGCGGCTCGCTGCCGATACCGCCGATGGCGGCCCGGCGCTGCTGCTTGGCGCGCCCTGGCGCGATGGCGAGAAACTTCACAACGCCGCCTTCCTGCTCGAGGGCGGCGCCATCGCCGAGCGCCGCGACAAGCACGACCTGCCCAATTACGGCGTCTTTGACGAAAAGCGGGTGTTTGACGCCGGACCGCTGCCCGGGCCGATCCCGTTTCGGGGTGTCCGCCTCGGCGTCATGATCTGCGAGGACATGTGGACGGGCGAGATCGCCGAGTGCCTCGACGAGTGCGGCGCCGAGATCTTCATCGTGATCAACGGCTCGCCCTTCGAATCCGATAAGACCGATGCCCGCCTCAACCTCGCGGTCGCTCGTGTCACCGAAACCCACCGGCCGCTGCTCTACGTCAACCAGGTGGGCGGTCAGGACGAGCTGGTGTTCGACGGCGCGTCCTTCGTGCTCAACGCCGATTGCCGGCTCGCCGGCCAGCTGCCGGCCTTCGAGGAGGCGCTGGCGGTGACCCGCTGGACGGCGGACGAGAGCGGCGCCTGGGTCTGTGCGCCTGAGCCGCCGGCGACCCAGCCTGAGCCCCTGGAGGCGATCTATAGCGCCATGGTGCTGGGCTTGCGCGACTATGTAGGCAAGAACGGCTTTCCCGGCGTGTTGATCGGCATGTCGGGCGGCGTCGATTCCGCGCTCAGCGCGGCGGTCGCCGCGGATGCGCTGGGTCCTGAGAAGGTCCATTGCGTCATGATGGCGTCGCGCCACACCTCCGCCATGTCGATCGACGACGCCACCGAATGCGCGGGCCTGATCGGCGCGCCGCTCGATTCCGTTGCTATCGGCCCGGCCGTGGAGGCCTACGGCGCCATGCTGGCCCCACTCTTCGCAAGCCGCGCGCCCGACGAGACCGAGGAGAATATCCAGGCCCGCGCGCGCGGCATGACTCTCATGGCGCTGTCCAACAAATTCGGTGCCATGGTGCTTTCGACGGGCAATAAATCCGAGATGTCGGTCGGCTACGCTACTCTCTACGGCGACATGTGCGGCGGCTATTCCGTGCTCAAGGACGTCTACAAGACCACGGTCTACGCCCTCTCGCATTGGCGCAACGAACGCCGCCCCGCGGGCGGGTTTGGTTCTGAGGGCCGGGTGATCCCCGAGCGCATCCTCACCCGCGCACCCTCGGCGGAGCTGCGCGACGAGCAGACCGACCAGGACAGCCTGCCGCCCTACGACGCGCTCGACGATATCCTCCACTGCCTAATCGAAGAGGAGATGCCCGTCGCCGAGGTCGCCGCGCGCGGTCACGCCAAGGAGACCGTGGCGAAGATCTGGCGCATGCTTGATATCGCCGAGTACAAGCGCCGCCAGGCGCCCCCCGGGGTCAAGCTCACGCGGCGCTCGTTCGGGCGCGACCGCCGCTATCCGATTACCAACCGCTTTCGGGGTGTCGAATGAGCGCACCCGTCGTCCGTTTCGCGCCGAGCCCGACGGGCCGGCTGCATGTGGGCAACGCGCGCATCGCGTTGCTCAACGCGCTGTTCGTGGCAGGCGAGGGGCGCTTCTTACTCCGTCTCGACGATACAGACGCCGAGCGCTCCGAAGAACGTTTCGTCGAGGCGATCAGGGACGATCTCACCTGGCTCGGCATCGCCTGGGACGATGAGGTCCGCCAGTCTGAGAGACTTGAGCGCTACGCGGCGGCGTTCAAGCGGCTAAATGAGGCCGGGCGCGTCTATCCCTGTTACGAGAGGCCCGGCGAGCTGGCCGCCCGGCGGAAAGCTTTGCAGAAACGGAGTGCGCCCCCGGTCTACGACCGTGCCGCGCTGGCTCTCGACGATGACGCGCGCGCCCGCCTCGAAGCCGAGGGCCGCGAGCCCCATTACCGCTTCCGCCTCGAGGCCTCCGAGGTCGCGTGGGACGATCTCGTGCGCGGGCCTGTACGCATCGGTGCCGGCCATGTCAGCGACCCCGTGGTGTGCCGCGCCGACGGCACGCCCACCTATACGCTGGCCTCCGTGGTCGACGACATCGAAACCGGAGTCAACCATGTCATCCGGGGCGAGGATCACGTCTCAAACACCGCCGTCCAGATCGAGCTCGCCCGCGCCCTCGGCGTCGAGCCGCCCGCCTACGCCCACCTGCCGCTGCTCCACGGCCCGGGCGGCGTGAGCCTCTCGAAGCGCGTAGGCGGTACGCTGACCTTGGCGAGCTTGCGTGAACGCGGCGTC
>CAVOEB010000001.1:0-106779 GCA_963694715.1 Alphaproteobacteria bacterium | reverse complement strand
TCGCGATATTTCACATTCAGGGCCGAGAACCAAAGCCCTACGCCGAGCGCGATGACGAGCGCCAACACGAGAAAAGGGAGGACCAGTATGATTTGTAGCGAGGGGGCGATACCGAAATACGCCATCAACCCGCCCAAAATCGCCAAGGCAATGAAAAAATCAACCAAGCCTGGAAGGACGGTACTAAACGGAATCAGAATCCGTGGAAAAAAAACTTTCGTGATTAAGGCCTGATTGCCGGTCACGCTGCCCGCCGATTCCGTCATGGCCCGCGCAAACAGCTGCCACGGGAGCAATCCGCAATAGACGAACACGGGATAGGGAATGCCATCCGACGGCATTTTGGCAAGTTTGCCGAAGAAAATGCTGAAAACGACCATCGCAACGAACGGCTGGATGACCGCCCAGAGCACCCCGAGAAAAGTCTGCTTATAGCGAACCTTGATGTCGCGCCACGCCAGGATGAACAAGAGCTCTCGATAGCGCCAGAGATCAACCAGCGAAAGCGCGACCCAACCGTGACGCGGTCGAATAATAACCGTCGGGTGATCCGGACTCGTCACTGTACGCTGTCCGTTAAAATGAAATTCGTCTCACGCTGCCGGCCGGCGAGTGCGCAAAACGACAAGAAGAAGATGCAGCAGCAAGACAGCAACAACACCGATTGCGAATCCTGCAATAGCCGATATGGCCAGCGTCGTCATAATTTTTGGTCGCGTCTGACGATCGGATGCCACGGGAGGCTGAATGTATTCAGCCAAATAGGGAAGATCCACACTTAGACTCATCATCCTCTTTTCCTGCCCGGCCAATACGGTAAGGAGAGATAGTCGGTAGTCGGCAACAGTCGTTTGCTCGATCTTCTGACGCACATATTCAATTTGCCGCTCGACTTTATCGACTTCGCGGCCCTTTAAATATTCTTCCGCTTCCGAATAGACTTGCGACAGGAACTCAACTGCAAACTCTTGATCTGCGCTTACATAAGATATTTCGTATATCTCGCTGTTCGCAAGGCGTTGGAGATTAATGCTGCCCCTTATGTAGTCAGCAAGATCCTCGGTCATCGGAGGAGACCATTTGGGAACCTTGATGAACCCTCGAAAAAACTCATCCAGATCAACCCGAAACCCCGTGGGTGGAATCCACGATTTGGAGTCCTCATCCCAGTAGCCTCCAAATATGCGCCGGACATACCCATATTTAGCGTCGAGGCGTTGGGCGAGAACAACGGAACTAAGGAGGATTCGAAACTGCTCAAATTTGGTTGATTCCTTCCCGCCCAGATTTACACCCGCGCCAGACATAATGGCCCCCACTCCTGCCGGCAATTGAAGACCTGCATCTCCACCAAAGGGGGCAACAATCATCTTGGCTCGATAAACAGGCTCGAAACTCGTTAGTGAATACCCACCGTAAAGTACCGACACTACGACCACGACCAGCAGAAACCACTTGGCTCGGTACACCGCGATAATGAGGCTTCGAATATCTACCTCAAACGAATTTCCATGCCAGTCGGCATCGAGGTCTTGCTCAACCGCCGGTGACGACGTGGGGACGGATTGAGTACGTTGCTTCCGGCCAAACATTTAAGAAACAACTCCTCGCGGGAATGGGTGTAGCGCACAAAAATAAGCTTGGGACCTGCCACTGAAGGTGCCCGCGCTTGCCATAACCAGAACGCGATACCCCAGAATTTCAGCCACAATCATCACGCCAGAAAAACCGGCGGAAGAAATTTCCACAAGAATAAAAACACTTGCCCTGCTGAAGCGCTGTCTTCCAATTGATGATCCGTTCGGTTCAGAACACTCCAAACGGGTCACGGCTCAAACCCTATCGCACAACGACGACCGCCCGTCGTTAATCAAGGAATGTACCCCAGTCGTGGGTGAATCTCGACATATCCGCATCCCCGGTCAATCCATAAAGCCGTTTTGCTACGTTAACCCGTCGGCCACCGTCTCGCACACGCGAGCCATTGCCATCAAGCGGCATGGGAGGCGGCAGGTGTCACGCCCGCCTTCACGTAAGCCCTTATCACCTCAGCGGCTCGAAATGACCGCGATCGACGCCGCCGTTACCGCCAGCTGGCCCAGGGTTTGCGTTATATCCGTCGTGAACTCGAACAGGTCGAAGGGTGCCGGGTCCCGCGGTACGACGATCGTGCTGCCGGGAGGAACCGGGGTTGTCGTGTAATTCCAGAAGGAGGTTTTCAGCCCTTCCGCCGTTCCGTTCGGCAAGATCACGAACGCCCGGTCGATATCCGCGGACCGGCGTGCGCCTCCTGACTGCTCGATGTACGCATCGGCCTCCAAACCGGGGAGATGTTGAAGACTGGCCGGATTCAAAATTTCGCCAATCACGGAGACAAAATTTGGTCGCTTGGGAATAAACAGAAAATCGCCCGGTTCCAGAATAGTGTCGAGGTCCGGGCGCAAAGCAAGCACCGTCGGATCCGATTCAATTACGATACGCCCCAATGGCTCTGTTTCGCGAAGATTGCCCGCCAGTACACGGATCGCTTCCAGGTTCACGGAGCTCTTGGAACTCGACGTTCGTGCCGTCAGGGCCGAAGCAAGGGCCGCTTCAAGTTCGGCGGCGGCACGCTCAAATCCCAGCGCTTCCTGCTCTTTTGCCCGTTCTCGGGTGAAGACCGAGCCGTAAGGATAGGCTTGGGGCGTCAATCCACCCGCCCGCTCTATGACCTCGGACAGACGCTCGCCGCGCCGGATGTCATAGATGCCCGGCCGCAATACTTCCCCCTCGATTTTGATCGGCCCCTCTTCCCGATCGACGAAGACCGACTGGAATAAGACGACATCGCCCGGCCCGATCACCAGCGTCGCCGGATCTATCATTGCCAAGTTGATAACGCGCCTATCGACGGTAACGACCCCACCTCCGGAATTCACAGCAAGACGTGATACCTCGACGTTGGTCAGATCGGCTCCGCGAGTGGTGCCGTCCGCAATCGCCAGAACGGAGGCAATCGACGTGTCGGATACGACCGGGTAGACGCCTGGCGCCCGCACCGCACCCTTGAACGAGACGGCATGCTCCAGCAGGAGCGGCAAGAGATCTTCATGGACCATGAAGATCTCTGGGCAGTTCGCGAGATCAACGACGGCTTTTTCACTGGCCGGCTCGACCACCCGGCGTGAGCCGATAAACCTCTGGGCACCGCCGACCGCTACCAGGCCCGCCAGGCGAACAAGCCCCTTGCACACTGTGGGCGCTTCCAATTCGTCCGCACTGATGCCGGGCGCTGCCGCTTGAGCAGAAGACTGTCCTGTCGGCAAACCAACCGCAGAGCCATCACCGCCGATAGCTGCCTGATCGTCACTTTCTTCGAGTAATACGACACCGCCAAAGGGGACATTCTCTAAATTGGTCTGCCCCGCTAAAATCCGCTGGATCACCGGCGAGGATAGAAACCGCACATCCTCGCTCGACAGCACGATCACCTTGTCGTCGGGCTCAAGCCGCACGTCGATACGACTTGAGAGAACGGCCTGCAGGTTCACAGGGTACATTCGACGGGCCCGAGTTTGGCTATCCGTACGCTCGATCACACCCAACAGGAGATAGGGATTTTCTTCGAACACATCCGTACTCGAAAACAACGCGCGAAGCGTGTCGGCGGTTGCGATAGACCGACGCCCCTCAACACGGACATGCCCCACGAGCTCGACGGATCCCACCTGGATGTCCTGGCTATAGTCGACGATGACGATATCGCCATCTCCTGCCCGCACCTGGGCCGGATCAACGATTTCATCAACCGCCTGCTGCCCGTTCTCTCGGAAGCTGATGTGCAAGATTCGATTGCCGCGAGGCCGCAGTGTCCCTCCTGCGAAGGTCAGCATATTCGACAGAGAGGCCGCATCCATTCCTTCGGCCAGCTCATAGATGCCCGGGCGCTTGACGTTTCCTGCCACCGCAACGGTCGGTCCCAACGTCGGCACGACGATCCGATCCCCATCAGAAACCGTAACGTCCCGGTCCACGAAGCCAGTAAACAACAGGTCATAAATATCGAGCCAAAAAATTGTGTCGCCGCGGATTACCTTGAGTCCTCGCAAGCTCCCGGTTTTTTTGATCCCGCCGGCATAAACGAGCGCGTCGAACAGGGTCGACAGTCCAGTCAGGTTGTACACACCCGGATGCTTCACTTCGCCCGTGACCATGATCGAGACGGAGCGCAACGCGCCGATAGACACGAACACTTCGGTGCCAAGAAAAGACGCCCTCGTCTGGGCTTCAAAATCGCGCCGAAAATCGCCGAAGCTTCGTCCTACCGCCGATATCGGTGGCATCTCCGGGAGAATGATACGGCCCTCCCGATCGACCCTGGTCCGCACCGTTCGTTCCGTCTGGCCAATAAAGGTGGCCACGATTTCATCGCCGATCCCCAACCGGTATCCATCGCCGATTGCCCCCGTCACCAATTCCTGCGGTGGCGCAAATGTCGTGAAGACCTCGTAGCCGAATTGCCTGAGCTCTTCATTCGCCCGCTCCGAATAATCCTCCTCGATCGGCGATGGCACCTCGAGAAGAAAGAAAGGAGGCACCCCCTCCTGGCCACCTGTTAGGTCGATTGGAAACTGGCTACGCTGCATTCCCTGACGAGCCACATCAAGCTGAGACGGCGCTTCTACAGCCTCGCCGGCCCCCTGCGACCGTTGGATTTGACCAAGCATTTCGGGCGAGAGGAGGTGCCCCAGAGCTTCGAGGCTCGGTTCCTGGCTAAGGCCATCGGAGGCGGAAACCATCATCGACATCGCGGAAGCGAGCACGCACAATAGGATACGTCTCGGTACACGTCGCCGAAGCAGGCATTGCAGCATTAATTACGTTTCCCATTTCAGTTTGCCGGGCATTACCGGTCGTATGCACCGTCTAACCCGTCGAACAATGCTACTGACGGGTGTTGCCGCTCTATGCGCCGCCTGCGAGGGGATGCCTATTCTCAGTTCGGCGCAACGATCTATGGATCTCGTATTCAACGGTCTACCCGACGCCCCCGTCAATCGTGAGGAGATCGAAAATCTACCATACGCAACGACACGGGCAAAGCTGGGAAGAAGCGGGTGGGTCGTCGTGGTGCTCGGCCGCTACGACGGCGATCTGCTCCACTGGATATCGGCGGACAAAATTACGATCGTTACCCATGGCGGTCGGATAGTTCGTAGCGCCGGTTTACCCGAGAACCTCGTTGGCACGAATTTTATGAACGGCGATCCGCTTACTCAAGCCGGCGCGTGGGTGACGCAAGACGCAACATCCAACAGGACGACCGATCTACGGCCTCAGAATTTGTTTGGAATTCCCGTGCAGGCGACCCTCGCCGTCGAAGGCACACGACAGATCGAAATCACGGATCGACGCTACAATACGATCCAAATCAGCGAACGTGCGTCGGTCGAGCTTCTCGACTGGGAATTTGAAAATTAGTTTTGGCTTGATGCGAAAACCGGGTTCGTCTGGAAAAGCCTCCAGCACGTCTTACCGGGTCTGCCCCCTATCGAACTGGAAATGCTCAAGCCGGCGTCTTGAAGCTCGTTGCGCTAAGCCAGTTCGCGCAGACAAACAGAGAGGACGGCCCCAAGGGCCGCCCCTGAAATTTGGTATTAACCGCCGTGATATTCACGATACCAAGCAACGAAGCGGGGAATTCCTTGCTCGATCGTTGTCGTTGGCACAAATCCAAAATCCCTCTGAATCGGCCCGATATCCGCGAACGTTTCCTTGATATCACCCGGCTGCATGGGCAGTAATTTGGTGTCTGCTTTTCTCCCGACCGCCTCTTCGATCAACTCGATATAACGCAATAGCGACTCCGGGCGGTGGTTGCCAATATTGTAGACACGATGGGGTGCGGAATTGCCTGCCGCGTCGGGCGGCCCATCCAGCACTGCAACGACGCCGGCGGCCAGATCGTCGATGTAGGTAAAATCCCGCCTCATGTCGCCATTGTTGAACACCTCGATGGGTTCCCCGGCATAGATCGCACGAACGAATTTGTAGGCCGCCATATCAGGCCGGCCCCATGGTCCGTATGCGGTAAAGAAGCGCAGGCCCGTCGCCGGCAGCCTGTAAAGGTGAGCATAGGAATGGCTCATTAACTCGTTGGCGCGCTTGGTGGCTGCGTAAAGCGAGATCGGCGTGTCCACGGGTTGGCCGACTGCAAAGGGTAATTCTGTGCCTCCCCCGTAGACTGAGCTTGAGCTGGCGTAGACGAGATGACGCAATTTGGGTGCCCTGCGGCAAAATTCCAGGACGTTGAGATGCCCAATGAGATTAGCCTCTCCGTAAGCGAGGGGATTTTCGATCGAGTAACGTACGCCCGCTTGGGCAGCGAGATGTACGGCCCCCTCGATCGCACCGCCATGTCGGTCGAGCAGGCCATTCATGGCGTTCGCATCGGAAATATCGAGATGCTCGAAAGAAAAGCCGTTGTGGTCAAGGCGGGCCAGCCGCGCTTCCTTGAGCGCAACATCGTAGTAATCCGACAGATTATCGATGCCGATAACCGTGCGGCCCTGTTCGAGCAACACCTGGGATACGTGATATCCGATAAACCCGGCCGCGCCGGTAACTAGGACTGTCATGGATCGTATTATCCCCGAGGCCGGGTTTGATCTCTCATCAGCCCGCGACGCGGAACAACAGGCCCATTCACAAGGTCGAGATGTACACAATTTTACCCTCTGTTACCATCCCCGCATAAGTCGTCACGTCACAGCCCCCCGCGCAGCCGATTGACGGGGACAGCCCAGACGTCTAAGCGGCGTTAGCACGGGAACGATAGGATCAATACGCCATGGCCAGCTCGTCTTTCATTGCCGTCGTCGGCCTTGGCTATGTCGGATTACCCCTCGCCGTAGCCCTTGCCCGCCATCACCAGGTGATTGGCTTTGACAACGATGCATCACGCATCAAAGAACTCGCGGCCTCGCGCGACCGCACGGGCGAGGTAGCACAAGAAGATCTGGCAAAGAGCACACTGACGTTTAGCACCGACGCGTCGGCGTTAAAGGGCGCTGGAATATTCATTATCGCGGTGCCCACACCCGTCGACGGTGAGAAACGGCCCGATCTGTCGGCCGTGCGCGCCGCTTGCCGCACGATCGCAGAGCAGATCACGCCCGGCGCCGTCGTGGTTCTTGAAAGCACCGTCTGGCCCGGCGTGACCGAGGAGATCTGCGGACCCGCGATCGAAGCCGCCTCGGGGCTCACTTGTGGAATCGACTTTTATCTCGGCTATTCGCCCGAGAGAATCAATCCGGGCGATCGGGTCCATACCATCGAGAAGATCGTCAAGGTGGTATCCGGGCAAACACGGGAGGTCACCGCCCAACTGGCAGAGGTCTATGGCTCCATCACGGCAGGCGGGGTCTTTATCGCCAAGTCGATCAAGGCCGCGGAAGCCGCAAAGGTGATCGAAAATGCTCAACGCGATATCAACATCGCGTTCGTCAACGAGGTCGCCATGATCGCTCACAAGCTTGACATTTCGACCCGCGATATCCTGGAAGCCGCAGCGACGAAATGGAATTTTCTGGACTTTGAACCGGGCCTTGTCGGCGGGCACTGCATAGGGGTCGACCCCTATTACCTCGCGCATCGCGCCCAGGAATTGGGGCACGAGCCGGAAGTCATCTTGTCCGGACGGCGCATTAACGACGCCATGGGCGGCTTCGTCGCCGGCCAGGTAGCGGATCGACTCGACGAGCCCAATGGCGCCCGTGTCCTAGTCCTGGGTCTGACCTTCAAGGAAAATGTGCCCGATCTACGCAACAGCCGGACGGTCGACATTGTCGAGACACTCACGGCCCGAGGCTGCCAGGTAGAGGTTCACGATCCCCTCGCTGACCCTGTGGATGCAGCGCGTCAATACGGCATCGAGCTGCTCCGCGATCTGAACGATGCCGGACAATATGCTGCTCTAGTCGGAGCCGTTGCGCACGACACCTACCGTGCGCTCGCCAGCGCCGACGTCGAAACCCTGCTGGCGCCTGACGGATTAGTCGCCGACCTGCGCGGCCTCTGGCGGGGCGTCGATTTCCCCGCCGGCATTCGCCGTTGGGAACTCTAGGAACCCGCACTCAAGGCGAGCGCCTCGGCTTCCGCCCGTGACCGTACCAACGGCGCCGCCACCGACCACCATCGGGGATGAGCGGTTGTGATAGACGCGACGCCACCGCGCGCCGATATCTCGTTCGTGAACAGGCCAAAGCAAGTTGCGCCGCTGCCCGACATCCGGGCCAGATGACAGCCCGGCACAGCGTCCAGCGCGTCGAGCACCTCGCTCACGACGGGCTCGAGTCCCCGGGCCGGCGCTTCGAGATCGTTGGAACGGTCACTCAGCAGCGCAGCAAGCGCCGCGACATCGGCGGGGTCGGTGTCAAACCGGCCAGACACCGAATTCGGTCCCGTCCGGGCGGAAAAGACCCCACCCGTAGCAAGCGGTACTCCTGGATTGACCAACACGAACCAAGCGCTCGGCAGACCCGGTGCTGGACACAACGCTTCGCCGACCCCGCCGACAAAGAGCGCGCGCCCGTCCAGGCAAACCGGCACGTCTGCGCCCAGACGCAGAGCGAGCGCCTCCAGGCTTTCTCGATCAGGCGTCAGCTCCCAAAGCCGGCAGAGCAGGCGAAGTGTCGCGGCCGCGTCGGCCGAGCCGCCACCGATTCCCGCCGCCACGGGCAGCCGCTTAACCAGACGCAAATGGGCGTCTGAGGCGCGCCCAGCAATTTCAGCAAGGCCCCGCGCGGCCCGCATCATGAGATTGTCTTCGCCGACGCCCTCGAGCGTTGCCGCGAACGGCCCGCTTATATCGAGCCGAAGCGAATCGTCGAGCCTGGCCAACAGCGTGTCCTGAACGCCGGCGAAGACCACTAGGCTGTCGAGGTGGTGATAGCCGTCGTCTCGGCGTCCCAGGATATGAAGATAAAGATTGATCTTCGCTGGCGCCGGCTCACTCAGCCAGCCGCCAGCATTCGTCGAGCTCAAAGCGTCGCGTCCGACGTGGCTAATCCGTCGAGCCCGTTTTCGAGCTTGTCCTTCAGGGTCTCGGCGAGTTCGCCCGTCTCGTCGAACAGCATCGCCCGTTCCCACTGGAACCGGGCCTCGTTGCGGCGTCCGACCTGCCAGTAGGCATCACCCAGATGATCGTTGATCGTGGGATCGTCGGGTTGCAACTCGATGGCACGTTCCAGTTCGATCACGGCCTTGGCGAATTCTCCCTGGCGGTAATAGGCCCAACCGAGACTATCTACGATATAGCCGTCGCTGGGGCGCAACGCGACGGCCCGCTTGATCATGCCCTGGGCCTCGTCAAGCCGCTCGCCGCGCTCAACCCAGGAATAGCCCAGATAGTTGAGCACGAACGGCTGATCGGGCTCGAGCTCAAGCGCCTTTAGAAAATCCTGTTCCGCGTCCGCCCAGCGCCGCGAGCGTTCGAGCGAGACGCCTCGCGTGTAAAACAGAGTCCAGTGCTCCGGCCGGATATCGGTCTCGCGCTCGATCGCCGCATCATAGGCATCGACCGCGGCGGCGAATCGCTCGCTGGCCCGCAAGATATCGCCAAGCGCAATCCAGGCGTCAGTCTGTTCGGGCCGCTCATTCGCCATAACCGTCAGGATCCTGACCGCGTCATCGGTATCGCCTAGACGGTCTCGATTGACGGCAATCCGGATACGCACGGACCATGCGCCCGAAGCGGACGGCTGGACCGCACGATAGGCCTCGACCGCCTCGTTCGGACGATCCAGCGCCTCGAAGAATTCACCGAGCAGGATCTGCGCGCCCGGGAATTCCGGGCGCAACTGCAAGGCGAGCCGCACGAAGATCACGCCGGTTTCATCCTGCTGTTGTTGCGACAATACCCCGGCAGTGCCGTAGAGGGTTTCGGCGATACCATCGGCAACGGTCTCTATGAGGCGATCGGGAGTTCGACCTGTGTCGAGACGCTCGAAGGTATCGCCGAGCCAGGTGCTGGCGGGGCGCGTCGCTGCATAATTTTCGTACAAGGCCCGCGCCTTCTCGATTTGGCCGTTACGCTCGAAAAACGAGCCGGCCGCGATGACGAGACGCAGACTGTCCGTGCCTTTTTCGGCCAAGGCCGCCTGAAAATGGGCCTGCGCATCCGCCGGCCGGTTGGCCAGATCGCAGAGCAACGCGGCATTGAATTCGTAGAACACCCGGAACGACGGCGTGGTCTTGAGCGAAGCGAGCTGCGTCAACGCGGCGTCAACGCCACTCTCACCGTAATGGAGCCAGGCCTCGACCACCGGAAGGATCAGCCGATAGACGCCGTCGCGCGATAGGGGGCCAAGCCGCTCCGCCGCAACTGTAAAATTTCCGTGGACCGCATCATCGACCACCAGGGTCAGCTGGGCGATGGCATCGAGCGGGTCGAGCACCTCGGCGTTGCGCGCAACGCCGAGCGCAGCGTCGAAGCGCCCCGCCGCGAGCTGCATGTGAAGCGCGGCCCGCAGCAGCCCCGGGTTGTAGAGATCGTCGGCGAGCGCTCTCTCAAAATAGTTGGCGGCACTCCAGTAATCATGTTCGCCGTAAGCGAACCGCCCGGCGAGATAGTTCCCGATGGTTGCCCCCAGCGAGCCTTCGCCCAGCAGGGGCTGCCCCGCGTCTCCCGCCAGTTCGTCCGAGTTGGGTTCGCCGGCAAGCCTGACTGGCGCCTGGTCCGCTGCGCTCTCGGGCGACGGCGCCACTTGAAGCGACGCGCTCGTACGCACACAGCCCGAGACGCCGAGAAACGCTACCACCGCGACAAGCACGGCCCAAGACTGGACCCGCCGGCCCGCATCATCGGTCATCACTCGTCGCAAGCAGTCGGGGAAGGACACAGGCAGCCCATCTTTCACAAGTTCGTCGCTGGCCGGATCGCGGCGCTCAGTCTACCCAAACTCCCGGGCCGTTGCGACTCGCAACCGGATCAAACGGGATCACTACATATTGGGATAGTTTGGTCCGCTGCCGCCTTCGGGTGTCGTCCAGTCGATGTTCTGGGTCGGATCCTTGATGTCGCAGGCCTTGCAGTGGACGCAGTTGGCCGCGTTGATCTGAAGCTGGGGGTTCGACCCGTCGTCTTCCCGCACGATCTCGTAGACCCCGGCGGGGCAGAAGCGCTGCTCCGGCGCGTCATACTCCGCAAGGTTGACCGTGATGGCCACGTCCGGATCGCGCAACCGCAGATGCACCGGCTGGTCCTCCTCGTGAGCGGTGCTCGCGAGAAACACCGAGGACAACCGATCGAAGCTCACCGCGCCATCGGGCTTGGGATAGTCGATCGGCCGGTAACCCTGTGCCTTGCGCAGCTGGGCGTGGTCCGGGTGGTGGCGCAAGGTCCAGGGTGCACAGCCCCGGAACAGATAAGTCTCGAGCGCCGAGTAAACGAGCCCGGCCCACAGCCCGAAGCGAAAGGCGGGGCGGATGTTGCGCACGGCCCGAAGTTCTTTCCACACCCAGCTCTTGCGCACCCGATCGCCATAGGCAGCCAGCTCGCGCGGGGCGTCTTCACTGCCCAGCGCCTCGAACACGGTTTCGGCGGCCAACATGCCGGATTTCATGGCCGTGTGGGTACCCTTGATCTTGGGCACGTTGAGAAAGCCCGCGGCACACCCGATCAGCGCTCCGCCCGGAAAAGTCACTTTGGGAACCGCCTGGAGCCCGCCCTCGTTGAGCGAGCGGGCGCCGTAGGCGATGCGTCGCGCGCCCTCGAAGGTGGGCCGGACGTCCGGGTGGGTCTTGAAGCGCTGGAATTCTTCGAACGGGCTGAGATAAGGGTTTTGGTAATCGAGCCCGACCACAAAACCGACAGCCACCTGATTGTCCTCGAGATGGTAGAGGAACGAACCGCCGTAGGTCGCCGAATCCAGCGGCCAGCCGATGGTATGGACGATCCGGCCTGGATGGTGGTTCTTGGGCGCGACCTCCCACAATTCCTTGATGCCCAACCCGAAGGTCTGGGGATCAACCCCGTCGCATAAATTGAAGCGCTCGAATAGGGCCTTGGTCAACGAGCCGCGGCAGCCCTCAGCGAACAGAGTCTGGCGCGCCCGCAGCTCGAGGCCCGGCTCGTGACTGTCCTTGGGCTCGCCATCCCGCCCAATGCCCATATCGCCGGTCGCCACGCCAACCACCGCACCCGCCTCGTCATAGAGCACTTCGGCGGCGGCGAACCCCGGATAGATCTCGACACCCAGCGCCTCGGCCTGCTGCCCCAGCCAACGGCACAGATTGCCCAGGCTGATGATATAGTTGCCGTGGTTGTTCATTTGCGGCGGCGTCGGCAGGCGGATCGAGCCCGTGGCCGTCAAATAGAGAAAACGATCTTCCGCGGCCGGCGTGTTGAGCGGCGCGCCCTTTTCTTTCCAGTCGGGGATCAATTCGTCGAGGCCGCGCGTCTCAAGCACGGCGCCCGAAAGGATATGCGCGCCCACTTCCGAGCCCTTCTCCAGCACGCAGACGCTGAGCTCGCGTTCGTTTCCCTGCGCCAGTTGCGCGAGGCGGATCGCCGCGCTCAGGCCCGACGGCCCGGCGCCGACGATCACCACGTCGAATTCCATCGATTCCCGTTCGGCCATATCCGGCTCCCTTCAGACGATCCCGGGGTTATGCCTTGCGCACGCTCGTGGGTCAAATGGTCCGCGCTAGCATGAGAGTTCCCTGTCTCACCCGGCCCGACCGTGATATTTTGGCGTATCGTGACCGCTAAATCGAATCCCGCCGCCCTGCTTGCCTGGTATCTCGACGCCGGTGTCGATGAGACCATCGGCGAGACGCCACTTGATCGCTATGCGCCGGCGGTCGTCGCACCCAAACCGGCCGCTCCTGAGACCGTGCCGGATCCGCCGGTCAAGGCGGTCGAGGCGTCTTTGCCACAGGCGCCGCCTCCCGTGCGTCGCGAGACGCCGTCGGAGGCTGGTGATTCGCACAGCCTCGCCCAAGCCTGCGCCAACCTCGACCAATTGCGCGCCGCGATCGAAGGCTTCGAAGGCGGCGCGTTGAAGAAAACCGCCAGCCACACGGTGATCGCCGACGGCAATCCCGAGGCCCGCATCATGTTCGTCGGCGAAGCGCCGGGCGCCGAGGAGGACCGGCGCGGGCTGCCCTTCGTAGGCAAGGCGGGCCAGCTTCTCGATCGCATGTTGGCCGCCATCGGGCTGGATCGCACAACCGTCTACATCACCAACGTCCTGCCCTGGCGGCCGCCGGGCAATCGTAATCCGACACCCGAAGAGATCGCCCTGTGCCTGCCCTTTGTCGAGCGCCAGGTCGAGCTGGTCGCACCGCGGCTGCTCATCCTTGTTGGCGGCATCTCGGCCAAGTCCATGCTCGACCGCACCGAAGGCATCACCCGTCTGCGCGGCAAGTGGTACGAGCACACTTCCGCCGCGGGCGGCACAACCATCCCGACGACGGCTATTTTCCACCCGGCCTATTTGTTGCGCCAGCCCGCGCTCAAGCGCGAAGCCTGGCGCGACCTCCAGGCCATCCGCCGCAAGCTCGACGAAACAACCTGATCGAGAGACTCGCACCGGTTGCCCCCCGGCACGGATTAATCTAGAGAGGTGCCATGGGAGATACTCGACGCCGGAACCGACCTCTGCGCGCCGCTCTTGCGGCTTGCGCTCTCGCTGCCGTCCTGCTGGCCGGCACCGCCGGCGCCCGCACCGAAGGCGTCCTGTCGCAAGCCGACGCGGCGCTCTACGCCAGAATTTTCGCGGTGCAGGAAGCCGGCGACTGGACCAAGGCCGAGACCATGATGGCAAGCATCGAGGACCCTGTCCTGATGGGCCACCTGCTCGATCAGAAGCTGATGCACCCCACGGCCCATCGCTCGACGTTCAACGAGCTTGCGGATTATCTCAAACATCATGCCGATCACCCCGAGGCCGGACGCGTCTACCGCCTGGCGCTACACCGCCAGCCCGCGGGCACGGCGGCGCCCAAGGCCCCCGTCAGCTACAGTTTTGTCGGTCTGGACGACGGCGGCGAAGCCCTGGTCAAAAGCGGCAACGGCTATGGCAAGACGCCCACCATCTCGATCCCCGACATCGCGCTATCCGCCGACGACAAGGCCCGTCGGCGCCAGCTTGAACGCGAGATCGAGGGCCGCTACCGGCGGGGCTGGCCCACCGGCGCGGCCGAAACCCTCACCAGCGCCGAATTCCGCTCCCTGGTCAGCGGCGCGCGCTACGACCGGTTTCAGGCGTCTATCGCCTGGAGCTACTTCGCCTACGACAAAGACGATCTCGCCTACGCCATGGCGTCCGCCAGCGCGGCCCGCTCGGGCCCGCTTATGCCCGACACCTACTGGACCGCCGGGCTCGCCGCGTGGCGGTTGGGCGACATCGATGCCGCCCGGCACCATTTCGAGGCCCTGGCGACGGCCGAGTACGCCAACGGCTATCTTCTCGCGGCCGGGGCCTACTGGGCGGCGCGGGCGAACCTGATCACCCGCCAGCCCGAACGGGTCAGCCAACTGCTGACCCTCGCGAGCCTTCAGGCCGAAACCTTCTATGGCCTGATCGCCCGGCGCGCCCTCGGCCTGCCTTTGGAGTTCGCCTGGTCGCCGCCGCCTCTCGACCCGCCCGAGCGTGCCGCCCTGCTCAGCGTGCCGGGCGCGCGCCGGGCCGCCGCCCTCGTCGAGGCCGGCCAGCCGTTGCGCGCCGAGCGTGAGTTGCGCAAACTCAGCAAGAACGCTCCGGCCGTCGTGCTCCGCGGCCTGCTCGCCATCGCGGCCACGCTGAAAATCCCGTCGGTCGAAATGGCTCTCGCCGAGCGTTTTATGCAGGTAACGGGCGAACGCCACATCGACGCCTTTTACCCGATGCCCAACTTGGAACCCGTCACCGGCCTGTCGCTCGATCCCGCGCTGCTGCTCGCACTGATCCGCCAGGAATCGAAGTTTATCAGCGACGCCAAGAGCAACCGCGGCGCGCGCGGCGTCATGCAGCTGATGCCCCAGACGGCTCGCTCCATGGCTCGGATGATCGGCATGAGCGATTTTGAGCGCGCCAAGCTCTATGACCCCGCCATCAACATTGCCCTCGGCCAGGCCTATATCCACCACCTGCTTGAGCAGGATCTGGTTGCGAACAACCTGTTCTTTATGACCGCCGCCTATAACAGCGGCCCCGCCCGGTTGGTAAAATGGAAAAAGAAGAACCGCTATTTCGGTGATCCCCTGCTCTTCATGGAGAGCGTGCCCTCGCCCGAGACCCGGCATTTCATCGAAACGGTTCTGGCCAATTACTGGATCTATCAGAACCGTCTCGGCGAACCGGCACCGACCCTCGACGCCGTTGCAGCAGGCGACTGGCCGATCTATTTTCCCAACCAGACAGCCAGCGAGGCCGCCCATGCCGGGAATTGACGAAAGTCGCCCTTTTCACCCCGTCAATATCGCCGTCCTGACGGTATCGGATTCCCGCACCGAGACCGACGACAAATCGGGCAACATCCTCGTCGATCGCCTCCAGGCGGCGGGCCACCATCTAGCGGATAAGATCATCGTCAAGGACGAGGCCGATGCCATCGTCGCGCAACTGCGCGCCTGGATCGACGATCCCGCGATCGACGTGGTGATTGCTACCGGCGGTACGGGCGTCACCGGGCGCGATGTCACGCCGGAAGCCTTCCATTCCATTTATGAGAAGGAGATCGCCGGTTTCGGCGAGTTGTTCCGCATGCTGAGTTACGAAAAAATCGGCACCTCAACCCTGCAGTCTCGGGCCACGGGTGGGGTCGCGGGCGGCACCTACCTGTTCGCGCTACCCGGCTCGCCCGGCGCCTGCAAGGACGGCTGGGACGGCATTCTTCAATACCAGCTTGATTACCGACAGAAGCCCTGCAACCTCGTCGAACTGATGCCCCGGCTCAACGAACACCAAACCCGGGGCAGCCTCTAGATTTCAAACGGTTCCGCGACCGCCTAATCCAGCTCCTGATCCGTATAGAGCCGGATCAACCCGATCTGGCCCTTGTCGGCATGGCCCAGACTGATCAGCAGGCGGTAGAGCTCGGCGGTCACAGCCGTCACCGGCATCGGCGCACCGGTCTCCCGACCCATGTCGCAGGCGATGTTCATGTCCTTGAGCATGATTTCGGCCGCGTTGTCCGACCCGAAATCTGCCGCCGCCATGCGCCGGGCATGATCCTGCAGCACGGCGGAATCCGCCCAGCCCCCCGCGAGGCAATCGGGCAGCGCCGCGGCGCTGACCCCGAAGCGGGCAGCGAGATTCAGTGCTTCGGCAACGACTGCGACGGTGCCGCCGATGATCATCTGATTGCAGGTCTTGCTCGCCTGGCCGGCACCGCACTCGCCCATCCGCGTCACCCGCTGGCTGTAGGCATCGGCAAAAGATTTCAGCCTCTCGACATCCGCCTCCGCACCGCCCGCCATGACAACGAGCCGTCCAGCCTCGGCGCCCGCAACGCCACCCGAGACGGGCGCGTCGACCCAGCCCATCCCGCTATCCACACGCAGCCGTTCGGCAAAGCGGCGGCATTCGAGGGGATGGATAGTCGAGTGATCAACCAGAAGTTTGTCCAAAGCCGCACCCTCGATCACCCCGTCCGGGCCGAACACGACCTGCTCGACCGCTTCCGTGTCGGTCACGCAGAGCAGAACCACGTCGCTGGCTGCGGTCAGTGCCGCCGGCGTCGGCGCGGCCCGAGCGCCCGCCGCCAGCACCGGTTCGAGCGCCTCGGGGGTGCGGTTCCACGCACAAACCGCGTGGCCCGCATCGAGTAACCGGTGGACGATGGGCGTGCCCATCGCTCCAAGGCCGACGAATCCAAAGGTAGGTCGGGTCATGCTGTCCGCCGCTCGCGCCGCTCGCGCGCCCGCCAGCGGGACAGGTCGTCGGCGGCGTCGATGTCGCTCAAGGTATCGATAATTTCGATCCGCGTCCCTTCGGGCAGGCTGGCCAGGGTCTGATCTAGCGTCTGCGGCACGGACCAATCCACGCCGTAGAAGAGCTCCAGCGCCCGTGGCCGGCGGCGCAGGCCGACCAGCCAGAAGCCACCGTCGCTCGCGGGGCCGAACACCGCATCGGCGCGACCTAGCGCCGCAAACGCCCGCGCGATATGAGCTGGCCGCAGGTCCGGTATATCGGTCCCCACCAGAACTACCGGTCCCGGCGGCAAGTCTCGAAACGGGCGCGCCATGCGCGCACCCAGATCGCCGGTGCCTTGGCCGCGGCGCGCCAACCCTTGCGGCCAGCCGCCGGAATCGGTCGCCGCGCTATCGGGATCGAGATAGAGCCAGCAACGCCAACGCGGATCGCGCGCGACCCGGCGTAACAGGCCGTAAACGAGAACCCGGTAGATCCGGGCCGCTTCGACTGCGCCTTCGGTTCGCCCGAGACGTCGCTTGACCCGGCCGACCACGGGCGATCGGGCAAACACTACGAGATGGTTCGCGAACGTCATCCGTAGAGCTGGGCGATTAGCGCCGGGCGCACGCCTAAATAATAGAGTGCGAGGCAGAACAGGTTACGCAGGCTGCGCCGCGTATAGCCGGCGTGGTACCTCGTCGACGAGGTCACTGCCCGAGGCGCCAGGGCAACGAGCCGGCCCCGACCTATCCGGCGCACCAAGCTCACATCCTCCATCAGGGGCTGGCGTGCGTAGCCGCCAAGCTGGTCATAAAACGACCGGCCCATCAGCAGCCCCTGGTCGCCATAGGCGAGACCGAGACGCCGGCTGCGCCAGGCAACCACGGATTCCAGCCGCCGTGCCCTCGACGCATCGTCGTCCAGCGCAAAACGAAAATAGCCGGCCCGCATTTGATTCTCGGGCGCCCCGACGAACGCCTCGACCGAACCCACCCAGCCCGCTTCGAGCACCGTGTCCGCGTGCAGGAAAAGCAGCCACGCGCCGGTGGCCGCGTCCGCTCCAGCCACGAGCTGCGCGCCCCGGCCGCCCGTCGCGCTCACCACCCGCGCACCCCGTTGAAGGGCGAGCTCACCCGTCGCATCCGCCGAGCCGCCGTCCGACACCACGACCTCGAGCCCCCCCGAGGGTCCGTCACCCAACGCGTCCAGGGTGGCGCCAAGTTCGGTTGCGGCATTCAGGGCGGGGATGACGACACTAAGCACAACGGGCATGATGACCTCGACAGACTGAGGCGGCCATCATAGCGCAGGCTCGTACCTCGACCAGTAGGCCAGTGATAGCGCACGTTCTTGTCATGTTCTAATATGTTGAATAGACTGTAGCGTTATGTCGGGATCCAGACCAACCATGGGCTATCGCCGGGGCCGCGGCGCCGTCAGTAACGCCACTGGGCGCTACGAGGGCTACGAGCGGGTGGCGCTCGACGACGGCTGGAACAATCTGGACGAAGAGCCGCCGCCGCTGCGCACGACCGTGACAATCGACAGTAGCCGGTCGGTCATTGCGACGAACGAATCGCCCGACATTCCGTTCGACCAGTCGATCAATCCCTATCGCGGATGCGAACATGGCTGTGTTTATTGCTACGCGCGTCCAACGCACGCCTATCTCGGGCTGTCGCCCGGCCAGGATTTCGAGAGCCGCCTGTTCGCTAAACCCTACGCCGACCGCCTGCTCGCGGATGCCCTGGCCCGGCCCGCCTATCGCTGCAAGCTGATCGCGCTCGGCACCAATACCGACCCCTACCAGCCGGTCGAAGACCGCATGGAAATCACCCGCTCGCTGCTAAGTGTTCTGGCGGAGCACGATCACCCGGTCGAAATCGTCACCAAGTCGCAGCGTGTCGTGCGCGACATCGACCTGCTGGCACCCATGGCCGCAAAAGGTCTCGCCCGGGTCAACCTCTCAGTGACAACCCTCGACCGCAAGCTGGCGCGCAGCCTTGAGCCTCGCGCCGCGACGCCGGCCCGGCGCCTCGACGCCATCCGCGCCCTCGCCGACGCGGGAATTCCGGTCGGAGTCATGGTCGCGCCGATCATTCCCGCGCTCACCGATCCCGGCATGGAAGCCATCCTCGACGCCGCGGCCGAAGCCGGCGCAACCCTTGCGGGCTATGTGCTGCTTCGCTTGCCGCGCGAGGTCAAAGACCTGTTCGCCGAGTGGCTCGCGGTCAATGTGCCGATGAAGGCCGAGCATGTACTCAGCCTGGTGCGTGGCGCGCGGGGCGGGCAGCTCAACGATACGGATTTCGGCAAGCGCATGCGCGGCAGCGGTCCTTATGCCGAGCTGATCGCCCAGCGCTTTCGGCTCGCAACCCGCCGCCTCGGCCTCGCCAACGAGCGTGCGCCACTTCGCACCGATTTGTTTCACCGCCCGCCCCGCGCGGGTGACCAGCTCGACCTTCTCTGAACCCTCGCCTGGGCGCGGGGAAGCCTTAAATTTGGTAAGCTCGGACCATGCCCTCATCCCATGAACTTGCCGATATCGCGGTCGTGGCCGTCGCCGCGCTACTTTGCGGGCTAGTCTTCACCCGTCTGCGCCAACCAGCCATCGTCGGCTACATTATTGCCGGCGTCATCCTCGGCCCTTCCGGCTTCGGCTTGGTCGAGGATCGCGCCAAGGTTCAGTTGCTGGCCGAGCTCGGCGTGCTCGTCCTGCTCTTCCTGATCGGCCTCCAGCTCTCGCTGCGGGCCTTCCACTCGATCTGGAAGATCGCCCTGCTAGGCGCGCTTCTTCCGTTGGCGCTTAGCGTGGCCTTGACCCTGGCCGCATCGCGGCTGTTCGATTGGCCCATCGAGCTCGCCGTGTTGCTCGGCTTCGTCATCAGCCTGAGCAGCACCGTGGTCGCCATCAAGATGCTCGAAGACATCGGCGAACTGCATAGCGAGGTGGGGCGGCGCACCGTCGGCATCCTGATTGCCCAGGACCTCGCCGTGGTGCCCATGTTGCTGATCCTCAATGGTATGGGCGGGCCCCAGGGCTTCAACATCATCACCCTGATCCCCATTGCGGCCGCCATCGGGCTGCTCGCACTGCTCATTTGGTATTTCAGCAAGCATGAACGGATCGATCTGCCGTTCTCCAAGTGGGTGCGCGGCGGTCCCGATCTCATCCCCCTCGCCGCACTCACCCTGTGCTTCGCCGCCGCGTCAATCTCTGGCCTGCTCGGCCTGTCGACCGCCTACGGAGCCTTCCTTGCGGGGCTGTTGCTTGGCCGAACCACCGCACGCGAACGACTGATCCAGACCACCGAGCCGATCCAGGGCGTGCTCATGATGGTGTTTGCGCTTTCGATCGGCCTGCTCATCGACCTCAATTACATTTGGCATCACTTGGGCACGGTAGTCCTGCTCCTCGCCCTCGTCGTCGTCGCCAAGACTGCCGTCAATATCGGCGTGCTGCGTTTGCTGGGCGAGCCCTGGCCACGCGCCTTTTTGATTGGCACGGTACTGGGCCAAATCGGAGAATTCTCGTTCGTGCTCGCTGCCGCGGGAGCCGCCAGTGGACTGATCGACGCCGAGGGCGGCCGTCTCGCCGTAACCGTCATCGCACTTTCGCTCATCGTCAGTCCGATCTGGCTGCACTTCGCGCGCCAGCTCCAGCGCATGGCGCTGGCCGGCATCTCGGACGGCGACCAACTCCTGCACGGCCTCTACGAGGACGACGCACGGCGCCTTCGCCTGCGCTCGCTCCAGGCGCGACACCTCCTGCGCCGACTGGGCAGTGCGATACGGCGCCAACCCGCGCCAGCGGCACCCATCAGCCTCCCCGCGAGCCCCCCGCTCGACACGGGCGCGACGCCCCCCGTTGCGAACGAACCGGCGGCTCCGCTCGATCCCACCCTCATGCCGCAAGCGCCGGATCTCGAACCGGAACCCGGGATTACGGCCAAACCCCAACGCCCGAGCACCGCCAAACCGGCCGCCACTAGAAAAGCCGCTGCCACCAAGAAACCTCGAAATAAACCCCGCCGCCAGGCCCCACGCACCGCCACCAAAACCACCCGGCGCAAACGACCGAAGAAAGACGGTGATGCCTGACTTTTCTCTTGAGCTGGACACCGGCGGACGCGTCTGCGGCATCGACGAGGTCGGGCGCGGTCCCTGGGCGGGGCCGGTAATGGCCGCCGCCGTGGTACTTGATCCCGCGCGCACACCGGATGCGCTGTGCGCGGCGATCGACGATTCCAAGAAGCTCAGTGCCAAACGGCGCGAGGGGCTCTTCGATCAAATTCTCGATTGCGCGGCCGCCATCGGCGTGGGCCGCGCCGAGGTCGAGGAAATCGACCGCCTCAATATTTTGTGCGCGACTCACCTAGCGATGGCGCGCGCGTTCGCCGCCCTCGACCCGCCACCCGCCTCCGCGCTGGTCGACGGCAACCAGCCGCCCCCGCTCGACTGCCCGGTGCGCTGCGTCGTCAGAGGCGATGCTTTGTCGCTCTCGATCGCCGCGGCGTCGATCATCGCCAAGGTCAGTCGCGATCGGGTTATGGCGGCGCTGGCCGCCATCTATCCCGGCTATGGCTGGGAGCGCAACGCGGGCTACGGCACCGCGGAACACCGCGCCGGCCTCGTGCAACACGGCGTTACAACCCATCACCGAACCAGTTTTTCTCCGATTCAGGACATGATTCCAAAGACTTGACTGCTAGAGTCCCGTCCGTCATGCTCGCCCGCCATGGTAGGGAAAGTAAAACCAAATACGATACTGGAAGGCGACTGCGTCGATCAGATGCGCGGTCTGCCAGACGCTTGCGTCGACGTCGTGTTTGCCGACCCGCCCTACAACCTGCAGCTCAGCGGCGATCTGCGCCGGCCCAACAACAGCCTGGTCGATGGCGTGGACCAGGCGTGGGACAAATTCGCAAGCTTCGAGGCCTACGACGAGTTCACCCGTGCCTGGCTCGGCGAGGCCAAGCGCCTGATGAAGGACACGGCGACCCTGTGGGTGATCGGCAGCTACCACAACATCTACCGCATCGGCTCGATCCTCCAGGATATGGGCTTCTGGATCCTCAACGACGTAATCTGGCGCAAGACTAACCCGATGCCCAATTTTCGCGGCCGGCGTTTCACCAACGCCCACGAGACGATTCTGTGGTGCAGCAAGGGGCCCGAGCACACCCGCTACACCTTCAACTACGCCGCCCTCAAGTCGCTCAACGACGACCTCCAGATGCGCAGTGACTGGCTGCTCTCCGTTTGCGGCGGGGCCGAACGGTTGCGCGAGGGGCGACGCAAAGCGCATCCGACCCAGAAGCCCGCTGCGCTGCTCCACCGGGTCATCCTCGGTTCCTCTAACCCGGGCGATCTGGTGCTCGACCCGTTCTTTGGCACGGGTACCACCGGGGTCGCGGCGCGCGAGCTCGGGCGCACCTTCGTCGGTATCGAGAACGACGCCGATTACGCCGCACTGGCGCGGGCGCGGCTGGAAGGCGTCGAGCCCCTGGCCGAGGACGCCCTGCTCACCACACCCAACAAACGCGACCTGCCGCGCGTACCGTTCGGCTCGCTGGTCGAGCGTGGTTGGCTGCGCCCCGGTACCGTGCTGACGGACCGCACGCGCAAGCACCGCGCAAAGGTGCGAGCCGATGGCAGCCTGCATCACCATGACGGCACCATCGGCTCGATCCATCGGATCGGCGCCAAAGTGCAAGACGCGCCGTCCTGCAACGGCTGGACCTTCTGGTTCTACGAGGAAGACGGTAAACCCGAGTCTATCGATACGCTGCGCGACCGGCTGCGCAAGGAGATGCGCTAACTAGTGCGCGTCTTTACCAGCGGCGTGTGCGTGGCGGATCAGCTTGCGCGTCATGGTCGGCAGGGCGTGCTCGCCCAGGCGTTCCGGCGCGACCCACACGCCATCCACCCCGCCCACCTTTTCCACCATACCTTTCAGCAGCACGAACTCGATCTCGAAATGGGTAAAGCCATGGCGCACCGTACCGGGCAGGCGCCGCCAGGCCGCTTTGGCCGGTGCCTTGCGCCGCGCATCCGTAAGCCGCAAGGGCGCGTCGACCCAGTCCGTCGAGGGCAGTTCCATCATGCCGCCCAGCAGCCCCTTCTCCGCACGCCGACGCAACAGCACGTGCCCGTCGCTCGGTCGCACCGCCCAGAAGGCGACGGCGTGGCGCAACGGACGTACAGGTTTTGCCACCTTGCGTGGCAAGTCTGCGGCGATCCCTTTGGCATGGCCCGCGCAGGAACGACGCCACGGGCAGCGCGGGCAATCGGGACGGCGCGGGGTGCACACCGTAGCCCCCAGATCCATGATCGCCTGGGCATAGTCGCCGGGCCGGCGCGCGGGCGTCAGGCGTTCGGCGAGCGCGCGGACCTCGCGGGTCACCTGGCCCGCGGGGCGGCCCAGCCCGGCGAGGCGAATCAACACCCGGGTCACGTTGCCGTCGATCACCACCGCGGAACGTTCGAACGCGATGGCCGCGATCGCCGCGGCGCTGTAGGCGCCGATCCCGGGCAGCGCGCGCAACCCCGCCTCGTCGTCGGGAAAGCGCCCACCATGCTCCGCCACGAGCCGGCGCGCACAGGCGTGCAGGTTGCGCGCCCGGGCGTAATAGCCCAGCCCAGCCCAGGCGTGGAGCACATCGTCGAGGGTTGCCCCGGCCAGCGATTCGAGATCGGGCCAGCGTGCGAAAAAGGCCTCGAAATAGGGTGTCATGCCGGCGGTCGTGGTCTGCTGCAGCATGACCTCGGCGAGCCACACCCGGTAGGGGTCGGGCTCTGTCCCGGTCGCCGCGCGCCAGGGAAAGCGGCGGCCCGCGCCGTCGTACCAGGCAAGCAGGCGGGCCGACAGCCGGCGTGCCCGCGCCGACGCCACCGCGCCGGACGGGGCCGGTATTTTAGGCTGTTTGGAGCTCATGCGTGTTTTCCATGCAACCGAAGCGGCGCTAGTATAGAAAGCTTCGGGGCACGCCGGTAGCGCCCCGAAGCTAGCGAAAGACCGATACCGAAATGACCAATGCGACCTCCCGCCACGGCCTGCACCGCCTCGCCCGGGCTGTGGGCAAAGTGACCCGCACGGCGTTCGGGCGTCAGGGCTTCGCCGAGGCCCGCGTGCTGACCGATTGGCCCGCCATCGTCGGGCCCGACCTCGCGGCCGATTGCCTGCCCGAAAGCCTCAGCGCGAACGGCGTCCTGCGCATCCGGGTCGCGGGCGGTCGCGCCCTCGAGCTGCAGCATCTCGAACCTCAGCTGCTCGATCGGATCGCGACCTTTTTCGGCTATCGCGCGGTACAGCGGATTTCACTCGTCCAGGGACCCCTGCCGCCCCGCTCCGACCCGGCACTGCCTAAACTGCGCGCCCTGGACGCGAACGAGGAGACCGCCCTCGCCGCCGACCTCGAAACCACGGCAGATCCGGGCCTGCGCCGGGCGCTAGACCGGCTCGGCCGGGCGGTGCTGGCGCGCCAACCGCCGCCCGCCGCGCGAGGCCGGGCGGACGATGATGAGACGTCATAATATGCCCACAATTCCCAGTTTCAATGCGACGATTCTGGGTTCTAACGACTGAAACGACGCTTGTCCCGTCCAAACGCGCTCCGTATACTGCGTGACGAGGAACGGACACAACATGTGGGAGGTCCGGCATGCCTAACCGACGAGATGTATTGTCACTGATGGGAATTGGCGCGGCGCTCGCGCTGCTGCCTCTGGCTCGTCCGGCGCATGCCGAAATGGTTCCGGCGCTGGGCGAGATGACGCTGGGCCCAGCGGACGCGCCGGTCACGGTGATCGAGTATTTCTCGCTTGGCTGCAGCCATTGCCGGGATTTTCACGCCCATATCTTCACGCCGTTCAAGGAAGCCTACGTCGATACGGGCAAGGTCCGCTTCATCGCGCGGGATTTCCCCAACAACGAACCCTCGCTGCGTGCCGCCATGCTGGCCCGCTGCGCCGGCGAGGACCGTTACTTCGCCTTCGTCGACACCCTGTTCGATGGCTTCGACTTCTGGGCAGGGCCGGGCGTCGACAACATGGCGGCGCTGGCCCAGATCGCGGCGTTGGGCGGCGTATCGCGCGCGCAGTTCGATGCCTGCCTGGCCAACGTCCAAGTCGAATCCGCTGTGCTTGGCAACCAGCTTTTAGGCATGACCGAGCACGAGGTCGAATACACGCCCACCTTCATCATTGAGGGCCGTAAGCATGTCGGCGCAATCCCGTTCGACGAGCTCGTGCCGATCCTCGATCGCCACCTAGGCGAAGTCTAGAGCCGGAACGACAGGGGCAGGGCGCCGACTGTGCAATTCTCGAGACTTCGCCTGACTGGGTTCAAGTCCTTCGTCGATTCGACGGAGTTGGCGATCGAATCCGGTATGACCGGCGTCGTCGGACCGAACGGCTGCGGCAAGTCGAATTTGGTCGAGGCGCTGCGCTGGGTTATGGGCGAGGCTTCGGCCAAAAAGATGCGCGGCGGCGAGATGAACGACGTCATTTTCGGCGGCACCGCCAGCCGGCCTGCGCGCAACGTCGCCGAGGTCTCGCTGCTGCTCCATAACACCGCGCGCGACGCGCCCGCACAGTTCAACGACGAATCCGAGATCGAGGTCTCGCGCCGGATTGGACGCGACCAGGGCTCGCTCTACCGGATCAACGGCCGCGAAATGCGCGCCCGCGACGTCCAGCTTCTGTTCGCGGATGTCGCCACCGGTGCCCACAGCTCGGCGCTGGTCAGCCAGGGCGACATCTCCGCCATCGTGCGCGCCAAGCCCTCCGAACGCCGCCGCCTGCTCGAGGAAGCCGCGGGCATATCGGGTCTGCATTCACGCCGCCACGAGGCCGAGCTCAAACTGCGCGGCGCCGAAACCAATCTCGAACGGCTCGGCGACGTCATCGCCGCCTTCGAGACCCAGCTTCAGGGGCTCAAGCGCCAGGCCCGCCAGGCCAACCGCTATCGCCGCCTGAGCGGTCATATCCGCGTTGCCCAAGCGACTCTGCTGCACCTGCGTTGGCTCGAAACTACGGCCCGCATCGCCGACGCCCAGGCCCGGCTTGGCGCGGCGGAGACCACGGTTACGGGGTTGACCCGTCAAGCCGCGGCCGCCGCCACGGCGCGCGTCAACGCCAGCGAGACCCTGCCCGAACGCCGCCAGGCCGAAGCCGAAGCGGCTGCCGCGTTCCACCGCCTCGAGGTCGAGCGCGACGGTCTCACCGAGGAAGAAGCCCGCCTGACCGCCCGGCGCAACGAGCTGGCACGGCGCACCGAGCAGATCGCGCACGACCTTGCCCGCGAGAAAACCCTTGAAACCGACGCCGCCGAGGCGATGGCCCGGCTTACCGCGGAACGCACCTCCCTCGCCCGCTCCAAAGAAGAAGAAGACGACGCCGCCGCCGCCGTGCAGGCCGCCGAGGCGCTCGACGCGGCGCAAGCAGCCCTCGCCGAAGTCGAGGATGAGTTCGCCGCGATGACCGAATCCATCGTCGGTCGCGAGGCCGAGCGGATGGCCCTGGTGCGCCGCCAGGCCGAGGCGGCAACGCGCTACCAGCGCCTGAATACCAAACTAGACGAGCTCGCCGCCGAAGGCGCCGAGCTGGAACGCCAGGGCGCCGACCGCCAGGCCCTCCGCGAAGCCGAAAAAATCTCTGCCGGCGCCCGCGCCCGGCGCGATTCGGCGCGTGAGAAACTCGACGTGGCCGAGACCGAACGGACGGCCTGCGAGAGCGCCGAGCGAACCGCCCGCGACGGCTTACAGGCCGCCGAAACGCTGCGCGACCGGTTGCGCGCCGAAGAGGCCGCGCTGGCCTCGATCCTCGAAACCGGATCCACCCCCTCTGGCCCACCCGTGTTCGACGATGTCCGCGTCGACGCCGGCTTCGAAGCCGCCTTGGGCGCCGCGTTTGGTGACGAGCTTTCCGCGTCAACCGACGAAAACGCGCCCATCCACTGGGTCCGCCTCGCCGACGGCGCGACGCCGAGGGCGCTTGCCCCCGGGGTCCAGCCGCTGTCCGAGGTCGTTCAGGCACCCCCCGCGTTGGCGCGCCGCCTGTCGCAGATCGGTGTCGTCGAGCGCGGGGAGGGTGCAAAATTCCGCCGCACCCTACAGCCCGGACAATGCCTGGTCAGCCGCGACGGGGCGTTGTGGCGCTGGGACGGCTATACCGTCGCCGCCGAGGCGCCCGTGGCATCCGCCACCCGGCTGCGTCAGCGTAACCGTCTGATCGAAGTCCGCGACCAGTTGACCGGCGCCGAATTCACTTTTGCCGCGGCAAGCAACGACTACGTGCCATCGCAATCCGGTCTGGCAAACGCTCGGCGCGCCGAAGACGGGGCCCGCGCCGCAGGCCGCATTGCCGAGAACGATTTCTCCGAGGCCCAGGAACTGCGCGAGGCCGAGCTCGAAGCGGGCGCTGCCGCACGCTCGCGGCTCGAAGCCTTGGCCGACACCGCTCGCCGCCTCGGCGACGAACTGGCGGAAGCCAGGACCCAGCAGAAGGAAGCCCAGGCGGCGCGTGAGGATATGGCGGATCTCGATGCCGCCCGGGCCGAGCGCGACGGTTTACGCGAAACGGTTACCGAACGCCGGGCCGCGCTGGCCGAAGCCCAGGCCGCCCAGAGCCGGGTGCTGCGCGATCTCCAGATTCGTGCCGACCGCCTCGCCGCGGTGGACCGCGAATCTGAGCTCTGGCAAAAGCGTGCCGAGGAAGCAGCCGAGCGGTTGGGCGATCTCGACGGGCGCCGCCAGGCAAGCCAGGCGGACCTCGACGCGCTCGCCGAGCGTCCGGCCGAGCTTGAAGCGCGCCGTGCGGGCCTGCTGGAAATCCTGGAAGCGGCCGAGGCCCGCCGGCGCGAGGCGGCTGACGCCCTCGCCCACGCGGAAGCCGAAGCCAACCGCCTCGACGCACACAGCCGTGAAGCCGATCAGGCCCTCGCGGGGGCGCGCGAAGAGCGGGTGCGTGTGGATGCGACCCTCGACCAGGCCCGCGAGGCCCAAGTCGCCCTAGCCGAGCAGATCGCGGAAAAACTCGATGTCGAACCCGACGAACTACCCGCCATCGCAGAGATCGGCGAAGGCGACGAGATGCCTGCGCGCGAGAAGGCGGAAACCCGGGTCGAGCGCCTGCTCCGCGAACGAGACACTATGGGCCCCGTCAATTTGCGCGCCGAAGCCGAGGCGGCGGAGACAGAGGAGCAGGTCAGCACCCTGCAATCCGAGCGCGCCGATCTCGAAGCTGCGATCGGCCGCCTCCACCAGGGCATCACCAGCCTTAACCGCGAGGGCCGCGAGCGCATCAACAGCGCATTCACCGAAATCGACGGTCATTTCCAGCGGCTTTTCGCGCAGCTCTTTGGGGGCGGAACCGCACGCCTCGAGCTGGTCGAATCCGATGACCCGCTGGAAGCGGGGCTCGAGCTTATCGCCACGCCGCCGGGCAAACAGACCCGCGTGCTCTCGCTGCTCTCGGGCGGCGAACAGGCGTTGACCGCACTGACCCTGCTGTTCGCGGTGTTCCTCACCAATCCGGCACCGATCTGCGTGCTCGACGAGGCCGACGCGCCGCTCGACGACGCGAACGTCGAGCGCTTCTGCGATCTAATCGAATCCATCGCCCGCGATACGGGCACCCGCTTCCTCGTCATCACCCATAACCGGATTACCATGACCCGCGTCGACCGGCTGTTTGGCGTCACCATGTCCGAGCGTGGCGTCTCCCAGCTTGTCTCGGTCGATCTGGGCGCCGCCGAGCAACTGCGCGAAAGCGCCTGATCAGCCTCGCCAGACGGCCATTTGTTTGTTATTTTTCAATATCTTATAGCTTATAGTTTTGGCCTTGACAGGCTGTAATTCGCTTCGTATGTTTCGACCGCTCAAGCGGCGCGGGCTCTATGCAATCGCCGGAGCCGAAGGGGCAGGAATGGCGCAGAAAAGAGACCCTTCCTCGCTTGACGAATTTGGCTCCCGTCTGCAGAAAGCACGCAACGTACGTCAGGCGGCGGAGCAGCCGCGAACCACCCAGACAGGCCTGGGTCGAGCGCTTCAGATAGCGGTCGAGATGGTTGCGGCACTGGCTGTTGGCGGGGGCATCGGCTGGTTTCTGGACGACTGGCTCGGTACGAAACCGTGGCTTATGTTGACCTTCCTGCTGGTCGGGGTGGCCGCGGGATTAAGAAATGCGTTTCGGACGGCGCGGCGAATGGAAGCCGAGTTCGACGAAGCCGAGGCGAAACAAAAATTGGAATCCCGTCGCGACGATGGCGCTTCAAAAGATCGATAGGGGATAACCGCCCGTGTCCGCAGCTGCAGAACATCACGGCCCGCTCGACCAGTTCTCCATCCAGCGCATCGTCGAGATCGACCTGGGCGGCTTCGACGTGTCGTTCACTAATTCGGCCATGATGATGGTGATCGCCGTGGTCGCGATCACCATGCTGATGACCATGTCCGTGCGCACCCGCCGGCTCGTGCCCACCCGGATGCAATCGATCGCGGAATCGCTCTACGAATTGGTCGCCCGTATGCTGGACGACAATGTTGGCCCCGAGGGGCGCAAGTACTTCCCCTTCATCTTCAGCCTGTTCATGTTTCTCCTGTTCGGGAACGCACTCGGGCTGATCCCCTACGCCTTCACCTACACCAGCCACATCGTCGTCACCTTCATGTTCGCGGCGATTGTATTCATTGGCGTCACCCTGATCGGCCTGATCATCCACAAGCACCGTTTCTTCTTGTTCTTCGTGCCCCAGGGCGTGCCGATTTTCCTGATGCCCTTGCTGGTGCCGATCGAGATCGTCTCCTATCTCGCGCGCCCCATCAGCCTGGCGGTTCGGCTGTTTGCCAATATGATGGCCGGACACACCATGCTCCACGTCTTCGGGGGCTTCGTGTTCGCGCTGGGGTTCCTGGGCTTCGCGCCGTTCGCTTTCATCATCGCGCTCTATGCGCTGGAATCGATCGTTGCCTTCCTGCAAGCCTATGTATTTGCCATTCTTTCCTGTCTCTATCTGCGTGACGCCATTCACATGCATCATTGAGGCACACCCTCGTTCATCGATTTTTTGACATTCGTCTGAAGAAGGAAACCGAACCATGGATATCGAAGCGGCAAAGTTGATCGGCGGTGGTCTTGCAACCATTGGCGTGGCGGGCTCAGGCGTCGGCATCGGCATCATCTTCGGCAGCTACGTCTCGGCCGCGGGGCGCAACCCGGCTGCGGCGCCGAAGCTCTTCGGCAACGTGTTGCTGGGCTTCGCGCTCTCCGAAGCGGTGGCGCTGTTCGCCCTCGTGATGGCCTTCCTAATCATGTTCGGCAGCTGATTGAACTGCACGGTTCAGGAGCGCTCCGGCAGAGACGCCGGCGCATAAGCCCCGGAGACACGGATGCCGCAACTCGAAGCCGGTGATTGGCCGACCCAGCTGTTCTGGCTGGCGGTCACCTTCATCATCCTCCTTCTGCTGATGTGGAAGGTGGCGCTGCCGCGCGTCGGCGGGGTTATTGAAGAACGTCGGCGGCGGATCGAGGATGATCTGGCCCGCGCCGAAGAGCTTAAACGCGAAGCGGGCGAGGCCCTGAGCGCCTATCAGCAGGCGCTGGACGAGGCGCGTGCGACCGCCCAGGCCATGATCGCCGAAACCCGCAAGAAGCTCGACGCCGAGGCTGCCGAACGCAAGGCGGCGCTCGAGGCGCAGCTCGATACGCGCATCGCGGAAGCCGAGACCCGCATCGATGCGGCGCGCGAGAAGGCCATGGCGAACATCCGCGAGATGGCGCTCGACGTCGCGACCTCGGCGACCGCCAAACTAGCGGGCAAAGCTCCGGACTCCAAAACGGTCGAGACCGCTGTCGACGCCGAGCTGGGCCGGAAGGACTGACCATGAGAATTATCGAAGACCCCAACACTTGGATCCTCGTCGCTTTCGTGGCCTTCCTCGGCATCGTCGCCTGGAAAGGCGGACGCAAGATTCTCACCATCCTCGACGATCGCGCGGCGAAGATTGCAAACGAGCTCGACCAGGCCCGCAAGTTTCACGAGGAAGCTCAGGAGCTGCTTGCCAACTATGAGCGCCAGCAGCGCGAGGCGGCGGGCGAGGCCGGGGCGATCGCCGCCCTGGCCCGCGAAGAGGCGGAGCGCAAGGCCGAGCAGGGCGAGAAGGATCTCGAAGCCTACCTCGAGCGGCGCACCCAGATGGCGGAACAAAACGTCGCCCAGGCCGAGGCCCACGCGATCAACGCGGTGCGCAACGCCGCCATCGAAGTCGCGCTCTCGGCCACCGGCCGGGTCTTGCGCGAATCCATGAGCGACGCCCAGCGCGATAGTCTTGTCGACCAGACCATCGCGGATCTCTCCAAGAGGCTGAACTAACGCGAGCGGTTATCCATCGCGTCAAAGAAAGGCCGCGCCGCAAGGACAGCGGCCTCTTTTATGCCCTCACGCCTATTCCACCGCTGCCCGGTAATCGTCGAGCGGCGCGCAGGAGCAGACCAGGTGGCGGTCCCCATAGACGTTATCGACCCGCTTGACCGGCGGCCAGTATTTTGCATCGCGCAGCCAGGCAAGGGGCCACGCGGCCTCCTCGCGACTGTAGGCGTGGCTCCATTCCAGGGCGCTCACCTCGTCGACCGTGTGAGGCGCGTGCTTGAGCGGATTGTCGGCTGCATCGCTCTTGCCCGCCTCGATCCGGCGGACCTCCTCGCGAATCGCGATCAGCGCATCGCAAAATCGATCCATCTCGGCGCGGGATTCGCTTTCCGTCGGCTCGATCATGATCGTCCCTGAAACGGGCCAATGCATGGTCGGGGCGTGGAAGCCGTAATCCATCAACCGCTTGCAGATATCGTCCGTGGTCACGTCCGTATCCTTCTCGAGCGGGCGCAGATCGACGATGCATTCGTGCGCGACGAACCCTTTGATGCCCGTATAGAGCACGCTGAAATGAGGGCTCAGCCGGCGGGCCATGTAGTTCGCATTTAGGATCGCTACCTGGCTCGCCCGGGTCAGCCCCTCCCGACCCATCATCGCAATATAGGCCCACGAGATCGGCAGCACACCCGCACTGCCCCAGGGCGCGGCCGACACCGGGCCGATCCCGTCCTCGGGGCCGGCTGCGGCGCGCAGTGGATGGTTGGGCAGGTGGGGTGCCAGATGTTCGCCGACGCCGATCGGCCCTACCCCCGGTCCGCCACCGCCGTGCGGGATGGCGAACGTCTTGTGCAGGTTCATGTGCGCGACGTCCGGGCCGAACCGGCCGGGAAGCGCAAGGCCGAGCAGCGCATTCATGTTGGCCCCGTCCATGTAGACTTGGCCGCCGGCGCGGTGCACGATTTTACATAACTCGATGATACTTTCCTCGAATACGCCGTGGGTCGAAGGATATGTCACCATCAGCGCCGCCAGATCGTCCCGGTGGGCGTCCGCCTTGGCGCGCAGGTCGTCGACGTCGATATTGCCATGCTCGTCGCACTCAACCACGACCACGCGCAAGCCCGCCATCACCGCGCTGGCCGGGTTGGTCCCGTGCGCCGAGCTTGGAATAAGGCAAACCGAGCGATGGCCCTGTCCTTGGGACTCGTGCCAGCGCCGGATCACGAGCAACCCCGCATACTCGCCCTGCGAGCCCGCGTTCGGTTGCAACGATACGGCGGCAAATCCCGTCGCTTGGGCCAAACGCTGCTCTAAGCTCTCGATCAACTCCCGATAGCCGTCCGCCTGGTCAAGCGGCGCAAAGGGGTGCATACGCGCGAAGCCGGGCCAGCTGATGGGGATCATCTCGGCGGTCGCGTTCAGCTTCATGGTGCAGGAGCCCAGCGGGATCATCGAGCGATCGAGCGCCACGTCCTTACTTTCAAGGCTCTTGAGATAACGCAGCATCTCCGTTTCCGAGTGATGGCTTGTAAAGCAGGGATGTTTGAGATAACCGCTGGTGCGCCGCTGCGCGGCGGGAATCGCGGCCAGGGGGTCATCGCGCAAGGCCTCGTCGACCCCGTCCACCTGCAATTCCATCGTCCCCAGCCCGGCAAACGCCCGCCAGAGCTGTTCGATGTCGTGGGGCGTCGTCGTTTCGTCGAGCGCGATCCCGACGCGCCCATCCTCGGCCGCCCGGAGGTTGATACCGAATTCGCGGGCGTGGGTCAGGATAGCGCCGGCCCGCTCGCCCGCTTCGACGCTTAGCGTGTCGAACCAGCCGTCGCTGACCAGTGCGAACCCCTGTTCTTTCAAGCCCGCCGCTAGGATCGAGGTGAGGCGGTGAACCCGGAGCGCGATCGTGCGCAGGCCCTCGGGCCCATGCCAGACGGCGTACATCCCGGCGATCACCGCGAGCAAGACCTGTGCGGTGCAGATATTGCTGGTCGCCTTTTCGCGCCGGATATGCTGCTCGCGCGTCTGCAGCGCGAGGCGCAGCGCGGGGCGGCCGGCCGCATCGATCGAAACACCGACGATGCGGCCCGGAAGGTAGCGGCGATAAGCCTCGCGTGCGGCGAAAAACGCCGCATGCGGCCCGCCAAAGCCCATGGGAACGCCAAAGCGCTGGGAATTGCCGACCACGATGTCGGCGCCGAATTCACCCGGCGGGCGAAGCAGAACCAACGATAGCAGGTCGCTCGCCACGGTGACCAGCGCGCCCGCCGCATGGGCGCGCTCCGTGAGGCCAGCATAATCCGGCAAGCCGCCGTTGCTCGCCGGATACTGCAGCAGAATGCCGAAGCAGGCCTCGGGGTCAAAATCATGCTCGGGATCACCGACCTCGACTTCGATTCCGAGCGGCCGTGCCCGGGTTCGTACCACGGCGATAGTCTGGGGATGGCAGCTTGCCGCGACGAAATAGCGGGCGCGTTCGCCCTTCGCGATGGCCTGGCTCATGGTCATCGCCTCGGCCGCGGCGGTCGCCTCATCGAGCAGCGAGGCGTTGGCGAGGTCCATCGCCGTTAGTTCCATCACCATGGTCTGGAAGTTGAGCAGCGCCTCCAGGCGGCCTTGCGAGATCTCCGGTTGGTAAGGCGTGTAGGCGGTATACCAGCCCGGGCTTTCGAGCACGCTGCGCTGGACCACCGGGGGCGTGAAGGTGTCGTAATAGCCGAGCCCTATCATCGAGCAGGCCGGCTTGTTGCGCGCCGCCATCCGGGCCAGCGCTTCGAGCGCCTCGCGTTCGGGAAGGGCAGCTGGAAAATCTTCGGGCAGTTCGCCGCGCACCGCCTCAGGCACTGTGTTCCGGACCAGCTCGTCGAGCGATTCGAATCCGAGAGTTGCCAGCATGTCCGCAACGTCAGTGGGTTGCGGCCCGATATGGCGGCTGATGAATTCATCCCGGTACTGCAGCTCGTCGAGGCTCCTGGTATCGCCCGTCATGCGGGTCTCCTTTTTTTGTCGCCCGTCCGTGGAAGCGCGCGTCACCGTGCTGGCTTGTTGTTCTATTCGATGGTCTCGATAAACGCGTCGTAGGCCGCTTCGTCCATCAACCCGTCAAGCTCGCCGGGATCGGAGAGCCGGATTTTCATGAACCAGCCCTCGCCGGTCGGCGATCCGTTGACCGTTTCAGGCTCGTCTTCGAGCTTCGGGTTGACCTCGGTCACCTCCCCGCTGACCGGGGCATAGATATCGCTTGCCGCCTTGACCGATTCGATCACCGCCGCCTCGCTGCCGAGGGAGACCGCCTTGCCCGGCTCCGGCAGTTCGACATAGACCACGTCGCCCAATTGCTCCTGGGCGTAATCCGAGATGCCCACGGTGGCAATGTCGCCGTCGACGCGAATCCATTCATGTTCCTTGGTGTATCTCAGACCGGCCATGATGCAGCTCTCTCTGTCAGTGGCTTGAAGATCTATAATAGCGGTGTGCAACGAAGGGCAAGGGGGCAATGCGGGCAGGCCGCACCACGTCGCGCACCAAAAGCCCAAGCGCGGTGCCCGGCACGGCGCAATCGGCGCGGACATAGCCCATCGCAATCGGTGCTCCCAGCGTCGGCGACATGGCCCCGCTGGTCACTTGACCGATTGTTTCGCCGTTTGCGTCGAGCACGGCCGTGCCCTCGCGCGCAGGCGCCCGGCCATCGGGCAGCAGTCCGACCCGAAGGCGCGACGCGCCCTGGGCTAACTGCGTCGCAACGACGTCGGCACCCGGATATCCGCCCTCGGCACGCCGCCGCTTGCCGATGCTCCAGGCCAGCCTGGCTTCGATGGGCGTGGTGGTCTCGTCGATATCGTGACCGTAAAGGCAAAGACCCGCTTCAAGGCGCAAGGTGTCACGGGCCCCCAGGCCTGCCGGCTCAACCTCGGGCTCCGCCAGGAGGCGCCTGGCAAACGCCTCGGCATCGGCGGCAGGAAGCGCTATCTCGAAACCGTCCTCGCCCGTATAGCCCGCACGTGAAACGATTACCGGGCACCCCGCCACGTCCATTTCGGCGATCCCCATGAACGGCAACGCCGCCACTTGTGGCGCGTGGCGGGCCAGTGCGTCGGCCGCCGCCGGCCCCTGCAGCGCGAGCAATGCGCTGTCCTCCAGCACCGTGAGCGTGGCGTCGCCCGAGAGCCCCGCGACGATATGCTCGATGTCCGCGCTCTTGCAGGCGCCGTTCACCACCACGAACCAGTCGCCGCCGAGGTTCGCGGCCATCAGATCGTCGCGGATGCCGCAGGCTTCGTTGGTCAGCATGGAATAGCGCATCCGCCCCGGCGCTAGGCCGGCGAGATCAGCGGGCATCAAAGCTTCAAGTGCCGCCGTCGCGTCCGACCCTGTGATGCGGAGCTGGCCCATATGCGAAACATCGAACAACGAGGCCGCGTTTCGCGTGTGGTTATGCTCCGCGATGATACCCGGCGCATAGCGCACGGGCAGAGCCGTGCCTGCGAAGGGTACCAGCTTCGCGCCCCGTTCCTCGTGCAGGGCATAAAGCGGCGTGCGCGCGAGAGGCGCGTCATCGGGAAGTTTTGCAAAACCGTTCGGAGCCACGCTCGCCGAATCCTCCAGGTTGCCAACAGCCGGGTCGGGAGAAACGCTACGCTCGGCGTTGCCCGCCCCCTCTGTCTTTGGCACCTGAAAGATTAACCGACTGCCCGTCTGCGGGCTGCGCCGGCGTTCCCCTTCGGTGAGGGGCCGCGCCCAGCGGGCGTAGCCCCTTCTCTCCAGAGCGACATCCCTCTGCGGTCCCTGTTGCCTGAGAGTTTCCGGGGCGGTTGCTCCTTCGGCGCCGGCCCCCCTCGCGTAGGTGGGCCGATCTCTCCCGCAGGCTTCGTCTGCCTATATCGAATTGGTAAATCTTATAGGGAAATAGTAGTTGAGCGGGTTGCTAGGTCAACCGATTTTCGTCGCTCTTTGGCGAACCCGCCCTAGAGCTTGCTGTGGCTACCATCGCAGAGTGGCTTGCGCGCGCTGTGCTTGCAGCCACAAAAGAACAGGCGGCCCGATTTTTCGGCCTTGTATTTGAGCGGCTGGATACCGGTGCCGGCGTGGGTGCCGTCGCAGAAGGGCTGCTTGGCGCTCTTGCCGCAGGCGCACCAGAAATAGCTCTTACCCTCTTCGACCTCGGTTTCGTAGGGGGCCTTTTGGGCGATCACGGGGTTGACCATTCTCGGTGTCCTTTGCTGAGGCTGGCGCCGCGTTGCCGGCGGGCCATCGATGAGACCGCGAGAGTAGCCAGAGCCGGTGGATCGGGCAAGGGGGGGGGCGGGCGGGCCTCGCGATGCGGCGGCGAATTCGCTAGGATGCCGCCATGGCCGTCTACACCGAAGTTTCCGATACCGAGATCGCCGCGTTCGCGGAGCAGTTCGACATTGGCCGGGTGCTCTCGTTCAAAGGCATCGCCGAGGGTGTCGAGAACACAAACTACCTGCTGCTGACCGAAACAACGCCCTATATTCTCACCCTCTACGAGAAGCGCGTTGCACGCAGCGACCTGCCCTTTTTTCTGTCGTTGATCGAACATCTGGCGGCGCGCGGCGTGACCTGCCCGATGCCTATTCACGGCCGCGACGGCAAGGTCCTGCACGAACTGTGCGATCGCTCGGCGGCGATCACTACCTTCCTGCCCGGCGCCTGGCCGCGGCGCATCGGGCCCGAGCATTGCCGCGCGCTAGGCAGCGCCCTGGGACGTCTTCACCAGGCGGGCCAGGATTTCCCCGGACGCCGCGAGAACGCCCTCTCGGTCGCGGGCTGGCGCCCGCTCTTCGACGCCTGCGCACCTCGCGCCGACGAGGTCGCTGAGGGCCTTGCCGAGGAGCTTGGCACCGAGCTGTCCCAGATCGAGCGCGACTGGCCCGATGCCTTGCCGGCGGGCGTCATCCATGCCGACATGTTCCCGGACAACGTCTTTTTCGAGAGCCATAAGCTCTCGGGCGTGATCGACTTCTACTTCGCGTGTAACGATTTCTTTGCCTACGACCTGGCTATCTGCCTCAACGCCTGGTGCTTCGAGACCGACGCCAGCTTCAATATCACCAAGGCGCGCGCCCTGCTCTCCGCTTACCGCAAGGAACGCGCGCTGGGCGCCGAGGAGCTGGCCGCCCTGCCGCTGCTGGCCCGGGGTGCTGCGGTGCGCTTCCTGCTAACCCGGCTCTACGACTGGCTCAACCGGGTCGAGGGCGCAATGGTCAAGCCCCACGATCCCATGGTTTACGTCAAGATCCTGCGCTTCCATCGGGGCATCACCGGGCCCGGCGCCTACGGCCTCGACGAGGCGGCATGACCGCGGCCCTCTCGGCGGTCAAAATCCATACCGACGGCGCCTGCCGGGGCAATCCCGGCCCCGGCGGCTGGGGCGTGGTGCTAAGCGCGCAAGGCCAGATCCGCGAGCTGTCCGGCGCCGAGCCCGACACCACCAACAACCGCATGGAATTGATGGCAGCGATCATCGCGCTCGAAACCCTGACCCGGCCCGCGCGCGTCGACCTCTACACCGATAGCCGCTATGTGCGCGACGGCATCACCACCTGGATTCACGACTGGAAGCGCCGTAACTGGCGAACCGCTGCGAAAAAGCCGGTCAAGAACGTCGACCTCTGGCAGCGCCTCGACGAGGCCCTCGTCCGCCACGAGGTCGAGTTTCACTGGGTCAGGGGCCATTCGGGCAACGCCGGCAACGAACGCGCCGACGAGCTTGCCCGCGACGCGATCACCGGGCTCGACCCCGCCTGAGATTCGCCCGGCACAGCGTCCCTCCAATCCGGCCCGCGTAACTCACTTCCGCGGCGAAGCGATCGGCCTCAAGCGACGAAGCGTTATCTCTGGTAAAGCTCTCCCGCCCCGTCCCGCTTCGCCGCTACCACCTGCTCCTCCGACTCCTTCGCCAGAAACCCGCCTTTGATCTCGTGAGCCAGCGGTGCGAGGATCATTCCTGTCGGGGCGAGGTGGACTGTTTATGTGGCCTCAAATCGGAGCATACATCGACGACGTTGGACGTGTCGCGCAAGAAAATTTAGATAGGCCGGCGCCTGAGTCGCTCCGATCAAAATGACCAGCAGCAACCCGGGCTGGATATAGAACCACGGCGTAATAAGGCAGGGCATATCCCCGCTCTGATAGTTGGCGCTCTCCGCCGACACCGAATAGTTGCAATAATCCGCCGACGCGTTGTGTTCGAATCTGCCCCAAGCCGCAGGTGCGATCTCGACGAACCAGACGGCTGCCGAGACCCATAGATAGGTGGATGCGATACTGAGGGTGGAGAGTTGCTTCCAATAAGGCGGTGGCTCTCGCGCAAGGCACGAACGTGAACACTTCCTCGGGGCAGGGCGCGGGCAGTTGATCGCCCACAAGCGTAAAGCGCTTCGCAGCCGCCACCTGCATCGCCGGTTCTTTCGCCGGCAGTCCGCCCTCGATCTCGTCGGCCAGCGGTGCAGGGATCATCCCCACCCGGCCCGCATAGCCTACTTCCGCGAACCCGCGCTCGGGCAACCCCGCGATACGCTCCCGGTAGGCGGTAAAATTCTCGCTCATCGCACGGCGGTCGCCCGCGTCTTCCGGCTCCGGCCGTTCATCTTTCGCCAGCAGCGCCTCGATCCGCGTGATCCGGCCATTTAGCGCCAGCAACGCCGCGCCGATCCGCGCCGCCTCGGTCGTTTGAACCCCCATCTCCTCTTCCTGCCAGTCCATCTCGGCGAACGCCGGGTCTTCCTGCGAAATCACCGCCGTCTAGCGCAGCTGCCCGCGTAATTTTTCGCGCTCCTCCTCGCCGTGTTCCGGCAGGTTGGCGGGATCGTTCGGCTCCGCGAGGGCCCCGTCGAGATCGCTCGCTGCCAACCCCCTGAATTTTCTAACGAACAGATTGTCGTCCAGCTTGCGCCGGGTCGACGCTTCGCGCGCAGGCCCGAACACGCCCGTGAACTCGTCCACCGCGCGCCCCAGGCTCTCGCGGATGACGGTGAAGTCGGCAGGCCTGTGCCCTGCCACTTCCGATAGCTCCTTACCCACGGCGGACAGCGTGCCAAGCGCGTCGCGCTCCGCTACCGCGCCTGAAGCTTCTTGCCCTCGTCGAGCTTGAGGTTAAGCATCTCGCAGGCGCGCTCGCGGAACCGGCCTCGCCCCACTTCGTCGATCCGGGGCCGCCCGTTGGGCAGGGTCTCGATCCCGGCCAGCATGTCGTCGATCAGCCCCAAGCTTAGATGCTTCACATCCTCGGAGAACGCCGCACCCCGCGTCTTGCCGTCGTTCACCTGTTTCCCAAATTCGTCGTTCAGCATCTGGGAAAACCGCTCCAACTCGCCTGTCACGAAGGTCGCGTTCTCCAGCTTCTGCAGCCGTTCGCCCGCCGGGTTGCGCGGCACAGATCTTGGGCGCCGGCTTCCGCCGCCCGGCGGGTCGATCGTGAATGTCATAATTTCTCTCCCTATTGGGAGATACGTTGATGGCAGAATAAATGCGCCACGCACCCCAGCCGGCGGGGTGCGATACTCGACAAACCCTGAATTTTGAACAAAAAATGCCCGCAGCAGCGTTTTCTCCGGCGGGCGTGGTCCTTCGCACGTCTCGCGGAGATGCTCCGACCCTAGCTCAAGTTATCCCCGGGGTCAGCCCTTATGGTGGATAACATTTGGATCCTCCAAAACGCTGCACAACCCCGCGGCCCCGACGCCGCGCCCGGCCCGCAAGTTCACCGACGCCCCTAGAGCGCGTCGAGAATCGCTTCGGCGCTGGTCACCGTCATGACCCCGGGATCGTCCTCGACGGCGATATGGGTGACGACGCCGTCATCGACCACCATGGCGTAGCGGGTACAACGCTGGCCCATGCCCCAGGTCGAGCAATCGAGCGCTGTCCCCGTCGCTTCGCTAAAACTGCCGTTGCCGTCGGCCAGCATCATGACGTCCTCGCCGGTCTGGCGCTCGTCGGCCCAGGCCTTCATGACGAAGGCATCGTTGACCGAGACGCAGCCCACCGCGTCCACGCCCTTGGCGCGCAGCGCCGCCGCGTTCGCCTTGAAGCTCGGTACATGCTCGGCCGAGCAGGTCGGCGTAAACGCGCCCGGCACGCCGAACAGCACAACCTTCTTGCCCGGGCACAGCGTATCGGTCGATACCGCTCCCTCGCCACCTTCGCCGATCACCTCGAAGCTTGCCGACGGCAGCCGATCCCCCACCTTGATGGTCATCTCGTTCTCCCTCTCTCATCGTCTTGTTTATCCGGATCGACAGCGCACGCCGCCGCTATATGCTTACAATATAGCGCGGGTCCGGCTCTCGCACAGCGCTGACGCCGCAATGCGGCTGCCTCCAAAGAAAAAAATTTACCAGCTAAAATAGTGACTGTTTTTCGACGTTTCCCCAACCGCTATATTGCGCCTTAATTTATTAAGTCAGCGGATGTTAAGAAAAATTGTTGATCCTGTTCTGGTGCCAAGGAGTATGATTGTTCGTGAAGGAAACGTGACGTGAAGACAGAAACAGCCCTTTCGCCCTATCTGGATGGCCACATGCTGGTGGCCATGCCGACCATGATCGACGAGCGGTTTACCCGCTCGGTGGTCTATCTCTGTGCTCACACCGAAGACGGCGCGATGGGACTGGTCGTCAATAAACTCCTCGATTCTTTGACCTTCCCCGATCTGCTTGAACAACTCGGCCTCGACTCGCCGAACCGCGACGACCAGATTAGGGTCCATTTCGGCGGTCCCGTCGAAGCCGCGCGCGGCTTCGTGCTCCATTCCACCGACTATGTTCACGACGCGACCATGATGGTTGACGACAACATCGCGCTCACCGCAACCGTCGACGTGCTCAAGGCCATGGCAAGCGGCGAAGGGCCTAACCGCAGCCTGCTGGCGCTTGGCTATGCCGGCTGGGCACCCGGCCAGCTCGACGCCGAGATTCAGGCCAACGGCTGGCTCATGGTTCCGGCCGACGAAGATCTGGTATTCGGCGAGGACGTCGGCTCGAAATGGCACCAGGCGATCAACAAAATCGGCGTCGACCTGTCCAAGCTCTCGACCGAGTCCGGCACCGCCTGACCCGCACTCGCCGACATCTGGTTTTTCCCCGACCCCAGAAACGCGAGACGATGTCGCTGTGCTAGCGAAAGATTCGTAGATTTCGCAAGCCCACGCCGGCCGCGGATGCGGCCAGTCATAGTTACTCGGGGGGGCTGCTTATGTGGCGCCAGCCTGCGCGGCGACTGAGCGCGATCAAGATACCTGAGTGACTCTTTCTCCCGGCGAGCGGTATTCGTGGGCGATCAGGGCGTAGAGCAGGTGATCGCGCCACTGGCCTGCGATCTTAAGATATTCCTTGGCCTCGCCCTCACGGCGAAACCCCACGCGCTCGAGCAGCCGCTGGCTGGCCTCGTTTTTGGGTAGGCAGGCGGCCTCGATGCGGCGCAGCGCGAGGCGGCCGAAGCAATGGGGCAGCAGGCAGTGCAGCGCCTCGGTCATGTACCCGTGACGCCCAAACGGCTGCCCCGTCCAGTAACCGAGCTGGGCCGACTGCACCACGCTTCGCTGCACGCGGCTGAGCGTGGTGCCGCCGAGCAGCGCTTCGTCCTCGCGGCGAAACATGAGCAAGCTGTAGCCCGTATCGTCCTCGGCGTCCTGGGTCTGGCGGCGCAGGCGCAGGCGGTAGGTCGCGGCGTTCAGTGAATCCCGCGCCCAGGTCGGCTCCCAGGGCTCCAAGAACTCGCGCGAGGCGCGGCGCAAGCCGATCCAGGCTTCGCGGTCCCGCCGCTCGGGTGGGCGCAGATATATCCGCGCGCCCTCAAGGCGCACCCCACGCGCGCTCCGGCACGAGGTGTGCCACAGGCTCCTCACGCGGGCCTTCGGATGATGATGACGAGCACCGCACCCTCCTCGGTCACGGAGTCGAGGATCGTTCGTGTGGTCTCACAGAAGGCTTCGAAGTCCTTTGGCGCCGACGGATCCGTCGCCCGGACCTCGAGGCTGTCGCCGGGCTCGAGCGTGCGCAGCGCCTTCTTCGCCCGCAACACCGGCAGCGGACAAGAGAGCCCCGTCGCATCCAGCCTGTGCATCATCCCATCGTCTCCCGCACCACCATCCGGCTCAGGCGAAGCGCGCCTGCAGGGTATCGTAACTCTCGACCTTGGCGACCGAGCCCAGGGTCGCGAGGCTGACCGGCCCACCCGCCACGGTCCGGGCCGCGACGCAGGCAATCGCCGTCGTATCGATGGCCTCGATCTGCGCGACAATCTCCTCGGTCGTGAGTGGCCGGCCGAAAATCAGCAACTGGCGGGCCATCTGCTCGCAGCGCGCCGAGGGGCTTTCCATCGCCATGAGCAGTGACGCCTTGATCTGGGCGCGCACCCGGGCGATTTCCCCCTCCGTAACCGTCTCGCCCAAGCGCAAGAGCTCGCCGCAAAGCACGGGAATTAGCTCGCCGACCTGGCCCGCGCTGGTCCCGGCATAGATCCCCAGCGTACCGCCGTCGAGATAGGACGCGGCAAAGCAGAACACCGAATAGGCCAGCCCGCGCTTCTCGCGCACTTCCTGGAACAGCCGCGACGACATGCCCCCGCCCAGGAGTTGCGCCAGGACCTGCTGCGCGTAGTAGTCCGCATCGCCGTAAGCGACGCCGTCGAAACCCATGACCACATGAAGCTGCTCCAGCTCGCGCGTCGTGCGCCGCTCGCCGCCGATATAGCTCGCCGGCGCCTGGCGGGCGTCGTTTCGCGTCGCCAGCGCACCGAACGCTTCCGCCGCCTGCGCAACGATCTCGTCGTGGTCGACCCGCCCCATCGCCGAGAGCACCATACGCGGCGCGCTGTAATGACCTGCCATGTAGTCGAGCAGGGTCTCGCGCGACATGTCGGCGACGATCTCCACGGGCCCGAGGATCGTGCGGCCAAGCGGCTGGTCGGGATAGGCCGCTTCCTGGAAATGATCGAAAATCAGGTCGTCCGGCGTGTCGAGAGCCTCGCCGATCTCGTGCACGATAACCTCGCGTTCGCGCGCGAGTTCGTCTTCGGCAAACACCGAATTCTGCAGAATATCCGCTAAGATATCGATCGCCAGCCCGACATCGTCCTTAAGCACCCGCGCGTGATAGGCGGTCTGCTCGCGCGAGGTGTAGGCGTTGAGGTGACCGCCCACCGCTTCGATTTGCTCGACGATGTCCTTCGCGCTGCGCCGGGCCGTGCCCTTGAACGCCATATGTTCGAGCACGTGCGAGACGCCGTTGATCTCGGCGGGCTCGAAGCGCGACCCCGCCTCGACCCACAGGCCCAGCGCCGCCGTCTCCAGGTGGGGCGCATCCTGGGTAACCACGCGCAGCCCGTTCTCCAGACGATCGAGGCGCACCGTCATGCCACGCCCTCGCGCAAACCCTGGCCCGCTCGCGCGGCACTGCGAATATGATCGCGCAGCGCGCCCAATTCGTTGGGCAGCGCGCTGCACCACTCGGGCCGGGTCATCAGGTCCGCAAGCCGCGCAGGCAACACCGGTCGCTCACCCGTCGCCTGTTCGACCGCGTCTGGAAATTTCGCCGGGTGGGCGGTGGCCAGACACACCACCGGCTCGTCACCCTCGCGCAGGCTCTTCGCCGCCGCGATCCCCGTGGCACTGTGCGGGTCGACCACGCGCCCGCTCTCGCGCGCCACCGCCGCAATGGTCGCCAGCGTCGCCGCGTCATCCACCCGGAAGCCGCGATAAAGCGCCTGGGCTTCGGCCATGCGCCGGGCGTCGAGCGCGAATTCACCGCGCTCCAAAAAATCCGCCATCAGGGCCGCCGCCGCCGCGCCGTTTCGCCCCAGCAACTCGAACAGAAAGCGCTCGAAGTTGCTTGCCACCTGGATGTCCATGCTCGGGCTCAACGAAGGCTCGACCGTCGATTTGCGGTAAACCCCGGATTCAAAAAAGCGGGCCAGGATGTCGTTACGGTTGGTCGCCACCAGCAGGCGGCGGATGGGCAGGCCCATATGGCGTGCCACATGACCCGCATAGACGTCGCCGAAATTGCCCGTCGGAACCGAAAACACCACCTCACGCTCCGGCGCGCCCAGCGCCAGCCCGGCAGAAAAATAATAGACGCACTGGGCCATCACACGCACCCAGTTGATCGAGTTGATCGCCGCCAGACGTATCTCGGTGCGAAACGCCCCATCGGCGAAGAGCGCCTTGACCAGCGCCTGGCAGTCGTCGAACGTACCGTCGATCGCGATGTTGTGGATATTCTCGGACCCCACCGTCGTCATCTGGCGGCGTTGTATCTCCGAGATACGGCCCTGGGGATGGAGGATGAAAACGGTCAACGCCGCGCGGTCGCGGCACGCTTCGATCGCGGCCGAGCCCGTATCCCCCGACGTCGCGCCCACGATGGTCACGCGTTCGCCGCGTTTGCTCAGCACATGATCGAACAACCGGCCCAGCACCTGCAGCGCAATGTCCTTGAACGCCAGGGTCGGTCCGTGAAATAGCTCAAGCAGCCAGAGCCCCGGTTCGAGCTCGACGAGCGGGGCGACCGCCTCGCCTTCGAAATCGCGGTATGCCTCCGCTACCAGCTCAGCGAACACATCCTCGCCAATCTCGCCGTTGAGGTAGGGCATCATCAGCACGGCCGCGAGTTCGGGATAGGATTTTCCCCCAAGCGCCTTGATCTCGCCGGCCGAGAGCGTGGGCCAGGCCTCGGGCAGGAAGAGGCCGCCGTCGGGGGCCAGCCCCGCCAGCAGCGCATCTTCGAATCCGCAGGCCGGGGTGTCTCCCCGGGTGCTCACATAACGCAAGATACCAACTCCTGAAGGCGCGGGCTGCGACGCGGTACGCACGGCTTCGCTAAACTTAGCACGGGTCGATGCACACGCAAGCTGGCCGCGCCGCCGTCATCCGCCGAGATAACGCTGCGTGAGGTGGGTCTTGAACGCCGCCGTACCCAGCGGCGCACCCGTCGCGCGGGCGATCAACTCGGGCGTCGCGACGCGCGAGCCCTGGCCGTGGATTTGCTCGCCCAGCCAACCCATCAGGGGCGTAAAATCGCCTCGCGCGATCGCCTCGGAGATGCCCGGCACCGCCGCGCAGGCGGCAGCATAAATCTGCGCGGCGGCCAGCGCGCCCAACGTATAGCAGGGGAAATAGCCGAACAGCCCCTCGGGCCAGTGAACGTCCTGTAGGCAGCCGTTGCGCGCGCGCTCGGGGCTAACCCCGAGTAACGCCTTAAGCCCATCGTCGAACGCGCCGGGCAAATCGGCAACGCCCAGTTCGCCCGCGATCATGGCTTTTTCCAACCGGGTACGCAGCAGGATATGGGCGGGGTAGGTTACCTCGTCGGCATCGACCCGGATCCGGCTGGGCTCGACCCACAGGGCATGGCGCTCCAGGTTGTCCACGGTCCAGGCAGGCCCCGTGGTGTCTGCGCACGAGGCAAACGCCTCGGCGATGAGCGGTGCGGCAAACTCGAGAAACGCACGGCCCCGGCAGACCTGCATCTCCACCAGCAGCGACTGGCTCTCATGGGCGGCCATGCCCGGCGCCTCGCCCACGGGCTGATCCCGCCACGCCGCGGGCAGGCCGCGCTCGAACAGGGCGTGGCCGGTTTCGTGCAGCACACCCATCAGGGCCGAGGTGAAGTCGGCTTCGTCGTAGCGGGTCGTGATCCGCACGTCGTCGGGTACCCCGCCGCAAAAGGGGTGATGGCTCACGTCGAGTCGGCCGCGCTCGAAATCGAACCCAAGGCAGGCCATCAGCTTGCGCGATACTGCCTCCTGCAAGGCGACCGGGAAATGGCCCTCGAAGCGAAGCCGGGACGGTTTAGCTGCCTGATGCTCCAGCGCCTGGCCCAGAAATTCCGGCAAAAAACCCGCGAGGTCATCGAACAGCGGATCGATCTGCTCAGCTCCCATGCCCGGCTCGTAGGCGTCGATCAGAGCATCGTAAGGGTCGAGCCCCAGGGTCTGACCCCAGGCCGCCGCGGATTCCCGGACCAGGCCGAGAAGCGGCTCGAAGAGCTCGGCGAAGGCCGCGTAATCGTCCGCCACGCGGGCCTCGCGCCAGCGCAGCTCACAGGCCGAGCGCGCCCGACTGAGCGCGGCGACAAGATCGCCGGGCAACGCCGCGGCCCGGCGCGCGCTGTGCGCCATTCGGGCCAGATTGGCCGCCTGCCATTCGTCGAGCCGGCCAGTGTCGGCCTCGGCCTCGCCGATCAGCCCCACGAACGCCGGCTCGGTCAGGATCTCGTGGCGCAGCGTCTCCAGTGTCGCCAGCTGTTCGGCCCGCGCCGCGCCACCGCCCGTCGGCATCAGCGTTGCCTGGTCCCAGGTCAGCACCGCAAGCGCACCGTCCAGCCCCGAAAGCTGCGCAAAACGGCGTTCGAGTTCGCCATAGACGCCCTCGGCCGGCGCTCGCACGCCGCTCAAGAGGTTCCGCCTTCCTCGGTCGTCTTGGCACCGGGCTTGCGCCGATGAAACACCACGAAGATTACCGCCAATATGAATGCCAGCGCGTACCAGGTGAGCGCGTACTGTAAATGGTCGTTGGGCACCTCGAGGCGGGTCTGGCCACCGATCGGCAGACCGCCGGGATTGGCCGTGGCGTCCGCCTCCACGACAATGGGCAGAACATCGAGACCAACGGCATCGCCCATCGCGTCGATATCGACCCAGTACCAGACGCCCTCTTCAAGCCGGTTGTCGGGCTGGAAGGTGCCTTGGGGTTGTTCGGTGCGAACAAGGCCCCTCACGCGAACCGCACCCTCAAGCTGGCCCTCGGCGCGCAACGCGGCGTCCTGCTTGTCGTGGGGAATCCAGCCGCGATTTACCAGCACGGCGCCACCGCCCTCGAGCGCCAGGGGGGTGATCACCTGCCAGCCGACCCGCCGGTCGAACGAGCGCGCGGCGAGCAACAGCTCCTTCTCGTGCAGGAATTGCCCGCTCAGCCAGACGGGGCGAAAATTAAAATAGCCCGGCCCCGCTAGCGATGCGGTCAGCTCAACTGTTTCACCCATCGCCCGGCCCTGGCGTTCGTCGATCCGGTCCTGTTTCCAGCCCAAGCGTTGCAGCTGCCAGCTTCCAAGTGCGACCAGCACCAGGAACACCGCGCCCGCGGCCAAGCTTATGCGCAGGGTGGGGCGGGTATGAAACAAGCCGGACTCAGCCCGTCCGGCCATAGCCCTGCACCTTGTGCTTGAACTGAATCGCGATAAAGACTGCCTTAAACGGGCGCAACAGCGCCGCCGAGCCGATCATGATGATGGGAATCCATATCAACATGTGAAGCCACATGGGCGGTCCCGCCACGAGTTCAAGAGCCAGGGCGCCTGCGACGACGACAAATCCCATGATGAGGATAATGAACACCGCGGGGCCGTCACCGTTGTCATTTTCGCGCAAGGTCAGGCCGCATGCGACACAAACCTCGGCAACCTCAAGAAAGCCCGAATAGAGTTTGCCCTGCCCGCAACGCGGACACCGGCATCGCACCCCCGCCTTGAGGATCGAGATCGGTGGGTACCCCGCGCCCGTCATGAACGGCGGCTTAGCCGCCGTTCCACCAGTAGATCCAACCGAACAGGAAGAGCCAGACGACATCAACGAAATGCCAGTACCAGGCCGCCGCCTCGAAACCGACATGCTGGTCGGGCTTGAAGTGGCCCTTGAACGCTCGAACCATGCAGACAGCCAGGAAACACGTGCCCACGATCACGTGGAAGCCGTGAAAGCCCGTCGCCATGAAGAAGGTCGACGGGTAGATGCCCTCGCGAAAGCCGAAATGGGCGTGCGCATATTCAAAGATCTGCAACGCCGTAAAGCAGAGGCCCAGCGTCACGGTCAGCACCAAGGCCCAGGCGGCCCGTTCGTTGTGGCCGTGCTTGATCTCGTGATGGGCCCAGGTGCAGGTCACGCCCGAGGTCAACAGAATAATCGTGTTGATCAGCGGAATATCCCAGGCATTGAAGGTCTCGACGCCGATCGGCGGCCAGACCCCGCCGACCACCTCAGTCGGGAGAATACTGGCGTTGAAGAAGGCCCAGAAGAAGGCGGCGAAAAACATCACCTCGGAAGCGATGAACAGCGCCATGCCGTAGCGCAGGCCGCGCTGCACGATCTTCGTATGAACGCCCTCGAAGGTGCCCTCTTTGATCACGTCGCGCCACCACAGGAACATCGTGGCGAGCACCAAAAGGACGCCGATGATGAACAGCCACCACTGGTCGGCCTTCATCAGGAGAAGGAATCCCGGAGCCAGCACCAGTGCCGAAAACGCACCCATCGCGGGCCACGGGCTCGGCTTGACCATATGGTACGGATGGCTCTTGGGGTGACCCTCCGCATGGATGTCCGTCATCGCCTCACTCCTTCTTTTACCCGGCGGCGTTGCCACGCCGCCGGGAAAATAAATTCAGCACCGCGCTCGCGCTGTCCACGGCGTCGTCCGTGGCACGGCTCGCCACACGATCGCGCTCGGTCAAATAATCGTCGAGCGCTTCCTGCCCCAGATCGAAAAACGTGTAGGACAGGGTGATGGTACCCAGGTCGTTCATGTTGCGGTCGTCGACCAACGCCGGGTCGATGAAGAACGAGACCGGCATTTCGGACCGTTCGCCCGGCGCCAGGTATTGCTCCGTAAAGCAGAAGCACTCGATCTTGGTAAAGTAGATCCCGGCCTTTTGCGGCGTGACGTTGTACGCCGCCTGGCCCAGGATCGGGTGATCCGATTCGTTCGCCGCCTCGTAAAACGCAAGGTGGCTTTCCCCCGGGCGAACTTCGATCGATCTCTGCATGGGCTTGAAGCGCCAGGACAGCTCGCGGTCGACGTCCGCGTTGAAGCGAACGACGATGGTTCGATCGATCACCACATCGGGGGCCATCTCGGCAACCTGGGGCGTGCCGCCGTAACCGGTGGCCTGGCAAAAAAGCTTGTAAAGCGGCACCGCGGCGAACGACAGCCCGACCATGCCGGCGACACAGCCGGCCAGAAGCACCGCGGTCATCCTCTTCCTGCGGCGTAATTTATCCATCGCTCAGTTGCTCCCCAACTTCACCAGCGTGACGACGAAGAACAGGATGACGAGTGAGAACAGCACGGCGACGAGCGCGTAGTTGCGCCCGCGCATTCTCCGATGGCGTTCGCTCTTGGTCATATCAACCGGCAACGACAAAGTGGTCCACCACGAGAAGTGCGAACAGCAGGAATAGGTAAAGGATCGAAAAGCCGAACATGCGCCGCGCCGCCGCATGGGTCGTATCACGCAGCACAAGCACCACGTGGCCGATGAAAGCCGCGCTCAGGACCGCGACGCCGGCCCCGTAGAGCCAGCCCGAGAATCCGATCAGCCACGGCGACAGCGCCGCCGGGGCGAGCAGCAGGGTGTAGAGCAGCATCTGGCGCTTGGTCGCCGCCGCACCCGCCACCACCGGCATCATGGGCACGCCCGCACGGGCGTAGTCCGCCGAGCGATAGAGCGCCAGCGCCCAAAAATGCGGCGGCGTCCACAGGAAGATGATGGCGAACAGCAACAGCGGTACCACGGTCACGTCGCCGGTCACCGCCGTCCAGCCGACCACCGGCGGAAACGCGCCGGCCGCGCCGCCAATGACGATGTTCTGCGGTGTGCGGCGCTTCAGCCACATGGTGTAAACGAAGACGTAGAACCCGATGGTCAGCGCCAGCACGCCGGCGGCCACAAAATTGACCACCAGCCCCATCACCACGACCGCGGCGACCGCCAGAGCGACGCCGAAGCCTAGCGCAGTGGCCGGATCAATCCGGCCTTGCGGGATCGGGCGCAACTTGGTTCGACTCATGAGTCGGTCGATATCGTGCTCGTACCACATGTTGATCGCGCCCGACGCGCCCGCGCCGACTGCGATGCAGAGCAGGGCCACGAACGCGAGCACGGGGTGAAGCTCGCCGGGTGCCACGAGCAGCCCGGCCAACCCCGAGAACAGCACGAGCGACATCACCCGTGGCTTGAGCAGCGCCACGAAGTCGACGACGCGCGCGCTTGTTCCCTCCGCCGCTGTGCCAATCGAGGTGTCTGTCACGACCCCATCTCTCCCCCGTTATCCGCCACGCTCTACTTGATCCGCGGCTGCTGCTCGAAGGTGTGGAACGGCGCCGGCGAGGGCACGCTCCACTCCAGGCTGGTAGCCCCTTCACCCCACGGGTTGGCCGGGCATTTCTTGCCGTAGACCAGCGTGTGGAAGAGGATATAGAGGAACAGCGCGGCGCCCGCCGCGGTCACGTAGGAGCCGATCGACGCTATCAAATTCCAGCCCGCGAAAGCGTCCGGATAATCCGGAATTCGCCGCGGCATGCCCGCCAACCCAACGAAATGCATCGGGAAGAAAGTCAGGTTCACGCCGACCAGGGTGATCCAGAAATGGATCTTGGACAGCGTTTCCGGATACTGCCGGCCACTCATCTTGCCGATCCAGTAATAGAAGCCGCAGAACACCGCGAAGGTCGCGCCCAGCGAGAGCACGTAATGGAAATGGGCGACGACGTAGTAGGTGTCGTGCAGCGGCACGTCCAGTCCGGCGTTGGCCAGCACCACGCCGGTCACGCCACCGACCGTAAACAGGAAGATGAAGCCTATCGCCCAGAGCATGGGCGTCGGGAAGGTCAGCGAACCGCCCCACATGGTGGCGATCCAGCTGAAGATCTTGATCCCCGTGGGCACGGCAATAACCATCGTCGCAGCCAGAAAATAGGCCCGGGTGTTGGTATCGAAGCCCACTGTGTACATGTGGTGAGCCCAGACGATGAAGCCGATGAAGCCGATTGCGACCATGGCGTAGGCCATGCCGAGATAGCCGAACACAGGCTTCTTCGAGAAGGTCGAGACCACGTGGCTGACGATGCCGAAGCCCGGCAGGATCAGGATGTAGACTTCCGGGTGGCCGAAGAACCAGAACAGATGCTGGTAGAGGATCGGATCGCCGCCCTGCGCGGCGTCGAAGAACGCGGTGCCGAAGTTGCGGTCGGTCAGCAGCATGGTGATGCCGCCGGCCAGCACGGGCAACGAGAGCAGGAGCAGGAACGCGGTCACCAGCATCGACCAGACGAACAGCGGCATTTTATGAATGGTCATGCCCGGCGCGCGCATGTTCAAAATGGTGGTGATGAAGTTTGCCGCGCCCAGGATCGACGAGGCGCCCGCGAGATGGAGCGCAAGGATGGCCATGTCGACCGAAGCGCCCGGATGGCCCGATGTCGAGAGCGGCGCATATATTGTCCAGCCCGCGCCGACCCCGCCATCCACGAACACCGAGCCGTAGAGCAGACAGGCGGACGGGATAAGCAGCCAGAAGCTGATATTATTCAGGCGCGGGAAGGCCATGTCCGGCGCCCCAATCATCAGCGGCACGAACCAGTTACCGAAGCCGCCGATGAACACTGGCATGACGAAGAAGAACACCATGATCAGGCCGTGACCGGTAGTCAGCACGTTGAACAGGTGGTGATCGCCGCCCAGGATCCCGGCGCCAGGATACATCAGCTCGGTGCGTATCAGCATCGAGAGCGTCAACCCGACCAGGCCGGCGACGATGCCGAACACTATGTACATCGTGCCGATGTCTTTGTGGTTGGTCGAAAAGAGCCAGCGGGTGATCCCCGTCGGCTTGTGATCGTTCTCGTGCGCGTGGGCGCTCGCTTCACTCATCGTCGATTACCTCTTGGCTCTTCAACCTAGTTGCCGGCGGGGGCTAGTGCTACGTCGATGGTGACGCCCTCGGGCTCCCGCGCCCCGAATTCCTCCTCGGCCCAGACCAACCATTCCGCAAAGGCATCCTGTGAGACGACCTCGACCGCGATCGGCATGAAACCATGCAGCACGCCGCACAGCTCCGAGCACATGCCGTAATAAATGCCTTCCTCGGTCGCCCGGAACCAGGTTTCGTTCACCCGGCCCGGTACCGCGTCCATCTTCACCCCGAACGAGGGCACCGACCAGGAGTGAATTACGTCCGTCGCGCTTACGAGCACGCGCACCGTAGTATCGACGGGCACGACGACGTTGTAATCCGTCGCCAGCATGCGGGGCTGGCCCTCGGCAAGCTCATCGTCCTCAAGCATGATGGCGTCGAAATAGAGTTCGTCATAGTCGGGATATTCATAGGACCAGAACCACTGGTTGCCGATTGCCTCGATGGTCATGTCGGCCTCGGGCGTGCGATCCTGGTAGTAGAGCAGCTTGAACGACGGCACCGTGATGACGATCAGGATGATCACCGGCACGCCGGTCCAGAGCATCTCGAGCATCGTGTTGTGGGTCGTCTTGCTCGGCGTCGGATTGGCCCGGGCGTTAAAGCGGACCACGATGATCGCGAGCAGCAACAACACGAACACCGTGATCGCCACGGCGATTATAAGCACCATGTTGTGGAAGCTGTTCATCCGCTCCATCACCGGTGTCGCGGCCTCTTGGAAATTCCACTGCCAGTTCTCCGGCGCACCCACATTCCCGGCCAGGGCGCCCGCGGCACCCGCGAGGGCGGCGGCGGCGAAGGCCACGAGCCCGACTATTCCCTTTTTGAACGACATCGCACCGTCCTTCAGTGACTGAACCGCACCAAGCACCCGCGCGCCGGCCCGTACGCGCCGGCGCAATACACTCCGGATTGTCGGAGCCTCCTCCGTCCCCCCGGCGGCCCTGAAACTACACATCGCAGCAGGGAAGCACAAGTCCGAGAAAACCCACGGTAGCGCTGGAAATTCTAGCGTCGGCGCGGCTTCCGCCGGACGCCGCCGGCCGTTCCCGAAGCAGCCTCGCGTCCCGACTACGAGGCAACCCGGTCAAAACGCCGTCTCCCCCGTACTTCCGCCTGCAACGGCCCGCTCCGACGGTGCGTCGGGCAAACCCGCACCCCGGTTTTGCTCAGCCCGAGGCCGGATCGCTTGCGCCGCGCGCCCTTCCCGATCCGTTGGGCCCTGGCGGGGCCTGCGACAATTTGTCGTAGGCCGGAACAACACCCCTGCGCGGCGCGATTCGCAGGCCCTGGCGGTTTCCCGGCCGCACAAATCGTCTATATACAGAGTGAGCACGCCACCCCGCCCGGACGGGCATCCCAGGAAGGTCTTTCCCATGAACGATCTCGCCACCACCGACGAGCTGTTTTTTGCGCCCTCCGGGCTCGAGCCCGACGCCGTCGTGCGTCGGGTGGACGACGCACTCGCCGGGGCGGACGACGGCGAGCTGTTCCTCGAATACCGCCGCTCGGAATCCTTCGCCTTCGACGACGGCCGGCTCAAGACCGCCAATTTCGATACCACTTGCGGCTTCGGCCTGCGCGCCGTGGCGGGCGAGGCCACGGGCTACGCCCACGCCTCCGAGATTTCCGCGGCCGCGCTCACGCGCGCCGCCGATACGGTGCGCGCCGTCGCCGACGGCCATGGCGGCACCCTTGAGGCCGCGCCTGCGCCAACCAACCGCTCGCTCTACAGCGAAGCAAGCCCGCTCGCCGAGCTTGACGTTGCGGCCAAGACCGCGCTCTTGGCCGACATCGACGCCTACGCCCGGGTCAGAGACCCCCGCGTACGCCAGGTCATGGCTTCGCTCACGGGCTCGTGGCAAGCGGTCCAGATCATCCACGCGGGCGGCGAGCGCCTCGCCGATATCCGCCCCCTAGTCCGGCTCAACGTCTCGGTCGTGGTCGGCGAGGGCGAGCGCCAGGAAACCGGAAGCCACGGCGTCGGCGGGCGGGTCGGCTACGCGGAATTCCTCGACCCCGAGCGGTGGCGGGCGCAGACCGACGAGGCCCTGCGCCAAGCCCTGGTCAACCTCGAGTCCACACCCGCGCCCGCGGGCGAGATGGATGTCGTGCTCGGCCCCGGCTGGCCCGGCATCCTGCTCCACGAGGCGATCGGCCACGGCCTCGAGGGCGATTTCAACCGCAAGAAAACCTCGGCCTTTGCCGGGCTTATCGGCGAGCGGGTCGCCAGCCCTGGAGTCACCGTGGTCGACGACGGCACGCTCGAATCCCGGCGCGGTTCGCTCACCATCGACGACGAGGGCACACCCGCCTCGCGCACGGTACTGATCGAAGACGGCATCCTGTGCGGCTACCTGCAGGACCGCATGAACGCGCGCCTCATGGGCATGGCGCCGACCGGCAACGGCCGGCGAGAGAGCTTCGCCCATCAGCCCCTGCCGCGCATGACCAACACCTTCATGCTGGCCGGTGAGGCCGAACCCGAGGAGCTGATCGGGCGGGTTAAGAACGGGCTCTACGCGGTCAACTTCGGCGGCGGCCAGGTCGACATCACGTCGGGCAAGTTCGTGTTTTCCGCGTCCGAGGCCTACCGCATCGAGGACGGCAAGATCGGTGCCCCGGTCAAGGGTGCCAGCCTGATCGGCAATGGCCCCGACGTGCTCACCCGGGTCGCGGGCATCGGCAACGACATGGCGCTCGATCCGGGCATCGGGACCTGCGGCAAGGCCGGCCAGGGCGTGCCCGTAGGTGTCGGCCTACCCACCCTTCTGATCGAAAACCTCACCGTCGGCGGCACCGAGGGCTAGGACCGGGGTTGGCGTGCCTGCCGGGTCGGCTAAGGGCGGCGGCGGGCAAATTGAAATATCCGGCCGGCCCCAACTGAAAGACAAGGCGCAAGCTGCTAAGGCTGCGGCCGCAGTCCGCCGCTACTGCGGCGCACCCGCGTAGGCGCAAACCGTCAGGTTCGCTGCCGTGAGCGAAAATACCGCGCGTTCTCAAAGAACTCTAGTAAGCGTGTTCGGTGAACAGCGGGTCGACGGACTGTTTCCAGCGGCCCTGATAGGCGTCGAGCAGGTCCTCGGCCGGGGTCCGGCCCGAGGCGGCGATGGCGTCAAGGGTATCGAGGAAGTGGCATTCGTCGCGCCCCGCGCCGTCGATGATGGCGCGTCGTGCGAGGCCCGCACGGGCCAGCGTCAGCATCTCGAACGCCAACTCGCGCACCGTGGCGTTACGAAACGGGGTCGCAAGCCCAATTTTCGTTACCTCCTCGCGCATCACCTCGCGTTCCTCGGCGTTCCAGTCCTCGACCAGTTGCCAGGCGGCGTCGAGGGATTCCGCGTCGTAGAACAACCCGACCCAGAGCGCCGGCAGGGCGCAAAGCCGGCCCCAGGGGCCGCCATCGGTGCCGCGCATTTCAAGAAATTGCTTTAAGCGCACTTCGGGGAACAGCGTAGTCAGGTGATCTTCCCAGTCCGTCATCCGCGGCCGCTCGCCGGGAAGCGCCGGCAGCTCGCCGGCCAGGAAGTCGCGAAACGACTGGCCCGAGGCGTCGATATAGGTGCCGTCGCGATAGACGAAATACATCGGTACGTCGAGCACATGCTCGACATAACGCTCGAAACCCATGCCGTCCTCGAAGACGACGGGCAGCGTGCCGCAACGCTCGGGGTCGGTGTCGGTCCAGACATGACTGCGATAGCTCAAATAGCCGGAGGGCTTGCCCTCGACGAAGGGCGAGTTCGCGAACAACGCGGTCGCCACGGGCTGGAGCGCCAGCCCGACGCGGAATTTTTTCACCATATCGGCTTCGGACTCGAAATCGAGATTGACCTGAACCGTGCAGGTCCGGGTCATCATATCGAGCCCGAGATTGCCCTTGGTCGGCATGTAGCGGCGCATGATGGCGTAGCGCCCCTTAGGCATCCAGTGGACCTCGTCGCGCCTCGATTTAGGGCGAAAGCCCAAGCCGTGAAAGCCCAGCCCCAGTTCGGCGGCGACCACCTTGACCTGGTTGAGATGATTGTGCACCTCGGCGCAGGTCTCGTGCAGCGTGCGCACGGGCGCGCCCGAAAGCTCGAACTGCCCGCCCGGCTCAAGAGTGACCGACTGGCCGTCCATGGTCAGGGCGATGATATTCCGGCCTTCGCGCACCGGCTTCCAGCCGAACCGCATCAGGCCCGCCAGCATCGCGCCGATGCCGCTCTCGCCCTCGTAGGGCACCGTGCTGAAATCATCGAGCCGGTAGCCGAATTTTTCGTGTTCGGTGCCGATTCGCCAGCGCGCGCGCGGCTTGCAGCCCGCGGCCAGATATTCGACCAGCTGGCGTGTCTCGGTCAGGGGCTCGGCGTTGACGAGGGTGGGTCCAGACATCGAACAAACCTTGCGGAGGGCAACGAGGTTAAACCATTAGACCGAATAGGGCCGCCCGGCAAGCGCGCACCGCGCCGCGTTAATCGGGACCAGCGCCGGGCCAATCGCCCAGGACCGCCTGCCAGCAGGCAAGCGCGGCAAGTGCCGCCGTGTCGGCGCGCAGCAGGCGCGGTCCGAGCGAAACCCGGAGCACCTCGGGCCGTTCATGGAGCGCGCCAAGCTCGGTGCTGGAGAAACCGCCCTCGGGGCCGATCAGCACCGCCCAAGGCCCAACCTTCACGCCGCTCTCCCGGACCGTGCGCAGCGCCTCGACGATGGGCGCGCTCCCGGTCTCGTCGCAAACCATCAAGCGGCGCTTGGGCGCCCAGTCGGCGAACACCGCGTCAAACGATCGCGTCGCCAAAATCTCGGGCACCGAGAGCCGGCCGGTCTGCTCCGCCGCTTCGATCGCATTGGCGCGCAAGCGGTCCTCGTTGACCCGCGCGACGCGCGTGTGCTCGGTCATCACCGCGCCCAGCGCCGCGACCCCAAGCTCGGTCGCCTTGGCGGCGAGAAAATCGATCCGCCCGAACTTGATCGGTGCGAACAGAAGCCACAGGTCAGGCTCCGTCGTTTGGGGCGCGAGAGGCTCCTCGCAACGCAGGCTCGCCCGGTTGCGCGCGAACTCGGCGATTACGGCGCGCCATTCACCGTCGTGGCCGTTGAACAGGCGCACCGCGTCGCCCGGGTGTTTGCGCATCACGCGGCCGAGGTAATGGGCTTGGGCGCCGTCGAGCGCCACGCTCTCGCCCGCCGCCAGCGGCTGGGGCGTGAACAGACGGATGCGTCCCGGGTCGGCGGGCGGTTTGCGTTCGACTGTCATGCGCGGGTCCGACTTGAAGTGACCTAGGTCCTAGGGTTCACACCAGTCCTTGAGTTCATTCCGGTCAGAGTCTATCACCATCGCGGATGGCTGCACCTACCATGACCGAGACGGCCCCCGAGCCCCGCACCAGTGCGTCGAGTTGGATCGATCGGCATATGCCGGCGCCCGTGCGTCCCTATCTCCGGCTCGCCCGGGCCCATCAGCCGATCGGCGTGTGGTTGCTGTTCTGGCCCAGCGCCTGGAGCCTCGCCATGGCCGGCGGTGGCAAGCCCGATCTCGGCCTGCTTGCGCTGTTCGCACTCGGCGCGCTGGTCATGCGCGCGGCCGGCTGCGTGGTCAACGACATGGCCGACCGCAGGATCGACGCACAGGTCGCGCGCACCGCCGCCCGCCCCCTCGCCTCGGGCGAGATCGGCCTGCTCGGCGCCAGCCTCTTTCTCGCCGCCCTGCTCGCGGTCAGTGCGGGCATCCTATTCAGCTTCAACTGGTTTACGGTCTACCTCGGCGCGGGCTCGCTCGTCCTCGTTGCCGCCTATCCCTTCGCCAAGCGTGTGACCTGGTGGCCCCAGGCGATGCTCGGCCTGACCTTCAACTGGGGCGCGCTGCTGGGCTGGGCGGCGGCGACCGGAGGCCTCGACTGGCCCGCCGGGCTGCTTTATCTAGGCGCGATCTTCTGGACCGTGGGTTACGACACCATCTACGCCCACCAGGACAAGAAAGGCGACACCCTGGTCGGGGTGAAGTCTTCGGCCCTGGCGCTGGGCGAGAACACGCTCGGCGCGCTGGCCATCTTCTACGGCCTGTCGCTCGCCTTCCTCGCCGGCGCGGGCGCGCTCAGCAACATGGCTTGGCCGTGGTATGCGAGCCTCGGCGTCGTCGCGCTGGCCTTCGCCTGGCAAATCCTCTTCGTCTATCTCGACGAGCCCGCCGATTGCCTCGCCAAATTCAAATCCAACGCCTGGGTCGGCTGGATCCTCTTTGTCGGCCTGCTGCTCAGCGCGTTGGTCGCCTAAAACGGGCCCAAAGCACGCCATTCCATCCGCCTCCACTTTCATTGTAAGCTGCGCCGCCGCCGCGATGGCTCGCGCGCGACTAGCGAGGAAAGGGAGATGTCATGGCACTGGTCGACCAAATCAAAAACGATCCGATTCCAAGAGAGCTGGCCTTCGCGCCCGAGGAATATGCTGCTCGCGTCGCGCGCGTTCAGGCCAGTATGGCAAGACAGGGGCTCGACCTGGTCATCCTCTCGCTGCGCCCTAATCTGGGTTACCTCACGGGCTACGACACCGCGCTCGCGTCGGCCTACGCGATCGGCCTGGTACCCGCGGAAGGGCCGGTCTGGATCCACTGCGCCGAGCTGATGGCGCCTTGCGCGCTGCTCTTTTCCACGATCGAGGACGTCCAGGTCTATCGCTGGACCGACGGTGTCGAGCCCGGCACCCAGCTCGCCCGGCTGCTTAAAGACCGCGGCTACGACGGCAAGCGTATCGGCGTGGAGAAGGCTTATCCCGAGACCTTCGCGGGCGGCCCGCTCGATGCGCGCAGCTTCGAGATCTACCAGGAAGAGCTGCCCAACGCCGAGTTCACCGACGCCACCACCCTTGTTCTTGATGTCCGGCTCGTCAAATCGCCAGCGGAGATCGAGATGATCCGCAAGGCAGGTAGAATTACCGCTCTGGGCGTGACCGCCGCGATCGACACCATCGCCGAAGGGGTCACCGACAACCAGGTGATCGGCGCGGCCGAAGGCGCGATGATCGCGGGCGGCGGCGATTCGCCCTCGGGCAACGCGACCTGTCTGGTCGGGCGGCGCGCAGGCTACATACCGCTTGCCACCTTCAAGAACCACAAGCTCGCCAAGGGAGATCCCGCCTATATGGAGATCGTCGGCTGCTCCGGGCGCTACAATGCGCCCAACATGCGTACCGCCGTGATCGGCCAGCCCTCCGACGGGCTCCGCCGCCTGGCCGACGCCAGCCTCGATAACGTCCAGTGGCTGCTCGAAAACATCAAGCCCGGGCGCACCGCCGACGAGCTCGCCAGCGAATGCTGGAAGCGGATCGACGCCATCGAAGGCGCCTATTTCCACGGCGCCTTCGGCTATTCCATCGGGCTTTCCTTCCAGCCCTGCTGGACCGAGGCGCCCATGTATATCGCGCGCGGCATCGAGGTCGAGCTGCAGCCCGGCATGTGCTTCCATCTCGCCAACTGCTACTCCATGCCCGCCCAGTACGGCGCCGGCTTCTCGGAAAGCATCGCGGTCACCGAGACCGGCTGCGAAATGCTCTCTACCGGCGTCCAGCGCGAACTGGTCGTGCGCTAACCCGATAGTTCCAAGCCCGGTGCGAGGTGCGGCTCTCGTCGCGTTCCGTTTCGTCAGGAAACGCCGTAATCTTTTGCCGAATACGCAATGACTTGATTCGTTCCCTCCGGGGTCTCTCCGAACGCCCATTTTAGGGCTTGAGCAGCATGAAGCCGGATAACCACCCAGAACGGGTGAGGTTGGAATATGCACCATTCGCGGCGCTTCCGCTGACCCTAGTTCAGCCCTCGACGATCTCGAAATCCCCATAAGAGAACTCCACCGCCCACTCCCTGAGCGCCTCGTTGCGCCGTTTTCGGCGCGCCTCGTCATGGATATTTTCGTGGATGAACGCGTCGAGTTTCATCTCTGGAGCGAGGGCGTCGCGGGCGCGAGCCTGCTTGTCCGGCTGCGAGCGGGCCCCGAAGCGACGGCCCTGCGCGCCAAGCGCCGCGAACGCCCGAGGCACGCCGTCGAACTGTAGGCTGCCGCGTTTAGCGAGATAAACCTGCGCCTCGCTCAGTACCCCCTGGCCGTCGAGATGACAGCGGATCGCCCGTAAGTTTCCCCGCGCGTAGGTCGGTCCCACGGCACGAATTTCGGTCGCGTCCATCGCGCACACTTGGTCGGGCGTGAGGTACGTCACCGAAATCTCGACCCTGGTGCCCGGCGAATGCTCCAGCGTCGCGGGGATCGAGCCGTAGGCCGAAAAATGTGGCGCGTAGACCACGTCGAAATCCTCCAGCCGCGCGCGCAGCACCGGAATCACCTGCGCCTCCGCCACGCCGCCGAATTTTTCCACGAGGCGCCCGGGCGCCGCGTTCGAGCCATGCGCAATGACAGGGATGCGCTCCACAAGCGGGGTCGGCGGCGCCAGCGCCTCGGCCCGGCATAGATCGTCGAACCCGACGGTTTCACCCCCGGCGCGCACCCGCGCGCGCGCGAAATCGCCCTCGGGCAGCTCGACGATCTCAAATGCCCGCCCGCCGGCAAAGACGAACGAGGCGCCCGGCTGGGCGAAGGGATAGGCCAGCGCATGCGCAATCTGCTGCGCCCGCTCGTCCGACGTCGCTTCAGCCGCTTTATCTGTCGCCGGTTTGCCCGCGCGGTTTGACGTGACCTTGCTCATGGAGCCTCTATTATAGCGCAAGCACAGCGCGCGACCTCGCGGGAGACCCCATGCCCTATTCCTCGCTTCGCGATTTCATCGCCCGCCTCGAGACCGAGGGCCGGCTCGTGCGCGTCACGGAGCCGGTCTCGCCCCATCTCGAGATGACCGAGATCCAGACCCGGCTGATCGCCGAAGGCGGGCCCGCCGTGCTGTTTGAAAACGTCGTGCGCGCCGACGGCTCATCCTACACCATGCCCGTCCTGGTCAATCTGTTTGGCACCATCGAGCGGGTCGCCTGGGGCATGGACCGGGAGCCGGAAACCTTACGCGCGCTGGGCGAGACGCTGGCCTTCCTGCGCCAGCCCGAGCCGCCAGGCGGCTGGCGCGAAGCCCTCTCCCTGCTGCCGCTGGTCAAGACCGCCATGGCGATGAAGCCCAAGGAGGTCAGCCGGGCACCCTGCCAGGAGGTGGTGATCGAGGGCGACGCCGTCGACCTCGCTGAATTTCCCATCCAGACCTGCTGGCCGGGCGAGCCCGCGCCGCTGATTACCTGGCCGCTCGTGGTCACCCAGGGCCCGGGCGGGGCAACGACGGACGCGGTCAATCTCGGCATCTACCGCATGCAGGTGACGGGGCGCAATACCACGCTGATGCGCTGGCTGCGTCATCGCGGCGGGGCCCAGCATCACCGCCGCTGGGGCGAAGCGAAGACCGAGCCACTACCTTGCGCGGTGGTCATCGGGGCCGATCCGGGCACCATACTCGCCGCCGTCGCGCCGGTCCCCGATACCCTCTCCGAATACCAGTTCGCCGGGCTGCTGCGCGGGCGCAAAGTCGAGCTCGTGCCCTGCAAGACCGTGCCCTTGCGCGTGCCTGCCCAGGCCGAGATTGTACTCGAAGGCCATGTCAGCCTCGACGACTACGGCGACGAAGGGCCGTTCGGGGATCACACGGGCTATTACAACGCGGTCGAGAAGTTTCCCGTCTTTACCATCTCGGCGATCACCCGGCGGCGCGAGCCGATTTATCTCTCGACCTATACCGGGCGCCCGCCCGACGAACCCTCAATCCTGGGCGAAGCGCTCAACGAGCTGTTCATCCCGCTGCTCATCCAGCAGTTCCCCGAGATCGTCGATTTCTGGCTGCCGCCCGAAGGCTGCTCGTACCGCATCGCGGTGGTCTCCATAAAGAAGGCTTACCCCGGCCACGCCAAGCGGGTGATGATGGCGGTGTGGTCGTACTTGCGCCAGTTCATGTACACCAAGTGGGTGATCGTGGTGGACGACGACATCGACGCGCGAAGCTGGACCGACGTGATGTGGGCGATCTCGACGCGCATGGACCCCGCGCGCGACGCCACCGTAATCGAGAACACGCCGATCGACTATCTCGACTTCGCAAGCCCGGTCGAGGGCCTGGGCAGCAAGATCGGGCTCGACGCCACGACCAAGCTCGACGGCGAGACAGTGCGGCCGTGGGGCCGGGTGATCCGCATGGACGAAGAGACCATCGAGCAGGTCACGCGCAAATGGGCGGCGCTGGGCCTGCCCGGCTCGGGCAAGCCGGTGTGGAAATAGCCGACCCCGCGCAGGGCTCGCAAACGTCCAGCAAACGTCCTATATAGAGCCCTGAACGAACAGCCTCGTGCAGCCACGCCGGCTCAGCAACCCCCGGGGCAGTTCTCTTTTTTATAGTGGGTAAGAATACGGATCCGCCGTGGCCGCCAGCCGTGATTCCCTTACCGATCCCCTCGACCGCCTAGGCGGTCTGATCGCCCGCGCGCAGGCGCTGGGCGCGGATGCCGCGGATGCGGTGCTGTTCGATTCCCGCTCCCTCTCGATCGCCTGGCGATTGGGCGCCTCGGAGGGTATCGAGCGCGCCGAAAGCCGCGATCTGGGCCTACGCGTCATGGTCGGCCAACGCCAGGCCATCGTCTCCTCGACCGACCTGACCGACGCGGCACTCGACGAGCTGGCGGAACGCGCCGTCGCCATGGCGAAAGCCGTGCCCGACGACCCCTATTGTGGCCTGGCCGATCCCGATCGTCTCGCCGCCGACATCCCCGACCTCGATCTGGTCGACGATAGCGAGCCCGAGCCCGCGCAGTTGGCCCAGCTCGCGGGCGCCTGCGAGGATGCGGCCCGGGCGGTCGAGGGTGTGACCAACTCGGGTGGCGCGGAAGCCGACTGGAGCCGAACCACAATTGCGCTGGTCGGCTCGAACGGCTTTGCCGGCGCCTACGCCGCGTCACGCAATTCGGTCGGCGTCTCGGTGCTGGCCGGCGAAGGCACGGCGATGGAGCGGGACTACGACTACGCCATGGCCCGCTACCTATCCGACCTCGAAGACCCCACCGCGGTGGGGACCCGCGCGGGCCGGCGCACCGTGGCTCGGCTGAAGCCGCAGAAGATGACCACGGGCAAACGCGCGATTGTCTACGACCCGCGGGTCGCCAACGGCCTGCTGCGCCATTTCGCGGGCGCGATCTCGGGCGCAGCGATCGCGCGGGGCACGAGCTTTCTCAAGGGCCGCCTGGGCGAGCGCGTCTTCGCAGCGGGCCTGAGCGTACGCGAGGACCCGTTGCGGTCCCGCGGGCTGAGCTCGCGTCCGTTCGACGGCGAGGGTGTGGCGACGAGCGCGCGCGAGCTGATCGCCGACGGCGTGCTTACCACCTGGTTGCTCGATTCGCGATCGGCCCGCCAGCTCGGGCTTGAAACCACGGGTCACGCCAGCCGCGGCACCGCCTCGGCGCCCAGTCCCGGCGCCACCAACCTGACCCTCGAACCGGGGACCCAGACGCCCGAAGCGCTGATCGGCGAGATCGACGACGGCTTCTACGTGACCGAACTGATCGGCATGGGGGTCAACGGCGTGACCGGTGACTACAGCCGCGGTGCGAGCGGGCGCGCCATCGTCAAGGGCGAGCTGGCCCACGCGGTGAGCGAAGTGACCATCGCAGGCAACCTCAAGGACATGTTCGCCGGCATCACCCCGGCCAACGACCTGGAGCTCCGCTACGGCACCGACGCGCCGACGCTGCGTATCGACGGCATGACGGTGGCCGGCCTGTGAGCGCGCCGTCCGAGAACGTCGCCCCGCCACCCGACGACACGCTGCGCAAGGATCACGAGCTGCTGGTCGAGGCGGTTCGCCAGGCCGGCGCCATTGCGCTCGGACATTTCCGTCACCAGCCGGAAGAATGGGAGAAGTCGCCTGGCAACCTGGTCAGTGAGGCGGATCTCGCATCGGAAGTCTGCCTGTTCCAGCATCTGTGCCGCGCCCGCCCCGACTACGGCTGGCTATCGGAGGAATCCGTCGACGACATCGCGCGGCTTTCAGCGGCCCGGGTCTGGGTGGTCGATCCGATCGACGGCACCCGGAGCTTCCTGAACGGGCGGCCTGAGTTCGCCGTCGCGGGCGCGCTAATCGTCGACGCCACGCCGGTGGCCGCGGCGGTTTTCAACCCCGCAACCGACGAGATGTTCGAGGCGATGCGGGGCGGCGGCGCCCGGCTCAACGACGAGGCGCTTACGGTCAGCGCCGCAGCCGATCTGACCGACGCCCGCCTGCTCTCGGGACGCACCGAGATGCAGCAGAAGGCCTGGGCGGAGCGCTTTCCCGAATGCACCATCCACAGCGTGAGCTCGATTGCCTACAAGCTTGCCCTGGTCGCCGCCGGGCGCTTCGACGCCCTGATCAGCGTCTGGCCCAAGCACGAGTGGGACATCGCGTCAGGCGAGTTGCTGGTCGCCGAGGCCGGGGGGCGGGCCTCGACCGCCGAGGGTGAGGCCCTGGAATACAACCGTCCACGGCCCAAACTGCCTAGCTGCATCGCGAGTAACGGTCTGATCCAGGACGCCCTGATCAAACGCCTCTCCAACTGACGCCCCGGCACGAGCGGATGCGCAACCGATTGGCCCGCCTGCGCCTTGCGTGCTATGGTTCGCAAGGATTTGTGAGAATCCCGAGGGTCACACCCACACCTTGAGCCAGGATATTACCCCACAGCCCATGGCATCGACGCGCGCGCTGCTCTCGCGCCTCGTGCGTAATCATGTGCGCCCCTACTTCGGCCGGCTCGGCCTCGCCATGCTGTGCATGACGATCGCGGCGGGCGCCACCGCAGGGCTTGCCCAGTTGATGGAGCCGGTGCTCGATCGGGTGTTCATCGACAAGGACCAGAGCATCCTGGTCCTGATCACCGTGACCGTATTAGCGATTGCCCTGATCAAGGGCTTGGCCGCCTACTTCGAAGGCGTGCTGATGGGCTATGTCGGCCAGCGCATTATCGCCGATCTGCAGACCAGACTGTTTGCCCACCTGATCCGTTTCGACCTCGCCTTCTTTCACAACGCCGGCTCGGGACGCCTGATCTCGCGCTTCACGAACGATATCAACGCCATGCGTAACGCCGTCTCGCAGATCCTGACGGGCCTGATCAAGGATGCGCTGACCCTGACGTTCCTCCTCGCCGTGATGTTCGAGAAGGACTGGAAGCTGGCGCTGATCGCGTTCGTGGTGTTTCCTGCCGCGATCTATCCGATCGTACGCATCGGGCGGCGGATGCGCAAAATCTCAACCGACGTACTGGGCGAGGCGGGCCGCTTCACCGCCCGGCTCAACGAGGCCTTCCAGGGGGTGCGCCACGTCAAGGCCTACAACCGGGAAGGTTTTGAGACCGAGCGCACGGCCAGCGTCATCGAGAACATGTTCCGTATCGTCTACAAGTCGTACCGGGTACGCGCGCTCTCGTCGCCGATCATGGAAACCCTGGGCGGCATCGCGGTTGCCGCGATCATCTTCTATGGCGGCTGGCAGGTGATCGACGGCAGCCTGACGCCCGGCGCCTTCTTCTCCTTTGTGACCGCCCTGTTGCTCGCCTACAAGCCGATGAAGAGCCTCGCCAACCTGAACACCAATCTTCAGGAGGGGCTGGCCGCAAGCCAGCGGCTGTTTCATGTGCTCGACATGGAGCCGACGATCAAGGACGGCCCCGGAACCAAGGCGTTGGTCATCTCAGGCGGGGCGGTCGCACTGGAGGGCGTGAGCTTCGCCTATCACGAGAACGCGCCCGCGCTGTCCAGCGTGTCGCTGGCTATCCCGGCGGGGAAGATGGTCGCCCTGGTCGGCCCGTCGGGTGCGGGAAAATCGACCATCCTCAACCTGATCCCGCGCTTTTACGATGTCAGCGCGGGCTCCATCCGGATCGACGGCCAGGACGTGCGCGACGTGACGCTCGAAAGCCTGCGCGACGCCCTGGCCCTGGTCAGCCAGGAAAGCGTGCTGTTCGACGACAGCGTGCGCGCCAACATCGCTTACGGTCGCGCGGGCGCCAGCGACGCCGACATCGAAGCCGCCGCCCAGGGTGCGGCGGCGCACGACTTCATTACCCAATTGCCCGACGGCTACGACACCATGATCGGCGAAAGCGGTGTGAAGCTTTCAGGCGGGCAGCGTCAACGCCTGTCCATCGCCCGGGCGATGCTGAAGAACGCGCCGATCCTGCTGCTCGACGAGGCAACCTCGGAACTCGACAGCGAATCCGAACGCAAGGTCCAACAGGCGCTGGCCGAATTGATGCGCGAGAGAACAACCCTGGTCATCGCCCATCGCCTATCCACCGTGATCGACGCCGACCGGATCTATACCATCGAGCAGGGACAGATCGTCGAATCAGGCACCCATGCCGAGCTGTTGGCGAATAACGGGGCCTATGCCAGGCTCTACGCGCTGCAGTTCGCAGGCGGCGCCCCATGTTCGTAATCAAATGGATCGCCGCCAACGACCGGGTCCGCTCGGCGCTGTGCTGGCTGGGCGCGTGCTATATCCGGCTCGTTTTCGCGACTGGCCGCTGGCAAGTCGTTCGCGGCGATATTCCCGCCCGCTTCTGGGACGAAGGTCGCCCCTTCATTCTCGCATTCTGGCATGGCCGCCTGCTGTTGATGCCCTATTGCTGGCGCTCGAGCGCCGCGATGAACATGCTGATCTCTCACCACCGCGACGGCGAACTGATTGCCAAGACGATCGGCCATTTCGACCTCGGCACGGTGCGCGGATCGAGCGGCAAGAGTGGCGCGGGAGCGCTACGCCAGATGGTCCGTACGCTCAAGGCAGGCGACCATGTGGGCATCACGCCCGACGGCCCCCGGGGGCCTCGGATGCGGGCGAATGCCGGCGCCGTAACCGTCGCGCGCCTGGCCGGCGTTCCGATCATTCCGGCCACCTTCGCGACCTCACGCCGCAAGGTGCTCGGCAGCTGGGACCGGTTCGTGATCGCCAAGCCGTTCGCGCGCGGCGTTTTCGTCTGGGGCTATCCGCTCGATGTGGCCCCGGATGCGGACGGCGCAGCGCTCGAGACGGCGCGCGCCGAGCTGGAAACCCGCCTCAATGCCGTGACCGAAGAGGCCGACCGCCTGGTCGGTCAGACCACCATTGCGCCGGCCCCGCCCGCCTCCCTCGTCGCGGACTCCGCGCCGAGCCCGTCGACCCAATGAGCCTCGCTCTTTATCGGCTGGCCACGGTGCTGGGTGCGCCGCTGGTCGGCCTCTGGCTGAGCCGGCGGCGCGCCGCCGGCAAGGAAGAGGCGGCTCGTCAGGGCGAGCGAACCGGGCGGGCCGATCGGGCGCGCCCGCCCGGCGAGCTGATCTGGCTGCATGCGGCGAGCGTCGGCGAATCGGTCTCGGCGCTGCCGCTGATCGAACGCCTGCTCAACACCCGGCCGGACACGCACGTTTTGGTTACGACGGTGACGGTGACCTCGGCGCGGATCATGGCCGAACGGCTGCCCAAACGGGCGTTTCACCAATACGCGCCGGTCGATACGCCGGGCGCCGTTCGCCGCTTTCTTGACTACTGGGCGCCGGACAGGGCTATCTGGATCGAATCGGAGCTGTGGCCGAACATGATCGCCATGAGCCGGGCGCGCGGCGTGCCCCTCGCCCTGGTCAATGCGCGTCTGTCGTCGCGCTCGCATCATCGCTGGCGACGCGCACCGCGGCTGATATCGGGTGTGCTCGGCGCGTTCGACCTGGTGCTCGCCCAAAGCGCCGATGCGGCGGCGCGGTTGCGTGAACTCGGCGCACGCGACGCCGAGACAGTGGGCAATCTCAAGCACGACGCCCCGCCCCTGGCCGCGGACCCGGCGGCATTGGCAAGCCTGACGGCCGCCCTCGGGAACCGCCGGTTGTGGCTTGCCGCCAGCACCCACGAAGGTGAGGAAGCGGCGGCGGCGGCGGCGCACCGTCACCTCGCCGCCCGTCATTCCGATCTGCTGACCGTCATCGCGCCCCGCCATCCGCCGCGCGGCGCGGAAATCGTCAGGGCGCTTCGCGCCGCGGGTTTCCGCCTGGCGCAGCGCAGCGCAGGCGAGGCTGTCGGACCCGACACCGAGATCTACCTCGCGGATACGCTGGGCGAGCTCGGCCTGCTCTACCGACTGAGCCCCATCGTTTTCGTCGGCGGCTCGCTGATCCCTCATGGCGGACAAAATCCCCTGGAGCCCGCGCGCCTCGGCTGCGCAGTACTGCACGGTCCCCATATGGAGAATTTCCACGAGGCCGCGGCGCGATTGCACGAAGCGGACGGAGCCATCGAGCTGGCCCGGGCTTCGATGCTGGGCGATGCGCTCGGCGATTTGCTCGACGACGATGCGAGACGAGCCCGTCTCGCCGACCGGGCAGGCCGGGTCACCGTCGAGCTTGGCGGTGCGCTCGATCGGGTCTGGCAACGCCTCGAGCCGTTCCTTTCGAACACCTCGGCAAGGCCGGCAGAAGATGCCCATGCGCACGCCTGATTTCTGGAGCTCTAAGGCCGGGCCGGGCGGACGGTTTATAGCCTGCGCGCTCAGCCCCTTAAGCGGTGCGTTCAGCATCGCCGGCTGCGCGCGCCAGTGCCTGACCCGGCCCTGGCAGGCCGGGGTGCCGGTGATCTGCGTCGGCAACCTGACCGCTGGAGGCGCGGGGAAGACGCCATGCGTGCTCTCGATCATCGAGCGGCTGAGCGCCCGCTCGATCAAGGCCCACGTCCTGATCCGGGGCTATGGCGGCAAGGCGGCCGGGCCGCTCAACGTCGACCCGGCGCACCACGATGCCCGCGCCGTGGGCGACGAGGCGCTGGTGTTGAGCGCAGTGGCGCCGACCTGGGTCGGCAGCGACCGACGCGCTGCGGCCCGCGCGGCGGTTGCCGCCGGCGCGCAGGTCCTGGTGATGGATGACGGGTTTCAGAACCCGTCGCTGGTCAAGGATTTCTCGCTTGTCGTCATCGATGGCGGCTTCGGCTTCGGCAACGGCCGGGTTATACCCGCCGGGCCCTTGCGCGAGCCGGTGGCTAGAGGTCTCGCGCGGGCGCAAGCCGCGGTGCTGATCGGCGACGACCGCACCCACGTGGCGGCCCGGTTTGGCGCGGGCATGGCGCTGCTGCGCGCCCGGCTCGCCCCGGCGCCGGGCGGACCGGAACTGGAAGGCCGGGCCGTGGTGGCGTTCGCCGGGATCGGCCGCCCGGACAAGTTCTTCGAGACCCTGGACGACGGCGGTGCGCGCGTAGTGGCGCGCCACGCCTTCGCCGATCATCACCCCTACAAGAAATACGAGCTCACCCGCATGGTGGCCCAGGCGGATGCCGCCGGGGCGCGCGCCATGACCACGGAAAAGGACGCGGTGCGCCTGCCTGCCGCCGAGCGTGAGCGGATAGACGTGCTCCGCGTGCGCCTCGAATGGGCCGACAGCGATGCGCTCGACGCCCTGCTCGATCCCGTGATCGCGCAGGCGGGTTGAGGCGGGGTCATGACCGAGCGCCCAATCACCCTCGCCTACCGGCTGCAGGCCGTTGGTGCACGATTGATGCTCGGCCTGTTCGGGTTACTACCCCTCGACGCGGCCTCGGCGCTAGGCGGCTGGCTGGGGCGCACAATCGGCCCCCGCCTCGCCATGAACCGTCGCGCTCGGCGCAACATCGCGCGCGCACTGCCCGAGCTCTCGGAACGCGAGATCGACGGTGTGATTCGCGGCATGTGGGACAATTTGGGCCGGGTCACCGCCGAATATCCCCATCTCCACAAATTCGACTGCTACTGCGGCTCTCGCGTCGAGGTCATCGGCGCCGAGTTCGTCGACGAGCTGCGCGAAGACCGGCGCGCCGGGATTTTCTTTTCTGGCCATATCGCCAACTGGGAGGTTTGCTGCATGGCGGCAACCCAGCGTGGCGTGCCCGTGTTCCAGGCCTATCGCGCGCCCAACAACCCGCTGATCAATCCCATTATCGACCGCATCCGGACCCGTGCGCTCGGCGTGACACGCTATGCCAAGGGCGCTCCGGGGGCGCGCCAGCTCGTCAAGCACCTGAAGGCGGGCGACCACCTGGCCTTGTTGATCGACCAGAAGCTCAACGAGGGAATTCCCGTGCCCTTCTTCGGGCGCGATGCCATGACCATGGTCGCGATGGCGAGTTTTGCGCTCAAATTCGACGTGCCGGTCGTGCCCGCGCGGGTCGTGCGTCTGCGCGGCGCACGTTTTCGCATCATCATCGACGCGCCCATGGAGATCACCCCCACAGGCGATCGCGACGCCGATATCGCCGACATCATGAGCCGGGCTACGGCCATACTCGAAGGTTGGGTCCGCGCGCACCCCGAACAGTGGTTCTGGGTGCACCGCCGCTGGCCGGACTAGGGTTTTTTTACTCAGCTTTGCAATGCAAAGCCGAACGCGTTCAATCGCCACGCAGGGTTTCGCGCTGGAGACCAATTAATTTACGGCTGGGAGCCCCACGGATCGGGCTGCGAGGGCATGGGCCCCACGAGCAGCGCGGGATCGAGCCGCGTGGTGAGAAGGTTGACCCGCCAATCGAGATGAACCCCCGTCGCCCGGCCGCTCGCGCCTGCGCCGCCGATCGGGTCGCCCTGGGCCAACGCTTGCCCCACGCTGACGTCGAGCCGGCTCAAATGGGAGTAAAGCGAGGTCAACCCGTAGCCATGGTCGATCATCACCGTGCCGCCGGTATAGTAGAGATCGGGTTCGGCCATCACCACGACCCCGTCGGCGGGCGCATACACTTGGGCGCCTTCGGGAACGGCGACATCGACGCCGTAATGGGGCTGGCGGGGCTCGCTGTTCAAGATCCGCTGAGTGCCATAGGTTCCGGTCACGGGGCCGATCAGTGGCCAGACAAACCCGGAATCGAACGCAGGCTCGGCGGAATCGATCGCCCGGCCCGAGGCAATCCACTTATTTTCCTCGCGAATTCGCGCCAGCGTCTCGGCGCTGGGGCTGACCATGTTCGAAGGCAGACCGTCGATCCGCTGGGTTTCGTAATCGCGAGCAGTGACCTCGATGCGGTGCTGCTCGGAAAACCCGTCGGGGTAGCGGATATCGAGGACGGCTGACGCTGCCGCCTCGCGCCCGAAGCCGATCAGGAACCGGCCGTCGGGCCACACCCGAATGGGATTTCCTTCGAGGCGGACGCGGCTGTCCGGCTCGACCTGGCCGATCATCAAGCCGCCCTGGATGGCGTCGCCGGTGAGCGCGAGCCCCTCGGCGCGCGCCGGGAGCGCTGCCGCAACGATAAGCAGGGCGAGGAGCAGCAAGGGTGTGCAGCGGCGAACGGGCGGGCGGGCGATCACAGAAGCTCGCCCTGGCTGGGATCGGGACCAGCGGGTTCTTTCTTGCGCGCAGGCTTGGCCGGACGGGCGGCGGGCGGGGGTGGGCCATCAGTGATCCTCGCACCCGCTTCGCCGTCTGAAAATCGCAGGCTGACCGCCATATTCGGCGCGGTAGCGGCGACCAAGATGAGGGCCGCGCCAGCATCGTCGCGAACCAGCACGAAGCCGCGTTCGAGCACCTTTTGATAGGAAAAGCCGTCGAGGAGGCGGGCCCGCGCCGCGAGGTCCTGGTTGCGGGCCTCCAGGGCGGAGGTCATGGCGCGCCCCAGGCGGAGGCTAACCCCGTCGAGCTGGTCGGAACGCCGTCCCAAGCGGTCGCGTTCCGCAGCCAGGCGCGCCCGCATGCCCACGCGGAGCGCCCGGCCGGCGGCTTTGATGCGGGCCTCGCGCTCCTTGAGCCGTTCGCGCGGATGGCGTAAGCCACGCGAAAGCGATTCCAGCCGGCCGGTGCGCCGCTCCAGTTCGTTAGCCGCCGCGTTGACCAGCCGCTCAAATCGGTCGTCAAGCCGCTGGGCTACGACATCGAGCAGCGAAGCCGGATCGGGCAGACCGCGCGCGAGGCCGCGAAGCTCGGAGCGCTCGGCCCCGAGCCGGCGGTTGATCGTGCCGAGCAGGCGAACGTCGAGGGTGCGTACGGTCTCGAGCAGTTTGACGCGCACGGGCACCGCCATCTCGGCCGCCGCCGTAGGGGTCGGCGCGCGCCTGTCGGCAGCAAAATCGATCAGGGTAGTGTCGGTCTCGTGCCCGACTGCCGAGATCAGAGGGATCGCGCTGGCCGCCGCGGCACGAACCACCGCCTCCTCGTTGAACGCCCACAGATCCTCGAGGCTGCCGCCGCCGCGCGCAACGATCAGCAGCCCGGGCCGAGGCACGGGGCCGGCGGGATCGAGGCGGTTGAATCCCTCGATCGCCGCCGCGATTTCGCCCGCCGCGCGCTCGCCCTGCACCACCACGGGCCAGACCAGGACGTGGCGGGGGAAACGCTCGGCGATGCGGTGGAGGATGTCGCGGATGACCGCCCCGGTGGGCGAGGTGACTACGCCAATGACCTCGGGGAGATAGGGCAGCGGTTGTTTTCTTGCTTCGTCGAACAGGCCTTCGGCGGCGAGCGCCTTGCGCCGATTTTCGAGCAGCTTAAGCAGCGCGCCCTCGCCGGCGAGTTCGACGGAATCCACGATCAGCTGGTATTGGGAGCGGCCGGGATAGGTGGTCAGCCGCCCGGAGCAGATGATCTCCAGACCGTCCTCGGGCTGGACTGTCAGCTTGGCCGCCATGCCCCGCCAGCAGACCGAGGCCAGGATCGCGTCTTTGTCCTTGAGCGTGAAGTAGAGATGGCCCGAGGCGGCACGCTTAAAGCCCGAAACCTCGGCGCGCACCCGGACCCGGCCGAAGCGATCCTCGATTGTTCGCTTGAGCGCGCCGGACAGCTCACTGACGGTGTAGACCGGGGCGTTTCCGGCGGGCTCGGGGATTGGGGGCATCTCGCTCATGACTTGGCACCATGATACAAGAGGCGCGCCGGAGAGAGAAGCGAGGGAGAGCGCCGTGAAAGTTCTGGTAATCGGGTCGGGCGGACGGGAGCACGCGCTGTGCTGGGCGCTCAAGGCCTCGCCACTGGTCGAGACGCTGGTCTGCGCACCGGGCAACGGCGGCATCGCGCAAGTGGCCGCCTGCGTGCCGCTCGATCCTCTCGATCTCGCAGGCATCGAGCGTTATTGCAAGGACGAGGCGGTCGACTTCGTGGTCGTTGGGCCCGAGGCGCCGCTGGTCGCCGGCCTGGTCGACCGCCTGGAAGCCGCCGGGATCGCCGCCTTCGGGCCGAGCGCGAAAGCGGCGCAACTCGAGGGCTCGAAGGCCTTCATGAAGGAGATCTGTAAGACCGCAGGCGTGCCTACCGCGGCCTACGCACGGTTTCGCGAGATCGGGCCGGCGCGCGCCTATATCGAGGCCCAGGGCGCACCCATCGTAGTCAAGGCCGATGGCCTCGCGGCAGGCAAGGGCGTGGTAGTGGCCGAGAGCGTGGCCGAGGCGGTGGCGGCCGCCGAAGCCATGCTGGACGGCCAGTTCGGGGACGCCGGCGCCGAGCTCGTGATCGAGGACTGCCTGGTCGGCGAGGAGGCGAGCTTCTTCGCCCTGGTCGACGGTACGACCGCGCTCCCGCTGGCTACCGCCCAGGACCACAAGCGGGTGGGCGAAGGCGATATCGGCCCCAACACCGGCGGCATGGGCGCTTATTCGCCCGCGCCTCTGCTTACGCCCGCGCTGTGCGAGATCGCGATGGACGAGATCATCCGCCCCCTGATCGCCGCCATGGCGGCGGCTGGCGCGCCCTATGTGGGTGTGCTCTATGCCGGGCTGATGGTGACGGAAAGCGGGCCCAAGCTGCTCGAGATCAACGTCCGTTTCGGCGACCCCGAATGCCAGGTCTTGATCCCCCGCCTCAGCTCCGACCTGCTGCCCGCCCTGATGGCAGCGCGCGAGGGGGGGCTCGGCGACATTTCCTTGCGCTGGCGCGACGAGACGGCGCTCTGCGTCGTGCTGGCGGCACAAGGCTATCCGGGAACTTACAAAAAGGGCAGCGAGATCCGCGGCCTCGATGCGGCGGACGGGCTTGAGGGCGTCACCGTGTTTCACGCCGGCACCGCGCGCGAGAACGGGCGTATCCTGGCGATCGGTGGGCGGGTTCTGGGCGTGACCGCGCTGGGAGCAGGCATCGCCGAGGCGCAAACGCGAGCCTATGAAGGCATCAATGCGGTCGACTGGCCGGGGGGTTTTTGCCGCCGCGATATCGGCTGGCGTGCGCTGGCGCGCTAGTGGGCGCTACCGCTTATCCTTGAAGAATTCCTTGAGTATCGCCCCGCAGCGTTCCTCGTCAATCCCGCCATAGACTTCGGGCGCATGATGGCAGGTCTCGTGGTCGTAGACCCGCGCACCATGCTCGACGCCGCCGCCCTTGGGATCGGGCGCACCGTAATAAAGCCGGCGGATATGGGCGAACGACAGCGCGGCAGCACACATGGGACAGGGCTCAAGCGTGACGTAGATGTCGTGATCGACGAGGCGCTTGGCGCCCAGCTCGCGGAGCGCGAAGTGGAGCGCAATCATCTCGGCGTGCGCCGTGGGGTCGCCCAGCTCCTCGACTCGGTTGGCGGCGGCTGCGACGACATCGCCCGTCGGGCCGTAGACGACGACGGCGCCGACCGGCACTTCGCCGCGCTTGGCGGCGTCGCGCGCCGCATTGAGCGCGATGTCCATATATCCTGATTGCGGCTTCATGACGGCCCGAGCTTGGCCTCTCGGCCCGGCCCCGTCAAGCGAGCCGAGCGCGGCGTTGCCAGCCGGCCGGTGCGGCCCTAAAGTCGCCCCATGACCGGACCCGCCACCGCCCGCCCCGTGATCGGCCTGACCCTCGATTCCGAACCGCCGGGCGGCTATTCGAACATGCCCTGGTATGCGCTGCGCGAGAACTATTGCGCCGCGGTCAGCCGCGCCGGCGGCCTGCCAGTACTGCTGCCTCACGAGGCCGGGCAGGCCGATGCCTATCTCGGGCTGATCGACGGCCTGGTCGTCACCGGCGGCGCGTTCGACGTCGACCCCGCCCTGTTCGGCGCGACCAGCCGCCACGCCCGCGTAACCACGAAAGATGCGCGCACCGCCTTCGAAATGGGCGTGCTCAAAGGTGCGCTGGCGCGCGACATACCGGTGCTCGGGATCTGCGGTGGCCAGCAGTTGCTCAACGTCGCGCTCGGCGGCACCCTGATCCAGCATATCCCCGACGAGGTCGAAAACGCGCTCGCCCACGAACAACCCAATCCGCGCACGGAAACAGGCCATGCGGTGCGCGTCGAACCCGGCACCCTGCTTCACCGCATCGTCGAGGCGGACAAGCTCGAGGTGAACAGCGCCCACCATCAGGCGGTGCGCGAGACGGGCCCGGGCGTGGTGGTCGACGCCTGGGCGCCCGACGGCGTCGTCGAGGGCATCGAGGACCCTTCGCGGCGGTTCTGCCTCGGCGTCCAGTGGCACCCGGAATACGCCATCGATCCCGGCGATACGTTGATTTTTCACGCCTTCGTCGAGGCGGCGCGCGCACCATGACGGGTGTGGGCGAGCGCATCGCCAAACGCATCGCGCGCGCCGGGCTGGGCTCGCGGCGCGACGCCGAGCGGATGATCGTCGCGGGACGGGTGGCCGTCGACGGCGTACCGATCAGCTCTCCGGCGCTCAACGTGACTCCGGACATGCGCGTCAGCGTCGACGGCGCGCCCCTGCCCGAGGCGGGCAAGACCCGCCTGTGGCGCTACCACAAGCCGCTCGGTCTGGTCACCAGCCACCGCGACCCGCAAGGCCGCCCGACCGTGTTCGAGGTCCTGCCCCGCGAGATCGGCCGGGTGATATCGGTCGGCCGGCTCGATCTTAGGAGTGAGGGCCTGCTGCTGCTGACCAACGACGGCGGCCTCGCGCGAAAGCTCGAATTGCCCGCGACGGGCTGGATCCGGCGCTACCGGGCACGCGTGCACGGCCACCCCGAGGCGCGCCAGCTCGCCACGCTCGGCGAGGGCATAATCGTGGACGGCATGCGCTACGGCCCGATCCGCGCTGCCCTCGATAGCCAGCGGGGCGATAACGCCTGGCTGACCATCGCGCTTGCCGAGGGCAAGAACCGTGAAGTGCGCCGGGTGCTCGAGCATCTGGGCTGGCAGGTCAACCGGCTGATCCGGATCGCCTACGGCCCGTTCCAGCTGGGCAAGCTAGAAACCGGGGAATTACGCGAAGTGCCCGCTAAGGTGGTGGCCGAGCAGGTCGCCGCCGAGGCACCGCCCAAACCCGATGCGCATCGTCGGCGGTAAGCATCGCGGCCGCGCGCTCAAGGCGCCGGCGGGCCGGCGGCTCCGCCCCACGGCGACCCGTGCCCGCGAGGCGTTGTTCAATATTCTCGAGCACGGCCGCTTGGGCGGCCCCGCGCTGGCCGGCGCCACGGTGCTCGACGTTTTCGCCGGCACCGGCGCGCTCGGCCTCGAGGCCCTCTCGCGCGGCGCGGCGCGGCTCGTCGCACTGGACAACGATCGGGCGGCCGCCCGCTGCCTGGCGGCCAATGCCGAAGCGCTGGGCGAAGAAGAACGGGTGATCCTGATCCAGGCCGACGCGACCCGGCCGCCGCCCCCAACCGGTACCGCCGATATCGCGTTTCTCGACGCGCCCTACGGGAGCGGCCTGGCAGAACCCGCGCTGGCCGCGTTGGCCCAAGGTGGTTGGCTTGCAAGCGGTGCGCTCGTGGTCGTGGAAATGGCGGCTAAAGAGAGCGGCGAGGCCCCACCGCCCGAAGGCTTCGAGATCCTGGAGGCACGGCGTTACGGCACCGCGCGGTTCAGCTTTCTGCGCTTTGTTGGAATTTGACGCACTCAAGCGCCGCGCAGGCTCTCGCCTCATTTTTGTTGGGGCCGGCCGCGCCCCACGCCAGCCCCTGCCCTGCGGCGGCCAATGCTTGCGGGCTCGCAAAATTGGGGCGATTAGATATCGCCCTATTTTGCGCTAGCGCCGCCCGAACAGCTTTTCGATGTCGGCGAGCTTGAGTTCGACATAGGTCGGCCGGCCGTGGCTGCATTGGCCGGAACGGGGTGTCGTCTCCATCTGACGCAGCAGGGCGTTCATCTCGTCGAGGGAAAGACGGCGGCCCGCCCGGACGCTGCCGTGACAGGCCATGGTGGCGCAAACCTCCGAGAGCCGATCCTTCAGGCTTACAGCCTCGCCCAGCTCGGCGAGATCGTCCGCCAGATCGCGCACCAGCCCAATCGCGTCGGTCTCACCCAGCAATGCAGGCGTCTCGCGCACCACCACCGCGCCCGGGCCGAAGGCTTCAATCACGAGACCCAACTCGGCCAACTCGGCCCGGCGTTCGAGAAGCCGGTCGACGGCATTCGCTTCAAGCTCGACCACCTCGGGCACGAGCAGGACCTGGCGAGCCACCCCCTCGGCCTCCAGCGCACCCCGGATGCGCTCGTGGGTGAGCCGCTCGTGAGCGGCGTGCTGATCGACGATGACCAGCCCGTCCGCGGTCTGGGCCACGACATAGGTTTCGTGCAACTGGCCCCGCGCGGCGCCCAGAGGATAGCCGCCGTCCGGCGCATCAGGATCCGCGTCCTCGGACGGAGCGTCGGCACGGGCCGCGGGCGCGCCCAGCGGCGCCTGGTAGAACGCCGCCGCCTCGGCAAGCCCGGGGCCAAAGCCTGGGGCGTACCCCACGTAGCCGCCGCCGGACACGGGAGCGCGGGCTTGCAGTGACGACTGCACCGGACCCGGCGCTTCGGGTTGGAAGGCGCCGAGCGCCGCTTGCGCGACACTCGACGCGCTGCGGTGTCCGGCCGCAGTCAGCACTGCGCGGATGCCTCCGACCAATAGACCGCGCACGTTTGCCGCGTCGCGAAAGCGAACCTCGGTCTTAGCCGGATGGACATTGACGTCGAGCTCACCCGCCGGCAGGTCGAGAAATAGCACCACTAGCGGAAAGCGGCCCGACACCAGCACATCCTGGTAAGCGCCGCGCAACGCACCCACCAGCATGCGATCGCGCACGGGACGGCCGTTGACGACAAGATGTTGATATTGCCCCGTCGCCCGATTGAGTGTGGGCAGGCTGACATAGCCGGAAAGACGGACGCCGTTGCGCTCGGCCTCGACGGGCAGGGCGTTCTCGGCGAACTCGCGGCCCATGACCTGGGCGATGCGTTCGAGCCGGGCGTCGAGCAGGTCGCCCGCGGTGGCGGACAATTGCAGGGCGGAGCGGCCACCGTCCTGCACGGAAAAGGCAATGTCGGGGCGGGCGAGCGCCAGCCGGTTGACCACGTCGAGCGCGTGCCCGACCTCGGTGCGGGGCTGCTTGAGAAACTTGAGACGCGCCGGCGTTGCGTAAAACAGGTCGCGAACCTCGACCCGCGTACCCGCCGAGAGCGCCGCCGGCGCCGGTTCGGCCACACGCCCGCCCTCGATTGCGATCTGCCACGCGCTCTCCGCGTCCCTAGTGCGGCTGGTCAGGCAAAACCGGCTGACTGACGCGATCGAGGGCAAGGCCTCGCCGCGAAAGCCCAACGTGACGATCGCGTCGAGGTCATCGTCGCCCAGCTTCGAGGTGGCGTGGCGCTCGATGCTGAGCGCCAGTTCATCGGACGCGATGCCGCTGCCGTTGTCGCTAACGGAGATAAGGCCGCGCCCGCCGCCTTCGATCACGACGTCGACGCGTGTCGCCCCGGCATCGACGGCGTTTTCGACCAGCTCCTTGACCACCGACGCCGGCCGCTCGACGACCTCGCCCGCGGCAATGCGGTTGACCATCGTTTCGGACAGGCGGCGGATGCTCACGGCTTCGGCATCTCCGTCAGGTAGCGGCGTGCCAACGCCTTACTCCGTTCGACCGCTGGCTGGGTAAAGGGATTGACCCCTAACAGGCGCGCCGTGACCATAACCTCGACCATGAAATGCATCATCAGCGCGCCGAGTACCGGTTCATCGATGGCGTTGATCCGGAACAGACGGGTCGGCCGTCCGGTCTCGACCAGGGCCTCGCCCGTCGCCCTGGCCTCGGCGGCAACCAGATCGCTCATGCTCCGCCCGTCGAGATAGTCGAGCCCGGCGTGACCGGCTAGGTCGGGGTCGATCGACACGCTGGCGACGGGATCGTCAAAACAAACCAGTGAGAACATCTTATTGCATGGCCCATCGAGGTAAAGTTGGAGCTGGCTGTGTTGGTCGACCGTGCCGAGCGCGGAGATCGGCGTGATTCCGGTGCCGCCCTTGCCCAGACTCTCCGCCCAAAGCTGGCGATACCAGAACCCAAAGGAGGCGAGCCGGTCGGCGTAGGGCATGACGACGCCGATATCGACCGCGTGGTGGCGGAGTAGGGCCACTGCGATGGCCGCGCCCAAGGCGGGCGGGCAATCCGCCGGGCTCGAAGCCCCTACAGCACGATCAAGCACCTGAGCTGCGCCCGCGCGGAGCGCCTCAGCGTCGAGCCCGACGACCAGCCCCGGTAGCATGCCGACCGCCGAAAACACCGAATAACGACCGCCCAGCCCGGGATCGTGGTCGAGCACGAAAAAGCCGAAGCGGTCGGCCAAACGGCGCAGCGGCGATTCGCCCGGCTCGGTGATGGCGTAAAAATGCCGGGCCGCCGCTGCATCGGACAGAGCCACGCGCACCGCCTGGAGGCAGAGCAGGGTTTGGGCCAGGGTCTCTGGCGTCGACCCCGATTTGCTGATCACCAGGAACGCGGTTTTGGACAGATCGACGGCCGCCAGCACACCCTCGACGCTGTGCGGATCGGCGTTGTCGAGGAAATGCAGCTCGATACCGCCCTGGGCCAGCGCCAGCGGGTGGCCACGCAAACCGATTACGGCCCGCCCACCCAGGCTCGAGCCCCCCGTGCCAAGCAGGATGAGGTGGCAGAAATCCTCGCGCAGCTGCCCGGCTAATGCAACGAGCGCGGGCAGGTCGTCGCGCGCGTAAGGCAAGCTGAGCAGCGACATCTCGCCCTTTTCATGATGCGCGCGCAGGCGATCAAGAATAGGCGCCGTCTCGTTCAGGGCGCCTTCGAGCTCGGCGTCGGACACGCCGGCCCCGCCGATCGCAGCGTCCAGACATCCATCAATTTCCTGGCTGTAGAGCATGGGCCCCCCGGCCTTGCACACGCACCCCGACCGCTGCCCGTCACGGCATCGTCGGCTCAACTCCTGCCGGTGTCCCGACGACCACAACCGTTAGATCCTCGGACACCAGCAATCGCTGGGCAACCCGGTTTACGTCGTCCAGTGTGACGGCTTCGATATACCCGTTGCGTTGATCGATATAGTCGATTCCCAGATCATTGTATTGCATCGACAACAGAGTTCGCGCGACCCGGTCGTTGCTGTCAAAGCGCAGCGGAAACGCTCCGGTCAAATGGGTCTTAGCGTCCGCCAGTTCCTCGGCGCTGACACCGTCGCGGCGCATTCGGGCAAACTCAGCCCGGACCAAATCGAGGGATTCCGCGACCCGGTCGTTGCGCGTACCGACCGATCCGATATGGAGTCCGCCATGGCGCAGCGGGCTGAGATAGGTATAGACCGAATAAGCGAGGCCGCGTTTTTCGCGAATCTCGTCGGTCAGGCGCGAGGTGAGACTACCGCCGCCCAGAATATGGTTCATCACATAAGCCGCGTAGAAATCCGGGTCGGCCCGTTTGATCCCGGGCAGGCCGAAAAAGGCGACGCTCTGGGGAATATCGCGCGCAACGAGACGCAACGCCCCGGCATTGGCAAAGCCCGCCTCGTCGAGGTCCCACGGGGCCGCATCGGCGGGCAACGCAGCAAAAGTTTGATCGAGCAGCGGTGCAAGCTCGGCCGGGGTGATGTCCCCGACGACGGCGACGATCAGGTTATTCCGGGCGAAGCGAGCGCGCGCGAAGATCTGAAGATCGGCCCGGGTGATGGCGTCGACGCTTGCGGCGGCGCCATCAAGGGAGCGGCCGTAGGGATGGGCGGGATAGACGGTCTCGTACCAGGTCATAGCAGCGATCCAATTCGGATCGCGCTCGTTCTGCACCACTGCGATGAGCAGTTGCTGGCGCATTCGCTCTATGGCATCGGGATCGTAGCGCGGCGCAGAGAGCGCCAACCCCAACATCTCGAACGCGACATCGCGATGGAGCGACAGCGTTTCGACTTCGACGGTGAAGTTATCCTGGGTCGCGCTAGCGCCGAGTCGGATCGAACGATCCACCAGCCGGACAAGAAAGGCTTCGGAATCGTAGTCGCCCGCGCCCTCGTTGATCAACGCCGAAGCCAGGGTCGCCAAGCCCTCCCGGCCTTCAGGATCGAGCGCCGAGCCGCCGCGAAACATCGCCTCGACCGAGATCAGGGGAATCGCGTGCTCCTCGACCAGCCACGCTTCGATGCCCCCGGGGCTGACCACCCGCTGCACGTCGGTCGCACGCGCAAGCCCCGGCAGAGCGACAAGCAGAAGCGTTATGAGCAGTCCTATACGGAACATAGGCTTAACCAACCTCGGCGGGTAGCAGAACGCCGGTTACGGCGCGTTCGGGGCGAAGCACCGAGCGGGCGGCAGCGCTGATCTGCTCAGGCGTCACCGCGTCGATACGATCGAACCAGGACTCGACCTCCTCGACGCTGACACCCGAGGTAAAAGCGTCGCCGAATATATTGGCTACCATATAAAGACTGTCGCTGGCGAACACCGCCTCGGCCTTGACCCGCGTCTTGGCGCTCTCAACCTCCTCGGACGTCACGCCCTCGTGCAGCACGCGGTCGATCTCGGCGTCGATCGCGGCTTCGAGAGCCGCTATATCGGCGCCCAGCGCCGGGGTCGCATAGATGTAAAACTGGGTCTTATCGAAATAAAAGTCGTCGTAATAAACGCCCGTATGGGCCGCCAACATGCGCTCCACCACGAGGGTGCGGTAGAGCCGTCCGGTCGTGCCAGACAAGATGTTCGAGAGCACGATCAACGGGTAGGCGTGCTCGGTTTCACCCGCGTTCTGGCTCGGCGCCAGGTAACTGCGGCTCCATTCCGCCTGACGCACCCGCTCGTCCACCACCTCGAGCCGGCGCGCTACGTCGGGCGCCGGCTCCACGACCCGAACCCGCTCGGGCACGTCACGCGCCGCAACCGGACCGTAATAGCGCTCGGCGAGAACTCGCATTTCATCAGCAGTGATATCGCCGACGACAATCAAGGCCGCGTTGTTCGGCGCGTAATAGCGCTGGTAGAACGCGATGGCATCCTCGGTGGTGAGCGCCGCAATCTCGTGCTCATGGCCAATGATGGGAATGCCGTAGGGGTGGACCTGGAACTGCTCGGCGGCGAAACGTTCACCAAACTGGGCGCCGGCGTCGTTGTCCGTGCGTGAGGCGCGCTCCTCGAGCACAACGTCGCGCTCGGGCAGGACCGTCTCGTCGCTGAGCACGAGGTTCGCCATGCGATCCGCCTCGAGCTCCATGACTAGCTCGAGCCGGTCGCGCGCGATTTTCTGAAAATAGCCGGTGTAATCCTGCGAGGTAAACGCGTTCTCGGACCCGCCGTTGAGCGCAACAAGATGTGAAAACTCGCCGGCCTCACGGGTCTCGGTGCCCTTGAACATGAGGTGTTCGAGAAAATGGGCGATACCCGATTTTCCAGGCGGTTCGTCGGCGGCACCGATGCGGTACCAGACGCTGTGAAAGACGACCGGTGCGCGGTGATTTTCGACGACGATGACCTCAAGGCCGTTGGCAAGGGTGAAGGTCTCGGCCCCGAACACGCGGGGTCTCTCCGTCCACAGGCCCAGCGCAATGAAGCCGACCGCCAAAAGCGTCAAGACGCTGAGCGCCGCCACGCGATGGCAAAACGTAAATCCGCCCGCGTCCGCCGAAACGGTCATCTCCTAGGGGCTCGATTCGCCGTCGGACAGGACCGGCGTGGCGCCTTCGGTCGCGTACCTGCCCTCGGCGGCATTCTGTTCGAGCCGTTCGGCCTCGCGCGTGGCATCGATAACGGCATCGTCGCGGAGGTCGCCGGTCGCGCCCTCCCAGAACATTAGATCGTCGAAGAAATCGTCGATGACCTTGTCGGAGGCGGGACCGGAGGGCACGAATTCGGCGCCGGCGCCCGGCACTATGGCCGGAGGCAGGGGCTCTCCAAGGATTTGGCGAATCGCCGCGTTGCTGGTGATCGCATGGGCCTGCTCGAGCAAGGCGTATTCGCCGGCCGAGAGATTGGTGAGCGTGGTGGGATTCGAAGACGTCCCAACGGCTACGTCGGCGCCGCCGAACACGATGGCGGCGCCGTCGGCCCCCGCCGACGTTTCGCTGCCCGCGCTCGGCGGGCGAAGCCCGACATCGGGCGGCACGGCCAGGTTAGGCCCTACGGTCACAGCGTATTCGTCGGGCAGCGCCTTGGACATGCCAAGCATCTCGCCCGCGGACTGGCAAGCCGATAACGCGCCCACCAAGACAAGCGCGCCGAGCGCTATCAGGACTGCCGTGGTTGGTGAGGGGCGAAGATTTGAAACCATGGTATTTATCTATGTCTTTTCCAGGGATTCAGCAAGGCGTCAACGGCCAGAACCACGACGCCGACGGTAATTGCGGCATCGGCGAGGTTAAACGCCGGCCAGTGCCAGCCGCCCGCATGCAGATCGACGAAATCGATCACCGCGCCGTAGACCAGGCGGTCGATCACGTTGCCCAGCGCGCCGCCCAGGATCAAGCCGACCGCCAACACCATCAGGACGCGGCGCAGGCGCGCGAGCCAGAACCCGAGCCCGATCGAAATGACGACGGCGAGCGCGACGAACGGCCAGACCCCGGCGTCGCCGCTGCCGAACAGCCCGAAGCTGATGCCCCGATTCCAGACTAGCACGAGATCGAGAAACCCGAGCAGCTCGATGACGCGGGACGGATTGTCGAGCGCGCCCACCGCCCAGAGCTTGGTGAGTTGATCGAGCAGGACGACGAGACCGGCCAGGCCAGCTCCCAGCTCGAGGGCGCTACGGGCGGAGGCGAGTCGACGGACGCTCACCCTCGCTCAGCCCGCCGCCGCACCCGGCGCCCCGAGCGCATCAGCGCAGCGGCCGCACAGGTCGGCATGTTCGGGCCGCTCGCCGACCTCGGGCAGCACGCGCCAGCAGCGGCCGCATTTTTCACCCAATGCCCGGCCCGGCACGACACCGACGCCGGGGGCATCTTCGAGGGCAAACGCGCCCTCGGGAGGCGCCTCGGCAGCGAGCGTGAGATCGGAGGTGATGGCTATTTCGGCAAAATCGAGCCCCTCGATCGCCGCCAGGTCGGCGGCCGGCGCATAGAGCGTCGGGGCCGCCTCGAGGCTGGAGCCGATGCGCTTTTCCCGCCGCTCGACCTCGAGCCCCCCGGTCACCACGCGGCGCAAGTGACGCACCCGGGTCCAGCGCTCGGCCAGCGCGTCGTCGCGCCACGCCTCGGGGATATCGGGGAATAGGCGCAGATGCACGCTCTCGTCGTCGGGAAAACGGGTGCGCCAGGCTTCCTCGGCGGTAAAGCAGAGGATCGGCGCAAGCCAGGCCGTGAGGTGCGAAAACAGGAGGTCGAGCACGGTGCGCACGGCGCGCCGGCGCATCGAGCCGGACGCATCGCAATAGAGCGCGTCCTTGCGAATGTCGAAATAGAAGGCCGAGAGCTCGACGGCGCAAAAATTGTGCAGCGCGATGTACATGTCGTGAAAGTCGTAATCGGCGAGCGCCCGGCGAACACGGCCGTTGAGTTCCCATAAACGGTGACAGACCCAGCGCTCGAGCTCGGGAAGCTCGCCGTAATCGAGACGCTCCGCCGCGTCGAACCCGTCGAGGTTGCCGAGCAGGTAGCGCATCGTGTTGCGCAGCCGACGGTAAGCGTCCGCCTGGTAGCGCAGGATGTCGCTGGAGATGCGCAGGTCCTCGGTGTAATCGGCGCTGACCACCCAAAGGCGCAGGATGTCGGCGCCGAATTCTTTAAGCACCTTGTCGGGCGCGACGACGTTGCCCGTGGATTTAGACATCTTGCGGCCTTCGCCGTCGACCACGAAACCGTGAGTGAGCACGGCTTCGTAGGGCGCGCGACCCCGGGTGCCGCAGGATTCCAGCAGCGAGCTGTGAAACCAGCCGCGATGCTGGTCGGAGCCCTCCAGATAGAGCGAAGCGGGCGAGGCGAGATCGGCGCGCTCTTCCAGCACGAAGCTATGGGTCGAGCCGCTGTCGAACCAGACGTCGAGGATATCGGTAACCTTCTCGAAGCCGTCCGGATCATGCTCTGGGTTCAGAAAACGCTCGTTCGGGCTGGTAAACCAGGCGTCCGCCCCCTCGACCTCGATGATTGCCGCGATGCGTTCGACGACGGCCGCGTCGCGCAACGGCTGGCCACTCGCCTTATCGACGAACACGGCGAGCGGCACGCCCCAAACTCGCTGGCGCGAAAGCACCCAGTCGGGCCGGGTCTCGATCATCGCGCGAATCCGCGCCTGGCTTGCGCGCGGCACCCAGCGCACCGCATCGATCGCGGCCAACGCCTTCTCGCGCAAACCCGTGGTCTCCATCGAGATGAACCATTGGGGCGTATTGCGGAAGATGAGCGGCGCCTTCGAGCGCCAGGAATGGGGATAGGAATGAACCAGCGGGCTGGTCGCCAGAAGCGCGCCGACGACTTTAAGCGTCTCGACAATGGGGCCGTCCACCTTAAAGACGTGCTGGCCCGCAAACAGCGGTACATGATCAAAGTAAGTGCCGTCGCCGGACACCGTGTCCGGTGTCTCGATCCCGAATTTCTGGCCGACCACAAAATCCTCGGCGCCGTGGCCAGGCGCCGTGTGGACCAGCCCCGTGCCCTGTTCGAGGGTGACGTGATCGCCGGGCAAGAGCGGGACCTCGAAGTCGTAGCCCTGACCATGGAAGGGGTGGCGGCAGAAAACGCCTTCCAAGCCCTTGCCCGCAAGCGTCGTAACCAACTTCGGCGTGAATCCCGCCTCGCCGGCTACGGCGTCGACCAACTCGGTGGCAATCACCAGGCGCTCGCCGACCCGAGCGAGGCTGTGTTCGATAGCGGCCGTGACCTCGATGAGCGCGTAGTCGAGACCGGGGCTGTAGGCGATGGCGCGGTTGCCCGGAATGGTCCAGGGCGTGGTTGTCCAGATCAACACACTCGCCCCGTCGAGCGCAGGCTCGCTCGAGCGGAGGACCGGAAAGCGGACATGGATGGTGGTCGAGGTGCGGTCCTCGTACTCAATCTCGGCCTCGGCCAGCGCGGTCTTCTCGACCACGGACCACATGACGGGCTTGGCGCCCTTGTACAGGCTGCCATCGAGCAAGAACTTGCCCAGCTCGCGCACGATCTGGGCCTCGGCGTCGAAGCTCATGGTGGTATAGGGGTGTTCCCAGTCGCCAAGCACGCCGAGACGCTTGAATTCGTCGGCCTGGATTTTGATCCAGTGCGCCGCGGAGGCCCGGCATTCCTCTCGGAAGTCGACCAGGGGGACCGCGTCCTTATCCTTGCCCGCCTTGCGGTAGCTCTGCTCGATCTGCCACTCGATGGGCAAGCCGTGGCAATCCCAGCCGGGCACGTAGACCGCATCCCGGCCCAGCATCTGCTGGGAGCGATTGATGACATCCTTGAGAATCTTGTTGAGCGCATGGCCGATGTGGAGATGGCCGTTGGCGTAGGGCGGCCCGTCATGGAGGATGAATTTTTCGGCCCCCGCGGACGCTTCGCGCAGGCGGGCGTGGAGGTCGATCGTCGCCCAATGCTCGAGGATTTCGGGCTCGCGCTTGGGCAGCTGCGCCTTCATGGGAAAGTCGGTCCGGGGCAGGAAGACGGTGTCGCGATAGTCGTTGCTCATGCGGCTCTCTCGGTGGGGCGGTCGGGCCCGTGGCGGGCCAGGATGTCGCGGGTTCGGGCGCAATCCTTGCCCATCTGGGCGACCAGTGCCTCGACGTTATCGAACTTCTCTTCGGCGCGCAGACGTTCGACGAAGCGCACCCTCAGGCGCTTGCCGTAGAGGTCGCCGGCGAAGTCGAGCAGGTGGATCTCAAGCAGCTCGCCCTCGCCGTCGAAGGTCGGCCGGGTGCCGAAGTTGGCCGCGCCCGGATGCCAGCGGGTCTCGCCCGCCTCTTCGACGCCCGCCCAGACGGCGTAGATGCCGTGGGCCGGGTGCAGGGTGTCGGCGAGAGCAAGGTTGGCGGTGGGATAGCCGATCGTCCGCCCGATCCGCTTGCCGATTGCAACCCTGTCCTCGGCCTCCCACCAGCGGCCGAGAATGACCGCAGCCGCGGCCGCATCGCCCTCGCGCAGCGCCGCACGCACGGCGGTCGAGGCGAACGGCGCCTCGCCGGTGCCGACCACCTGAACCTGGGAAAAACCGAAACCGTGCTCGCGCGCAAGCTCATCGAGCCGCTCGGCGGTGCCCTCGCGGCCCCGGCCGAACTTGAAATCGTGGCCTATAACCACATGGGCGACCGCCAGCTCGCCGACCAGGACCTCGCGCACGAAGCGATCCGCGCTCAGCGCCGCCAGCGTCTTGTCGAAATGGAAAATAACCAGCGCTTCGGCACCGGTCTCGGCGATAGCGCGCAGCTTGGCGCGAAACGGGGTCAGGCGGAAGGGAGCCGGCTCGGGCCGGAGCACGCTGCGCGGATGGGGCTCGAAGGTCAACACGCCGAACGGGCAGCCGAGCGCGTCGGCGAACGCGCGCGCCTCGGCAAACACAGCCCGATGGCCGCGATGCACGCCGTCGAAATTCCCCAGAGCGACCACCATGCCGCGCGCCTCGCCTGACGCCCGGCTGCGGTAGCGAACGATGCGCATCGATGCGCCCCTTGCCGTTGTCCCTGCCGCAGCTTCCGGACGGGGCCGCAGCGCGCCGCAGAATAGGCGCTCGGGCCCCGCTTGACCAGCGGTTAGGGCCGCAGTGGCGCGATCACCAGCGCCTCACCCTCGATGACCGGCCCACCGCCGACGAGGCACACCGTATCGAGCACCACACGGCGCTTTTCCGGCGCGATCTCGCGCACCGTAACCCGGGCCGTGACCTCGTCGCCCGGGCGCACCGGCGCGAGGAATTTTAGCGACTGCTTGAGATAGATCGCGCCCGGCGCGATGAATTTACCGCCAATGATGGCCGAGATGAAGCCTGCCGAGAGCATGCCGTGGGCGATACAGCCGCCGAACCGCGTGCCGCTCGCGTACGCCTCGTCGAGATGGAGCGGATTGTCGTCGCCCGACACTTCCGCGAAGGCTTCGATCTGCTCACGCGTGACCGTGCGCACATAATCGTAGGACAGGCCCTCGCTTAGATCGTCGAAGTAAAGCGGTTCGCGGGTGGTCATGGCGGTTTATCTCCTCGATGATTGTGCGGCGCTATATACTTGGAATCCAGCTCTCACACAAGAAACGGAGCCCATACGAAGAGCAAAATTTTGTCGCTGCACAATAAGGGGGATTGAACCGGGGCGGGGCTACGCCGGCTTGTCCTCGGTGAGGCCCAGTTCCTCGATCGCGCTCTCGCGCATCTTGAATTTCTGGACCTTGCCCGTGACCGTCAGGGGAAACTCGGCGACGAACTTGATATAGCGGGGGATCTTGTAGTGGGCGATCTGGCCCTCGCAGAAGCTCCGGATGTCCTCGGGCGAGGCCTCCTCGCCGCCCTTCAGCATGATCCAGGCGCACAACTCCTCGCCGTATTTCGGGTCGGGCACGCCGATCACCTGGGCCTGCTGGACCTTGGGATGACGGAACAGGTACTCCTCGATCTCGCGCGGATATATATTCTCGCCGCCGCGGATCACCATGTCCTTGGAGCGCCCGACGATGTTGAGGTAGCCCTGCTCGTCCATCACGCCGAGATCTCCGGTGTGCATCCAGCCGGCGGCGTCGATCGCTTCCGCGGTGCGCTCGGGATCGCCCCAGTAGCCGCGCATGACGCAATAGCCCCGGGTGCAGATCTCCCCCTTTTCGCCTACCGGGACGATGCGCCCCTCAAGGTCGATAATCTTGGCCTCGACGTTGGGATGGGCGCGGCCCACGGTCGAGACGCGCAGCTCCACCGGGTCGTCGACCGCGCTCTGGAAGCTGACCGGGCTAGTTTCGGTCATGCCGTAGGCGATGGTCACCTCGCTCATATGCATCTTGGCGGCGACCTGTTTCATCACCTCGATCGGACAGGGCGAGCCCGCCATCGTGCCGGTGCGCAGGCTGGAAAGGTCGAAGCGGTCGAACTCCGGATGGTCGAGCTCGGCGATGAACATGGTGGGCACACCGAAAAGACCAGTGCAGCGTTCGGCCTCGACCGCGTGGAGCACCGCGAGCGGATCGAACGCCTCGCTCGGATAGACCATGGTGGCGCCGTGGGTGAGGCAGCCCAGATTGCCCATCACCATGCCGAAGCAATGGTAGAGCGGCACCGGGATGCAGAGCCGGTCCTGGTCGGTGAAACGCATGCCCTCGGCGGTGAGGAAGCCGTTGTTGAGGATGTTGTGGTGGGTCAGCGTCGCGCCCTTGGGAAAACCGGTGGTGCCGCTGGTGAATTGGATGTTGATAGGGTCGTCGAACTGCAGCCGGCCGGCCAGCTCGTCGAGCCGCGCCCGCTCCGCCGCCCCGCCCCGTGGCGCCACCTCGTCGAAATTGAGCATTCCCGGGGTCGCGTCGGCGCCGATCCGGATGACGCTCTTCAGCTCCGGCAGCTTGGCGGCGGCCAACGCACCGGGCGCGGCATCGGCAAGCTCGGGAGCGAGCGTCTGGAGCATCCCGATATAGTCACTCTTCTTGAACTGAGCCGCACTGACCAGCGCCTTGCAGCCGACCTCGTTGAGCGCGTATTCGACCTCGGCCAGGCGGTAAGCGGGGTTGATATTGACCAGGATCAACCCGGCCTTGGCGCTGGCGAATTGGGTGAGCGCCCACTCCGCGTTGTTGGGCGACCAGATGCCGATTCGATCGCCCGGCTCGAGCCCCAGCGTGAGAAAACCAGCGGCCAGCGCGTCGACCTTCTGCTTGAACTCGGCGTAGCTCCAGCAAATGCCCTGCTCGACGACGACCAACGCGTCGTTGTCCGGCCAGAGCTCGACAATACGGTCGAAATGCACCCCGATGGTCTCGCCGATCAGGGGTTGCCCGCCGACCCCGTGTCCATAGCTTTGCCCGAGCTTACTCACTGAGTGGTCTTCCCGCCTGTATTCGTATCATCCCCTTGCCGGCTGCGCAGTATGGTCCGCGCTCTGCCCCCGCTTCAAGGCCCGGTTATTTGGCTCCACCCAGGGCCGGGCACTTGTTCCCAGTGCGTGGCCTGCATGAATTGACTTATTCCTAATTTGAACGCAGCTCTATAGATATAGGCTAAAGGAAATAGGATTATTATAATTTTAGGATTATTTCATGACCTGTCGGGAGAACAACTTTCTTGCTATACGTTAAACGGCTGCATAACCAGATGGGTTATGTGGAATCAAGAGCGCGGATTAAGGTGTGTAACGCGCCAAGGGCCAACCTCAGTGGCATTTAGGCCCCACGCAATAGGTTGCTGTAAGTCCACAACCTCAGGCTGCAATATGAAGGGCATAGGAAGGTATGGATAGTTATGAATATTCTTCTGGCTGATCAAAACACTCTGATGCGCGAAGGACTGAAATCGGTCCTTCTGGACTTCGAGCCCGAGGTTGGGGTCCGCGAAGCCACCGACGCGGACGGCGCGAGCGCGGCGATGAGTGATGCCAGCAGCGTCGAGCTGGCGCTGATCGACCTCGATCTGCCCGGTCTCGAGGGCAGCGCAGGCATCGGCCGGTTACACAAGGTCGACGCAACCTGCCCGATCGTCGCGCTGGCCGAAGGCGGCGTGCGAGCCGATATCGTCAGCGCCTTCGAGGCAGGCGCCGTTGGCTTCCTGCCCAAGACGTTGCCGGTCGAGGTACTGATCGGCGCACTGCGCCTGATCCTTGCGGGCGGGACCTACGCACCGCCGGAAATGCTTACCTCCATAGCTGTAGGATCGGCCTTCAACCGGCGACTGCCCAACGGCGCGCTGGCCGCGGAGCTAACCCCACGCCAGCTCGATGTCCTGGCCTACCTGGCCCAAGGTCAATCGAACCGCGAGATCGCCGCCGAATTGGGGCTTTCTGAAAGCACCGTCAAAGTTCACGTCCATCGGATTCTGAAGACCCTGCAGGTCAAGAACCGCAGCCAGGCCGCCCTGACGGCCAACGGCATGAACATCGCGCCCGCGCGCACCACCTGACGGGCTTCGGTCCTCAATTTCCTGAAACGATTGCCGGTCCAACAGCGCTCGTACTGACGTCCCTAATACAGGGTGCGTACGTGCGCGGATCAGCCCTTGACCGCGCCGAAGGTCAGTCCCTGCACCAACTGTCTCTGGATGAAGAAAATAAAGACCAGGATCGGAATGCTCTGCAGCACCGAGGCGGCGGCAACCTGCCCCCACAGCGTGCCGGTATGTAGCACCAGCGAGGGAATCATGACCGTGAGCGTACGGGTATCGCCGCCGGTCAGGATGAGCGCGAACAGAAACTCGTTCCACGAGAAGATCAGCACGAAAATCGAGACCGCCGCCAGCCCCGGATAGGTCATGGGCAGGGCGATCTTGAAGAACACCTTGAAATGGCTACAGCCGTCGAGATAGGCGGCTTCTTCGACCTCGCGCGGAATGTCGTCGAAGAACGAGCGCATCATCCAGACCACGAGCACCAGATTGAACGTCGCGTGGGCCAGGATGACCCCGATGTGAGTATTGATCAGCCCCAGCTCGTTGAAGATCAGATACATCGGCAACGCGTACGCAACGGGCGGACCCAGCCGGGTGGCCAGAATGTAGAAAAACAGGTGATCGCCGGCGGGGATCTTGAAGCGCGAAAAGCCGTATGCCGCCATGGTGCCTACCAGAACGCACACCGCCGTGCTGGAAAACCCGATGATCGACGAATTAATCAGAAAGCGGTCGAACCCCTTGCCGAAGATCTCGACATAATTCATGACCGTCGGCTCGAATATCCACTTTGGCGGCGCGGTGATGACGTCGCCCTTGCGCTTGAAACTGGCCATCACGATCCAGACGTAGGGCCCCAAAGCCACTACGAGCAGGAGGAGCAGCGGCAGGAAGAACTGGACCGGATTATTGACGCGCCTGAGTTTCATCCCGCCACCGCCGGCTCTTTTTCACGCACCGCCGTGCGGGTCGTGGCTATGGCGCGCTGGCGGGTGACGACTTTGTAGAACAGCCCCGCCACAACCAGAGAGACGAATGCCAACACGAGGCACACCGCAGCGCCGTAACCCAGGTCCCACTTAACGAAATTGGTGCGGTAAGCGAAGCTCGAAATCACCTCGGTCGCATCCCCCGGGCCACCACCGGTCAGGATGTAGATGGTGTCGAATACCTTGCTCGCGTCGATCGTGCGCAGCATAAGCGCTATGATGATGAGCGGCTTGAGCAACGGCAGTTGGACGTGCCAGAGGATCTGCCATTTCGACGCACCGTCCAATTGGGCCGCCTCGATCGGGTTCTTGGGCATCGCAGTCAGGCCCGCGAGCATGATGAGCATGATAAAGGGCGTCCACTCCCAGATATCGATGAGCATCAACGCCCCGAACGCGGTCGCCGGGCCGGAGAAGATACTGGTTTCGCGGAATAGCCCGAGATCGTTCATGTAAATGGTGAGCACGCCGAAACTGGGCATCAGGAAGAAGCGCCAGATCATGCCGACGACGACAGGCGCGATCATGGTAGGAATCATGAGGATGGTCAGCACGAGGCGACGCCCGGCGAACTGGCGGTTGATCCAGAGCGCGATCGCGAGGCCGCAAACGAACTCGATAGGCACCACAACAGCCATGAACATCACGGTGTGCCAGAGCGAGGTGTAAAATTTTTCGTCCTCGCCGATCAGATCACCGTAGTTTTCGAGACCGATGAATGCGCCCCGCTTGGTGAATACGGTGAGCGAAAGTTCGCGGAAACTGTCGACAATGGCGTAGGTTAGCGGCGCCACCGCAACGACCAGCAGGAAGATAATGATCGGCGCCATGCAGACCACCATGAAGGTGGTCTGAGAACTCCAATCGATTAGCTTCTTTTTTTGCGTGCCTTGTGCCGCCACGCCTACTCCCCCCGTTTTCCCGGTCGCCCGAGGTTCCTGAACCTAGTGGGGCTTGCCCGCCGTGACAAGCAAAACACGTGCCCGACTAGCGCTTGATCCGTTTGTTGCTCGGATCAACGGGCGTTTCGAGATGGATCTCCGCGGGGACCCGGCGCGCGGCAACTTCGAGCTCGTAGCACCCGGAACTGAGATAGTCATCGGAGACCCCGTCCCCTGAGCGCACATAGCCCAACCCGACCTCCTTGCCGAGGGTATGGCCGTAACCGGCCGAGCTCAGCCAGCCGACCCGCTCGCCATCGCGGTAAATAGTTTCGCGCCCGAGCAGATGCGCGTCCGGATCGTCGGCGCTAAACATCATCAACCGCTTGGTCAACGGCGCCTCACGTTGGGCGAGCAGGGCCTGCTTGCCGATGAAGTCGATGTTCTTCTTGAACGAGACCGCAAAGCCTAAGCCCGCTTCGAGCGGCGTGTAATCGGGACCGATGTCGCTCGCCCAGACACGGTAGCCCTTCTCCAAGCGTAAAGAATCGATCGCCCGGTAGCCGGCGTCGCGCAGGCCCGCGCCCGCGCCCGACTGCTTCAGCGCGTCGTAGACCGTGATCATGTATTCCGCGGGCACATGCAGCTCCCACCCCAGCTCGCCCACGAAGGTGAGGCGCATGGCGCGCACCGGGGCGCCGGCGACGAAAATTTCGCGCACGGTGCCGAAGGGAAAACCCTCGTGGCTGATGTCGCCCTCGGCGACAGCACCCAGCACCTCGCGCGCCTTCGGTCCCATCAGCGCTAGCGTGCCGAACGCCGAGGTGATGTCGAGCAACGAAGCCTGCGCCCCGTCGGGAAGGTTGCGCCGGATATGGGTGAAGTCGTGGGTGGCGAACGCCGTGCCCGTCACGATGTAGTAGGCCTCCTCGGACAGCCGTGCGACGGTGAGGTCGCACTCTATCCCGCCCCTGTCGTTAAGCATCTGGGTGTAGGTCAACCGCCCCGGTTCGCGGCCCACATTTCCGGCGCAAATACGCTGGAGTGCGGATTCCGCGTCCCTACCCACGAGGGTGAACTTGGAGAAATAGGACATGTCAAACAACGCCACCGCCTCGCGGCAGGCGGTGTGTTCCTGGGCGGAATAGGGGAACCAGTTCTGCGCGCCGAACGAATACTTGTCCTTCGGCTCGACCCCTTCGGGCGCGAACCAGTTGGGCCGCTCCCAACCCGTCTTGTTGCCGAAACAGGCGCCGGCGGCGGCGAGCCGCTCATAGACCGGGCTGCGCCGGAACGGACGGCCCGCTTGCATCTCGTAATGGGGCCAGCCCATGACGTAGTGATGGGCCTGGCCTTCGATCGCGCGCACGCCAACCTGCGAATCGGAACGATGGAATTCTGAGAACCGGCGGATGTCGACCGCCCGCATATCGTAGGGCGGTTCGCCCTCGATCACCCAGGTGGCGAGCGCCATACCCGCACCGCCGCCCGACGCGATACCCATGGAGTTGAAGCCGCAGCCGACGAAGAAGCCGGCCACCTCGGGGGCCTCGCCGAGGATGAACATGGTGTCTTCGGTGAAAGATTCGAGGCCGTTGAACCACTGCTTGATGCCGACGGTTTCGAGCGCGGGAATGCGCTCCAGCGCGGGCAGCAGGATCTGCTCGAAATGCTCGATCTCTTCGGGAAACAGCTTGAACTCGTAATCACCAGGCACCGGCGAAACCTGATGGGGGATGGGATTGAATTCATAGCCGCCGACGATCAGCCCGCCCACCTCTTCCTTGAAATAGGTCAGCTTGTCGGGATCGCGCATCGCCGGCACATCGGGCGAGAGCCCCTCGATCTTGTCGGTCACCACGTAATGGTGGTGCGATGGCTTGAGCGGGATGTTGACCCCGGCGAGCCGGCCCAGGTCGCGCGACCAAATGCCGGTGCACAGCACGACGGCCTCGCACTTTATAGTGCCCTTGTCGGTTACCACTCCGCCGACGCGGCCGTTTTTGATGTCGAAGCCCGTGACGGACGTGTCTTCGAACAGCGTCGCGCCGTGCATGCGCGCGCCCTTGGCCAGCGCCATGGTGACGTCCGACGGACTGACGCAGCCGTCGGAGGGCAGGTAGATCGCCGAATCGAGATCGTCGACGTTCATTACCGGCATCAGTTCCTGCGCCTCCTTGGGCGTCAGCAGTTCCATATCGAGGCCAAAGGAGCGTGCCGTGGTAATGGCGCGCTGATATTCGATGCGCCGGTCTTTGGTACAGGCGAGACGGAGCGAGCCGTTCTCGCGCCAACCCGTGGCCTGACCCGTCTCGGCCTCGAGCTCGGCATAAAGTTTCACCGAATGGCCGAGCAGGCGCGTGATGTTGGCGTTGGCGCGGAGCTGGCCTACGACCCCTGCGGCATGCCAGGTGGAACCGGACGTGAGCTTGTGCTTCTCGATCAATACCGTGTCGGTGTAGCCCATCTTGGCAAGATGATAGGCCGTCGAACAACCGATGATTCCGCCGCCGATGACGACGACACGCGCCTGGTCCGGAAAGCCGCTGGCCATTGTAAAGATCTCCCGCTGATGTAATTACTTGCAGCTTATCCGGCAACGATCCGTGCCACAATCGGCGCCTTTCCGGCGCGTGCCGCCATAGCCTCGACAGTACGATCCGGGACCGCTAGGGTCGCTCCACCCGACCGCGAACGATGTGGGAGGGGTAAGGAAAGCACCGGTCCATGACGCAAGACTTCGACGGCAAGCGCGCCCTCGTAACGGGGGCATCGAGCGGAATCGGCCGGTCCATTGCGCTGGCGCTAGCGTCACGGGGCGCGAGCGTGGCGCTCCACGCCCGCTCGGAAGAAAAGGCCGCAGGCACGCTGGACGCCATCACCCGGACCGGCGGTAATGCGTTCGCGCTCGCCGCCGATATGGCGCAGAGCACCGAGATCAAAGCGATGTGCGAGACGGCGCTCGACCGGCTGGGTGGGCTCGATATCGTAGTCAACAACGCCGGGTTCTTCGGCTACGGCGCGGTCACTGAGATGAGCGAGGCGTTTTGGGACGCCATGATGGACGTCGACCTCAAGGCGCCTTTTTTGGTCACGAAATACACCCTGCCCGCGTTGCTCGACGCGGCTCCGGGCAGCAGCCTATTGTTCATAGCCTCGTCGTCAAGCCGCACCGCGGATGCGAACTTCGCCTGCTACAATGCCGCCAAGCACGGCCTGCTGGGGTTTGCCCGCTCGGTTGCCGCCGAGGCCGGCGCACAAGGCGTTCAAGTCAACGCGCTGTGCCCGGGCTGGATCGAAACCAAGATGGCAACAGAATTTTTCGAAAGTTGGCCGGGCGAGAAACCGGCTGATTTTGAGACCTTTCGTGAGACCGATATGGCGGGCGCTAACATGCTCAAGCGGGTCGGCCAGCCCGAGGATATCGCCGCCATGGCGGTTTATCTCGCGAGCGAGAAGGGCCGTTTCATTACCGGCCAGGCGATCGGAATTTGCGGTGGGCTCGCCTACTGGTAGATGCTGCGCGCGGCTCGACACTTCTGGTCATGACCACCTACGTTCGGCCCAATCGATTGTTGTGACACCACTGACGGGAGAGGAAGATATGGACACCCAACTCAACGGCAAGCGCGCGCTGATTACAGGCGCTTCAAGCGGCCTCGGCCGCGCGATCGCCGAAGCCATGGCGGCGGAGGGCGCAACGATTGCGGTCCACGCCCGCTCGGAAGCAAAAGCGAAAGATACGCTCGACGCGATCGCGAACGCCGGCGGCAGCGCCTTCGCCGTGACCGCTGACATGACGGCAACGGGCGAGATCGAAGCCATGTGCAAGACTGCCCTCGACAAGCTGGGCGGCATCGACGTCGTGGTCAACAACGCGGGCGTCTACGACTATATGAGCGTGCCCGAGATGACCGAGGAGCAGTGGGACTGGGTCATCGATACTGACCTGAAAGCCCCCTTCCTAGTCACCAAATACACCCTACCCGCGATGCAGTCGCAGGGCGAGGGCGGCAGCCAGATCTACATCGCCTCGACCAACGGCAAGACCGCCGACGGCCTGTTTTCGGCCTACAACGCGGCCAAGCACGGGCTGATCGGTTTTGCCCGCTGCGTCGCCGCCGAGGTGGGCGAACAGGCGATCCGCGCGAACTGTATTTGCCCGGGCTGGATCGACACCAAGATGGCGGCTAGCTTCCACAAGGAATGGTCCGACGAGAACAAGATCAACTACGATGAGTTCTGGCAGGAGAGCATGGCTGACTCTAATATGCTCAAGCGCGTCGGCGAGCCCCGCGACATCGGCGATTTTGCGGTCTACCTCGCGAGCGAGCGTGGCCGCTTCATCACCGGCCAGGCGATCAATATCTGCGGCGGGCTTTGCTACTGGTAGGCCGGCACTGTCGGCCGATTTATCTTCGTTGTTCGCTCCGTATGGTCCCGTCGGGCGGAGGGTTGGACAAGCGCCCCTATTTCCCTTCTTTTGTAGGCTGGGCAGTTGGACGAGACCATACAACCTTCACCATAGCGCGCCCGGCGCGCAGAATTTATCAAAGAAATCACAACCCCGGTGTGCCGGAAACAGACCTTGCGTGGCTTCGGTGGATGGGCTTACGATCCCGCCAACGTATAACCGTGCCGATCCGGCGCAAGACCGGTTCGACACGACAGGGATGGGAGAGACCTGCCGGTGAAGCTCGGAGACCTTCGGGCCACGCTATATACCCTGCTCTATTGCCTCCTCGTGGTCGTCGTCTGCGGGGTGATGATCGAGGGCGGAATATCGCACTTCATCGTCGTGCCTATCGGGCTGTTCGCCTTGCCGTTGATCGCCGCCGTGCCGTTTTTCATCGTCCTCAAGCCGCCGAAGGAGTAGGGCCCGCATGCTGCCCCATCTCGCCGTGCTTGGCGCCTCCACACCGCTGATCGTGGGCCTCGGGTTCTGGAATTCGCGGGTCGATTTTTTTACCCCCGGCGAGCTGCGATTCTGGGGTGTTTGCATCTGGGTTGCGGTCGAGTTTCTCTATCTGGGAGTCTTCACATGAGCGATGTCCGGCTGACGGACCTGACCAAGAATTTCGGAGACTTCGTTGCCGTCGACTCGATTAACCTGACCATCAACAGCGGTGAGTTCGTTGTCTTCGTCGGCCCATCGGGCTGCGGCAAAACGACCTCGCTGCGCATGGTGGCCGGGCTTGAGGAGGTCACCTCCGGATCGATTTTCATCGGCGAGCGCGACGTTGCGCGGACCCACGCCAAGGACCGCGACGTCGCCATGGTGTTCCAGTCCTACGCGCTCTACCCCCACATGACCGTGGCCCAGAACCTGGGCTTCGCGCTCAAGCTGCGCAAGACGCCGAAGGCCGAGATCAAAAAACGCGTCCACGACGTAGCGACCATCCTGGGCATTACCGAAGAGTTGCCGCGCAAGCCCAAGACCCTCTCGGGCGGCCAGCAGCAGCGCGTCGCCCTGGGCCGCGCGATCGTGCGCAACCCGGCGGTCTTCCTGTTCGACGAGCCGCTCTCGAACCTCGACGCCAAGCTGCGCACGGCGATGCGCGCCGAGCTCATCAAGCTGCATCACCGGCTGGGCGCGACCATGATCTACGTCACCCACGACCAGGTCGAGGCCATGACCATGGGCGACCGCATCGTGGTGATGAACGAGGGTAACATCCAGCAGGCGGGCACACCGCTCCAAGTCTACGACGATCCGGTCAACGCCTTCGTTGCGAGTTTCATCGGCAGCCCGGCGATGAACCTGTTGCGCGGAACCACGGCCAAGGACGGCGATACGCTCCGCTTCACTGCCGACGGGCTGGAGATTTCCCTGCCCGCGGGCCACGCCGCCGCCAAAGGCTCGGACGTGCGCGTCGGGATCCGGCCGGAATTCCTCCAGCTCGATCCGCCCGAGGGCTGGGCCTCGTTCGACGGCCATATCGAGGTGGTCGAGCATCTCGGCGCCGAGACCATTCTCAACCTCTCGTCCGCCGGGCCCGACGTCACTGCGAAACTCAAGCGCAACGACGATGTGACCCACGGTATGACCGTACGCATCGGCGCCAACCCGGCCCAGGTGCTCGCCTTCGACGGTGAAACCGGCGAGCGGCTGCGCGCTTAAAGCCTCGGGATTACCAGCCGGCGAACGCCGCCACCGCCTCGTCGGAGACCTTGCCGGCGGCGACGTCGGCGAAGGCCCGGTCGAGGATTTCCAGCCCCGTATCAACCTCCGCCTCGCTCAGGATGAGCGGCGGGGTCAGCTCGAGCACGTTCGAGCGCATGCCGACGTAAAACAGCACGAGACCCAGCTCGTAGGCGCGATAGACCAGCTTCGAGGTTTCCAGGTCGGCGGGCTCCTTGGTCGCGCGGTCGCGCACCAGCTCGACGCCGAGCGCCAGGCCCCGGCCCCGCACGTCGCCGATCAGCATGTGGCGGTTGGCAAGTTCGCGAAAACCCTGCGCGAGGCGCTCGCCCAAGCTCGCTGCCCGCTCGATCAGACCGTCCTCGCGGATGGTGCGCAGCACCGCGCGGCCCGCCGAAGCGCAAACGGGATTGCCCGACGCGGTCATGATCGAGAAAGCGGGCGCGAAATCCATCAGCGCCGCCGGCCCGACCACCGCCGAGAGCGGCAAGCCGCCGCCTAGCCCCTTGCCGAAGCTGACGATGTCGGGCGCTAGGCCCTCATGCTCGAAGGCGTGCATCAGACCACTCCGCCCAAGCCCGACCTTGACCTCGTCGACCACCACGAGAATGCCGTTCGCCTGGCAGCGCTCGGCCAGGCCCGCAAGGAACCCCGCGGACGGCACGATCACGCCGCCATCGGACTGGATCGGCTCGATGAACACCGCGGCAATCTCGCCGGGCGGGCAGCTCGTCGCGAACAGCGCATCGACCGCCGCCAGCGAAGCCGCGGTTAAATCGCCTTCGGCGTGAGGCCGGTAGGGATCGGGATAGGGCAGATGGACCACGCCCTCGCGGGCGGGCGCGTGGCCTTGCGAGCTGTGGCCCGAGACCGACATGGAACCCGAAATGCCGCCGTGATAGGCGCCGTGAAAGGTGAGAAAGCGCGACCGCCCGCTCGCCGCCTCGACGAGGCGAACCACCATGTCGTTGGCGTCAGAGCCCGAATGGCCGAACCAGACCTTGCGCGCAGCGTCTCCCGGCAGGGTTGCCAGTAGTTCCTCGGCCAAAGCGACCGCCGGCTCGGAGGCGTAGGACAGCAGGCTGGTCGCCGCCATATTGCGCGCCGCGCCGGCCACCGCCTCGGCCACCGCCGGGTGGCTGTAACCCAGGTTGGCGGCACCCCACGATCCGGCAAAGTCGAGCAGTCGGCGGCCATCGGCCTCGATCAGCGTGCAGCCCTCGCCGCCCACGGGTGCGACCGGAAAGAAGCGCAGTTTCTCGATTCCGGCAATAACCGCTTCGTCACGCGCCAGAAGATCGCGGGTCAAGAGCGCACCCCTACCACATCATGAATTCGGCAACGGTCTCGTCGGCCACCTTACCCGCGACGACGTCGGTGAACGCCTGGTCCATCACGGCCAGGCCCTCACGCGCTTCGTCCTCGCTCAGGCACAGCGACGGCGTCAGTTCGAGCACGTTGCCCGCAAGCCCGACATAGATCAGCGCCGCGCCGAGCTCGTAGGCGCGGTAGATGATCTTGGCAGTGACCGTCGGGTCGACCGGCTGCTTGGTCTCGCGGTCGGTCACCAGATCGACCCCCACCGCGAGACCGCGCCCGCGCACGTCGCCGATCATGGGGTGACGATCCGCCATGGCTCTAAAGCCGTCCATCAGCATGCCGCCGACGCGGGTGGCGTTCTCTGCCAGTTTATCCTCGATCATGGTGTCGAGCACCGCGCACCCGGCGGCGCAACTCACCGGATTGCCCGCGGTGGTCTCCATTGCGAAAGCCGGCGTGTGATCGAGCACCTCGGCGGGGGCAACCACCGCCGAGAGCGGGAGGCCGCCGCCGACCCCTTTGCCGAAGACGACCACGTCGGGGTTCAGCCCTTCATGCTCGAACGCGTGCATTAGCCCCGAGCGGCACAGCCCGACTTTGACCTCGTCGAGCACGACAAGAATCCCGTGGGCCTGGCAGCGCTCGGCCAGCGCGGCCAGAAAGCCCTCGGGCGGCACGATCAAGCCGCCGTCGGACATGATCGGCTCAATGAACACGGACGAGACCTGATCGGGCGGCGTCGTGGTTTCGAACTGGTAGTCGAGGAGCTTGAGCACCTCTTCGCTCGAGAACTCGCCGCGATAGGGGTCGGGATAGGGCAGCAGCAAAAGACCGGGACGCGGCAGGGTGTGGGTCTGCGAAGTATGGCCCGAGACCGCCATCGAGCCCGAGATACCGCCATGATAGGAGCCGATGAACGAGATCACGCGCGGGCGTCCCGACGCCTTGGTAATCGCGCGCACGGCAGTGTCGTTGGCATCCGAGCCCGAATGACCGATCCAGACCTTGCGCTCGCCCTCGCCCGGCGTCACCGCCAGCAGTTTCTCGGCAAACCCGACCGCGTGCTCGTTGGGATACATCAGCAGGCTTGCGGTCGCCATCTCGCTCACGGCTGACTTGACCGCCTCGACCACCCGGGGATGGGCATAGCCGAGGCTGGCCGCGCCCGCCGACGAAGAAAGATCGAGAATCTTGCGCTCGTCCTCGTCGAAAACGTAAGACCCCTCGCCCCTCAAGGCGGCGAGCGGCGAAAAGCGCAGCTTCTCGATACCCGCAATGGTCTGGGCGTCGCGCTCGCGCAATCTCAAGTTCATGGCTGTTCTTCCCTTTACACGCCCCGGCGGCGCGCTCTGTCAATTGCGCGCCCTGGCGGCGCGACACTCAACCGGCGGCGCGCTCGACGACAGGAAATTCCACGATCAGCTGGTCGGTCGTCACCTGCCGGCAATAGCCCTTGTTCAGCCGCATCGAGGTATCGTGGCGCTCCTGGGTGTAGGTCGCACAGCAATCGCCCACCAGCGTTACAAGGAAGCCCTTGTCGCAGGCGTCGCGCACCGCGGTGTCGACACACTGGTCGGTGACCGTACCGCAGATAATTAGGTACTCGACCCCCAGATTACGCAACACGTACTCGATGTTGGTCGCGTTGAATACGCTCGACGCGGTCTTGGGGATGACGATTTCGTCGCCCACCGGTGCGATGGCATCGATCACTTGCGCGTCCCACGAGCCCTTGGGTACGTTAAAGCCGGTGATCTTGTAGTCGAGCCCGCGGTCACGCCCGTCCAGAGTGAGGCTTTCGATGACCGTGAACGTCACTTCGCCGCCGCCCGCGCGCACCGCGTCCTGCAGGCGGCGGGTATTGGGATAAACGACGCTATCAAGACGGTCGAAATAATAGCCGTAGATTTCGCGCTTGGTCGCCTCGTCGATGCCGTCGAACTCGGCGCCGTCGGGATGGCAGCAGTAATTCTGCACGTCGATCACCAGCAGCGCCGTGCGCCGCGGGTCTACCGGCACGTCACGGCTCAGCGTCGGTCCACCCGACGGGGTTATTGTCGTTACGGTTCCCGACATCTCGCGCCTCCCTTATTGATGTTGCCTTGTTGTTGCCGAGAACTATAAGCCCAGCTGCGCGCGGATCAAAACCGCGATCCGCTCAACCCAGCCCGGCCAGCGCGTTGTCGAGATCGGCGATCAGATCCTCGATGTTCTCGACGCCGACCGACAGGCGCACCAATCCGTCCTCGACGCCGAGCGCGGCGCGAATCTCGGCCGGGATCGAAGCGTGGGTCATGATCGCCGGGTGTTCGATCAGGCTTTCGACACCGCCCAGGCTTTCGGCCAGCGCGAACAGCTCGCAACGCTCCAGGAAGCGGCGCGAGGGCTCGATCCCGCCCTTGAGCACTGCGGTCACCATGCCGCCGAAGTCGTCCATCTGGCGCTTGGCGAGCTCGTGCTGGGGGTGGGAGGCGAGGCCCGGATAATAGACCCGCTCGATCGCCGGGTGCGCCTCGAGCCACTCGGCGATCGCGGCAGCGTTCTCGCAATGGCGCCCCATGCGCAGCGCGAGCGTCTTGAGCCCGCGCAGCGCCAGAAACGAATCGAACGGGCCCTGAATCGCGCCGACCGCGTTCTGAAGGTAGCCGAATCTTTCGGCAAGCTCCGGGTTTTCGCCCACGGCCACAATGCCGCCCACGATGTCGGAATGGCCGTTGAGGTATTTTGTTGCTGAATGCAGCACCATGTCGAAGCCCCGGTCCAGTGGACGCTGAATCCAGGGGCTGGCAAAGGTGTTGTCGGCCACGGAGATCACGCCGTGGCGCCGCGCGATCCTGGCGACCATCTCGAGATCAACCAGCTTGAGCAGCGGGTTAGTCGGCGTCTCGACCCAGATCATCCGGGTTGCGGGGCGGATCGCCGCCTCGATCGCGGCGCCATCGGTCAGATCGACGAAGCTGAATTCGAGCCCCGCCGAGCGCTTGCGTACGTTTTCGAACAATCGGTAGGTGCCGCCGTAAAGATCGTCGACCGCGACAACGTGGCTGCCCGAATCGAACAGATCGAGCAGGGTCGCGGTGGCGGCGAGGCCCGAGGCGAAGGCGTAGCCGCGGGTGCCGTTTTCAAGATCAGCGACGCAATTCTCATAGGCCTGGCGGGTTGGATTGTTGGTCCGGGAATATTCGAAGCCTTTATGGACACCGGGGCTCTCCTGAACGTAGGTCGAGGTCGCGTAGATCGGGGTCATGATCGCCCCGGTGGTCGGATCGGGGGCCTGACCGGCGTGGATCGCACGGGTCTCGAATTTGCCGCGCGGGCGATTTGTGCTCATTTAACCTCTCATGTCCCATCGTTGGGCAGGTCACTCTAGCGCAGTTCCGCACGCCCCGGTAGCGACCGGAAGACACCGCATCCGGGACATCCCAGCCGGCGGCAATTTCCGCTATGGTATCGTCCGCCCAACGCCATTGATTAAGGACCCGCCGCACGATGGCTCAGCTCTATCACCCCAGCATCTACGACCGGGGCAGAAAAGTGGACAGTTTTTGGGTCGCCTCCGCGGGTCCGCCGGTCGAGGGCTGTGCACCCCTTGAGGGCGATCACGCCTGCGATGTAGCGATCATCGGCGGCGGCTATACCGGTCTGAACGCAGCGCTGCACCTGGTGCGCGACCACGGCATCGAGGCCCGGGTGCTCGAGGCGGGCGTTCCGGGTTGGGGCGCGTCGGGGCGCAACGGTGGCTTTGCCAGCGGCGGCGGTACTTTCCTCTCCTACCAGGAAATGCTCGGCAAGTTTGGGCTGGAGGAAACCCGGCGCTTCCACAACGCGGGATACGAGGCGGTCGAGCTGGTGCGCGAGCTCGCCCAGAGCGAAGATTTTGAGATCGACGCCCAGGACGGCGGCATGATCTGCGTCGCGCACAAGCCCTCTCGCATGAAATATCTCGAACATCAACGCGACGCGGCCAAGGAGCTGTTCGGCGAGGACTGGGCGCTTTGGGACCGGGACGAACTAGCCGAGCGCGCCTATCGGGGCCCGGAGGCGTTCGGCGGGCTTCACTGCCCGGTGGGCTTAGGCCTACACCCCCTCAAATATTCCCGCGGCCTCGCCCGTGCCGCACTGCGCCACGGCGCGGTCATCCACGGCCACTCGGAAGTCCGGCTCTGGGAACGCGACGGGCAAGGCCATGTGCTGCGCACGAGAACCGGCAGCCTGCACGCGAAACGCGTCGTGCTTGCAACCAACGGATTTACCACCGACGGCCTCGATGCGCGCTTTTCCGGCCGGGTCATGCCGCTGCTTTCGAACGTCATTACGACCCGCCCGCTCACGCCCGAGGAGCGCGCGGCCCAGGGTTGGGTCACCGAAACCCCGGTCTATGATTCTCGCCACCTGCTGTTCTATTACCGCATGCTGCCCGACGGGCGCTTCATGCTAGGCGGGCGCGCGGGCACCTCTACCGCGCCGAGCACCGAAGTCCGCACGCGCGCCTGGATGATTCGCCGCCTGGGCGAGATGTGGCCCGCCTGGAAGGATGTCGAGATCACCCATTACTGGCGGGGCTTGATCTGCGCCGCCTATGACGGCCTGCCCCATCTCGGCCCGTTGCCCGACGATCCCACGACCTTCTTTGCGCTCGCCTATCACGGCAGCGGCGTCGCCATGAGCAGTTGGTGCGGGCGCGCGCTCGCGGGCATGATCGCGGGCGATCCCGCCTGTCAGCTCCAGGCCCTGCCCGGCCCCCTGACCCGGCCGTTGCCCGCGTTTCCGCTGCCAGGCCTTCGCCTCCAGTTCGTACGCGCGCGCTACGCCCTGTTCCAGGTTCAGGACCGCCTGCCCTGAGGCCCGCCGTGGCGTTCTGGCAGGGCGCCGCCCCCGTGGTGTAAGCTCGTCGGCAAAACGGATAGTCAGGAAGGGTTGGCCACCATGCGCGTGCTCGTCTTTCAACATATCAACATCGAACACCCCGGGATCTTTCGCGATTTCCTCGACGCCGACGGCATCCGCTGGGATTCCGTCGAACTCGACGAGGGCGAAGCCATCCCGTCGTTCGCCGATTACGACCTGCTCTGGGTCATGGGCGGGCCCATGGACACCTTCGAAGAAGACATCCACCCCTGGCTGGTCGCGGAAAAGACGGCGATCCACGAAGCCGTCGCCGTACGCGGCTTGCCCTTCATCGGATTCTGCCTCGGTCACCAGCTGCTGGCCGACGCGCTGGGCGGCAAGGTCGGGCGCATGGAAGCCCCCGAGGTGGGCATCATGGACGTGGCGCTGACCGCGGAGGGGCAATCGGACCCCCTTTACGCAGGCGCTGCCGCCCACGCCGACTATTTTCAGTGGCATTCCTGCGGCGTGCTCGGCCTGCCCGAGGGCGGCGTCAGCCTCGCCCGCTCGCCGGCCTGCAAAATCCAGGCGATGCGGGTCGGCGAATCCGCCTACGGCATCCAGTATCATGTCGAATTAACGCCCAACACCGTGACAGACTGGGCCGCGGTGCCGGCCTACGCCGAGGCCCTCGATTCCGCGATGGGCGAAGGGGCACTCGAACGGCTCGACGCCGACGCGGCTACGCGTATGCCCGAGTTTAACCGCGAGGCGAAGCGCCTCTACGACCAGTTCATGGCGATTGCGCGGGCCTGAATAGGTACTTGTTGCGCTCACGGTAGCGGATCTCGCGATCTGCCGATTTGTAATTCTTGATACGCTCAATCGTCGCGTCGGCGGGCACTTCCTATCTCAATATTGGCCGCGTCCGCGGCCGGCGCGGCCTGGAGCAATCTCAGACGATTGAAAATAGCTCTATCCGGCGAGGGTGCCGCCGTCGATGACGAGGTGCGTACCGGTCACGAAGGTCGATTCGTCCGAGGCCAGGTAGAGCACACCGTTTGCGATGTCCTCGGGCGTAGCGTTCCGGCCCAGCGGGTGCTCGGCGGCCATAGACGCCAACCCCTCCTCGCGCCCGCCCGGATAGCGATCGGCAGCGCGGAACAGAAGCGGGGTCAGGACCGCGCCGGGGCAAACCCCGTTCACCCGGATCTTCGTACCCTCTTTGCCGCAATGGAGCGCCGCCGACTTGGTCAGGGTGGCGATACCGCCCTTGCTCGCGCAATAGGCCGCCGATCCGTCGCCGCCGGTCAGCCCGTAGGTCGAGTTCATGTTGACGATCGAGCCACCGCCACGCAGGCGCATCATCGGGATCGCATGCTTTATACCGAGGAAGGTACCGGTCAAGTTGACCCCCATGATCTTGCGCCAGAGTGCGAGATCGGTGGTCTCGACATTCTCCGGACCGGCGATACCGGCGTTGTTGACCAGGATATCGAGCCCGCCGAAGCGCTCGACGGTGCGCGCGATCGCATCCCGCCACGCCGCCTCATCACTCACGTCGAGCGTAAGCGCCATAGCCTCGCCGCCCGCCTGCTCGATGGCCTCGACAACGAG